>JANNJZ010000022.1:0-108450 GCA_031396065.1 Pyrinomonadaceae bacterium | reverse complement strand
TTGATCTGTCCCTCCAGCAGCGCATCCCACAGCGTGACCCACGCACTCCCGCGCGTCAGGGCATCGTCTATTTCTGGGAGCGAGGTCGAGAGGTAGTCGAGCGTGTTGCGATCGAGTGCGAACGCGCCGTAGGCCCAGCCGCCGGCGCTCGGCAGCACGTAGAGCGGTGCCGGCATGCCGACCGCCTTCGGCACATCGACCACGGGTCCCGCGAGATCCACGACGATGACTTCGCGGCCGGCTTTGGTGCCAATCGCCACCCGCAGCAGCTGCGGCCACGAGAGGTTGCGGCCGCGCGGATCGCGTTGGCGAAAGGCCAGGCGCGCGATCTTGCCGTCTTTGATCTCGAGTTCGGTCTGGATCGTGGGGCGGCCGGGCTGGTCCACCCACGCCTGGCTCCACTGCTGGAGATCTGTGGGCGTGCGGGCGTCGAGCACGCTGATCAAATCCGACCACGTCGCGTTGGCGAACGCGCCACCGCAGCAAGTTTGATCGGATACCCGAATTGATCAAAAGCGGCCTGATGGATCCGTTGAGTCGCTACCTGCCGCACGGGGCGTGGGGGCGCAACTATCTGCACAACGTCTCGCTCGATCCAATCAGCCGCTACCTCGATAACGTTTCCGTGTTCACCGGTCTCAACAAGGCCTCCCTATACACCGCCGATTTCAGCAATCAACTGCGAGACTCAAGCCATCTGAATTCCTATTTCCGTGAGCTTAGCGGCAACGTGCGATCTGGCGCAGGCCTTGATTCGCTTCTTTATATCGACAGCAAGACGTACCTGCCGGGCGACATACTGACGAAGGTCGATCGCATGAGCATGGCGGTTTCATTGGAAGCTCGCGTGCCGCTGCTCGATCACAAACTAATCGAATTCGTTACACGCATCCCGGCGGCTATCAAGATGGCCGGATTTGAAACCAAGCACTTATTCAAACAGGCCATTACCGATCTGGTGCCCGCGGAAATTGTTAACCGTCCGAAGCAAGGTTTTGGGGTGCCGATCCAGCATTGGATTAATCAGCAACTGCGCGAGCGAATACGCGACACCTTATACGATCCACGAACTCTGCAGCGCGGATACGTAGCGCGTGGTCATGTTGAACTCCTGCTCGACGAGCATGAACGTGGCCGGCGAGATCACGCGATGGCTCTTTGGTCATTGCTGATGCTCGAACTTTGGCACCGCCAATATGTAGACAGGAGGTAAGAACCCAGCCGGGTTTGAGTGATAATCGTGAAGCCCCGCATTCTTCAACTTTTGGATAGCTTCGATCAGGGCGGCTCCGAGCTGCAGGCTCTCGAATTGACGCGCCTGCTGCATGACAGCGGGAAGTACGAAGTCTATCTAGCCAGCTTAAAACCCGACGGAGTGCTTCGCGCGAGTATCGAGAGTCTGAATCTTGGCGAGATGCCTTCCTATCCGCTGAAGAGTTTTTACGACCGTAACGCGGTCTTTCAGCTTCAAAGATTTGTTCGTTACTTGCGAACGAAGCAGATCGATCTGCTACACACGCACGACTTCTATACAAACATCTTCGGCATGACTGCAGGCTTTCTGGCCGGTGTCAACGTGCGCATAGCCTCACGTCGCGAAACCTCCGGCATGCGGGTCATGGCGCAGCAACAGGCACAGCGCCTTGCTTATTCTCTGGCCCACCAAATCGTCGCAAACGCCGAATCAGTTAAGCAGAAACTCATTGAAGAAGGCATCAACGGCTCGCGCATAACCGTCATTCATAACGGCCTCAATTTCAAACGTGTAGTGACGCGGAGGAATGTTTCTCGCGAAGAAACTATCAGCGCGCTAGGTCTGCGTGACGTGTCGCATGGCCCCGCACGGTTCGTGACGATCGTCGCGAACATGCGACACGAAGTCAAAGACTATCCAACGTTCTTACGAGCGGCGCAGCGCGTGAGCAACGCCGTGCCAGACGTAGGTTTTCTCTTGGTAGGCGAAGGTGAACTACAAGAGTCGATTAAACAATTGGCCGCACAGCTGGGGATCGACGGTAACACTTTCCTGCTTGGTCGCTGTGAAAATATTGCCGAGCCGCTAAGTGTTTCCGACGTTTGCGTTCTTTCGTCAAAAGCCGAAGGCTTTTCTAACTCGATCCTGGAGTATATGGCAGCGGGCCGACCGGTCGTTGCCACCGACGTGGGAGGTGCGCGGGAAGCGATTGTTCAGGGGGAGACTGGATACCTCGTTCCCCCGGGCGACGATCAACTTATGGCTGAGCGAATCATCTCGCTCGTCCAGAATCCGCAAATGGCACGGCTGATGGGTGAGCAGGGCCGACGCGTCGTCGAAGAAAAGTTTTCTAGTCGGGTGCTGCTTCAGAATACCGAGAAGCTATACGAAAGGCTTCTCGCCCAGACTGTGAAAACCGGGCGCGTTCCCGACCGAAAGCACTTCGGAACCAAGAGCGGTAGGCAACCGGTGGGGGCAAGCCCACCTTCCCGACCATGAGTTTGTTGGAAGTTGGAATTTGATTCTTGATTGAAAAGCATGACGAGATTGACTACGCAAATTAGAGCAGCTTCAAGGTTTGCCAGGAGAGCTTGTGCTGGGTTTGCAAACGGCTTGAATTAACCATGAAAGAGCAATCGCCAACAGTCGCGATCGGTGGAGCCAGCGCAGGCCGGTTTGGTAAGACCGCGCGGCCATTGCGTATCCTGGTTGTTGGGCCATCTCTCGATATTCTTGGCGGGCAGGCGGTACAGGCTGCGAGGTTAATTTCCCGATTGCGCCAATTGTCATTTTTTGAGGTCGGGTTCCTGGCCATCAATCCTCGTTTGCCAGGCGGCTTGCGAAGGCTGCAGGCAATCAAATACCTGCGCACCGTCGTTACCTCGTTACTCTACGTTGCTACCCTTTTGGCGCGAGTGCCGAAGTATGACGTCATACACGTTTTCTCGGCGTCCTATTTATCATTTGTCATAGCGCCAACGCCTGCAATTCTGATTGCGAAATTGTTTGGCAAGAAAATCCTATTGAACTACCACAGTGGCGAAGCTGAAGATCACTTGACGCGCTGGCGTTCCGCTCTCGCGACGATTCGGTTAGTCGATGAGGTAGCAGTACCTTCCCAGTATCTTGCAAGAGTGTTTGCGCGATTTGGAATCACGGCGCATGCAATCAACAACCTGATTGAACTCGGAGAGTTTACGTACCGCGCGCGCACTCCATTGCGCCCGGTATTCCTCTCAAATCGTAACCTGGAACCGCATTATGGTGTAGACCATCTGCTGCGCGCCTTCGCTGCAATTCAGACCCGCTTGACCAACGCTGAACTGGTCGTTGCAGGCGACGGCAGCCAGCGTGCATCACTAGAAGCCCTGGCGCTCGAACTGGGACTGCGCAATACAAAATTTGTCGGACGGGTTGAGCAAGATGAGATCACCGCACGATATCAGTCCGCCGACATTTACCTGAACGGTTCCGAGATCGACAATCAACCGCTTTCGATTCTAGAGGCCTTCGCCTGCGGCTTGCCGGTCGTGACAACTGACGCCGGCGGCATCCCTGATATGGTTGCCGATGGTGAGACAGGATTCGTGGTCAGCCGGGGTGACCACCAGGCAATCGCAAGGCGCGCTCTGACCCTTCTGGAGAAGCCCGATCTGGCAAAATCAATAACGGAAAATGGGCTCGAAGAATGTGAGAAATACAGTTGGAGAGCGGTGCGAGGGCAATGGACAGACCTTTATCACGGATTGATGAACCAAAGGTCTCAGAAGCGCGGGCACCCTGATACCAGGATTGCCAAACTTCGGAGAATGAGCGTTACCGAGCTTCGCGTAAGAGTCTCACAACGGTTTGCCGCTTTCGCCGAACGTCAAGGCATTTCTTCCCTTGCGAAACTGCCCTCGAACCGAGCATTGTTGAGTTTGCTGCGCCAAGACTATCAGCGCGAAAAAGAACACACATCTGCTGACGAACTGGTCGCACATTTCCGAAAAGAAACCCCTGGCGTTTTCTTCTCGTCGTTCAGTAATCCCGACGCGGTGCTGGCCGAGTTGCGAATGCGCTGGCCACAGAGAGAGCAACAAATCCTCGAACAAGCAGACTGCATCATCGCCGGCAGGTTCAATCTTCTTGGGTTTCGAAATCTCAGCTTTGGCGATCCGATTGACTGGCACGTCGAACCGGTTTCAGGGAAATCTGCGCCAAAGCAGCATTGGAGCCGCCTTGATTACCTTGACCCTGAGATCATCGGTGATAAGAAAATCGTTTGGGAGTTGAACCGCCATCAATATTTTGTAGCCCTTGGCCAGGCTTACTGGCTGAGCCGGGATGAAAAGTATGCGGAGACATTTGTAACTCACCTAAATTCCTGGATGGACCGCAATCCACCGAAGGAGGGTATCAACTGGGCGAGCAGCCTCGAGATCGCTTTCCGTTCAATTTCCTGGCTGTGGGCACTCAACTTCTTTCGGCACTCGGCGGCGTTGGATCCCGGAACCTTCGCCCGCGTTATGAAGTTTCTGTATTTGAATGCACGGCATCTGCAAACCTACCTCTCTACCTACTTCAGCCCAAACACTCACTTAACCGGCGAAGCCCTGGGACTGTTTTATCTAGGCACATTGTTGCCGGCGTTCAAGGAAGCTCCGGCGTGGCGAGCTATGGGACGAAGGATTCTGAGCGAGCAGTTGACTCAGCAGGTGAAAGCTGACGGCGTCTATTTTGAACAGTCGAGTTACTACCATCGTTACACCACGGATTTTTATCTACATCTGTTGATACTGTCGCGACACTCCGCGACGCCTGCAGTAGCGGACGGGTTCACCGAGACGTTCAATAGCGAAGTGGAAGAAAAGCTGAAAGCGCTTCTGGACCACTTGATGTACATTACTCGACCGGACGGGACGTCACCTCTTTTTGGAGATGACGATGGCGGCAGGTTGATGTTTCTGGATCATCGCCCGGCAAATGATTTTCGCTCAGCCTTGTCTAACGGTGCGGCGCTGTTTCGACGCGGGGATTACAAGTTTGTGGCCGGTGAGTTAGCAGAAGAGACGTTGTGGTTATTGGGGCCGGAAGGGGTGCGAGAGTTTGATCGAATCGCGGCAGAGGAACCAGCGAGCCAGTCTCAAGGGTTCCCGCATGGTGGTTATTACGTTATGCGCGACGGTTGGCACGACCGGGCAAACTATCTCCTGTTCGATTGCGGTCCGCACGGAGCTAATAATTGTGGTCACGCACATGCCGATGCCCTGTCAATCGAAGTCGCGGCGAAAGGCCAGCCAATGCTTATCGACCCCGGTACTCACACTTATACGGGCTCGAAGGATTTGCGCGATTGGTTCCGCGGCTCAAGTGCTCACAATGTATTGACAGTTGATGGGGAGCCTTCTTCGATTGCGGCCGGACCATTTTCCTGGCGAACTATTGCGCAGTGCGAGCCTCTCTCGTGGATTAGCGAGCGACGCTTTGATTATGTCGAAGGCCGCCACGATGGGTATGAGCGCCTTTCCAATCCTGCCATCTATACCCGCAGCATTCTGTTTCTAAAGAATGACTACTGGCTCATGCGAGATAGCGTAGCTTCAGATGGCAATCATAATTTACAACTTCGGTTTCATTTCACAGTCGGTGCGGATCTACGGCTTGAGCCTCTGCTCAATACAAACGCCAAACCGGAGGCAGCAGTTGCGCGTGGTGAGAATGCGAGTTTGCAGGTCGTTGCCTTTGGACCGAATGGCAGTTGGAGCAGGAAAGATGGCTGGCTTTCACAGTGTTATGGAGACAGAGTGGACGCGCCGGTTTATCAGTTCTCGGCCAGCACATCAGCAGCTAACAGGGGGCCCGAGGAACTGATCACCCTGCTGCTTCCTGCTGCCGGCAAGAGCGGGCCAACACACAGAGTAAGGGAAGTGGAGGCCATCGGCGGCCGCGCGTTTGAGATAACTGACGAACACCATTGCGATCTTGTGATGATGCGCGACGCGCGAGGGAGCCGGAAGGTCGAAACGGTGAGGTTGGTCTCGGATTTCAACTGGACATGGGTCAGATTCTCCCGGAAGGGCTCTGAGCTTTCCGAAGAGTTAGTGGAGTTCCTGGTGCTGGATGGACAACGGTTGGAACTTGATGGCAAAGAAATTCTGAGGTCGGCAAAAGAAATCAACTATCTCATGGCGAGCCGAGTGGGTAATCAGTTTCGGTTGCAAACGAATGAAGGAGCGTTGGACCTAAGCCTGCCGGTATGTGACTTGGAATCCCTCTTCGCAGAAGTGAATCGGAGAGCGCGGGCCTCGTAATTCGAAACGACCCAGGGCTTAATTAGCGAACCCTATGTGTGGAATTAACGGAATAGCCTTATCAAGCAGATCGCGCCGCGACATTGACGTCTCGGTGCTGGAGCGTATGCGCGACGTGATTAGGCATCGCGGCCCTGATGATCGAGGCATCTTCGTCGATGGTCGGGTGGGTTTGGGTCACCGTCGTCTCAGCATCGTAGACGTTGCCGGCGGACATCAGCCGATGACCAATGAGGACGGTTCGCTCCACATAGTTTACAACGGAGAGATTTACAACCACGGAGACTTTCGGTCTTCGCTCGAAGCGCGGGGCCACGTTTATGCTACGCACTGCGATACTGAGACCATTCTGCATCTTTATGAAGAATACGGTTCGAAGTGCGTCGACCTGCTCCGTGGGATGTTCGCTTTCGCCATCTGGGATCAGGTCAAGCGTGAACTGTTTGTCGCGCGGGATCGCTTGGGAGTGAAGCCGCTTTATTATGCTCAAACCGAAGATGGTTCCCTATACTTCGGCTCTGAGATCAAAACGATACTGGAAGCGGCCGCGCTAAAAGCTGAACTAAATTATCAGGCGCTGCCAGACTACCTTGCCAACCATTCCCCTTCCGCCGAAGACACACTCTTCCAAGGCATTAGGCGTTTGTTGCCGGGCCATACTTTGCTTTGGCGGGATGGAAGAGTCCATATCGCAAAGTTCTGGGACGTGAGCTTCGCCGGAAACGAAGAGGAAAGGCGGAGTGAACAGGACTACATTGCCGAATGGAGCGAACTATTCCGCGAGTCAGTGCGATTGCGCTTAATGGCCGATGTCCCGCTCGGGATGTTCTTGTCTGGGGGAATCGATTCTTCCGCGATAGCCGCAGTGATGAGCAGCATGGTGACCGAACCAATTAAGACTTTCTCCGTCGCTTTCGCGGAGCGCGAGGCAAACGAGTTGGAGTATGCCCGACTCGTTGCCAGGGCCTTCAAGACCGATCATCACGAAGTTGTTGTTAGTCCCGAAGAGTTTTTTTACGCATTGCCGAGACTCGTCTGGCATGAAGATGAGCCCATTGCCCACCCTTCGAGTGTGGCCCTCTATTTTGTTTCACGTCTTGCCGCTCAGCATGTAAAGGTTGTGCTAACTGGAGAGGGAAGCGATGAGCTGCTGGCCGGATATGCCCGCTACCGAAAAACCATTCTGAATATTGAAGTGGGTGCGAAGTATAACGCGCTGACGCCGGACCGGTTCAGAAAATTTGTATCCTCCCAGATTGAAACGCTTCCTCATGGGTCCAAGATCCGGCAAAAATTAATGCGCACGTTCCTGATGATTTCGCCGGATATCGAAAGTATTTACTTCGATAACTTCGCGGTATTCCCACGTTCCATGCAACTCAATTTGTTTACGCCCCAAGCACGCGAGCGCATTGGCCTGGCCGACCCCTACTCGGGTGTCCGCGACGTCCTTCGGGAAACCGATGCCAAGTCCCTGCTCAATAGTTTGCTGTATGCAGACATCAAAACCTATCTACACGAGTTGCTGATGAAGCAAGATCAAATGAGCATGGCCGCTTCAATAGAGAGTCGTGTTCCGTTTCTCGATCACAAGCTGGTGGAGTTTGCCGGACGGCTGCCTGAGCGTATGAAGCTGCGTGGCGGTACGACCAAGTATATTCTGCGCGAGAGCATGAAAGGCATCCTTCCCGAAGCTATTTTGTCGCGCCCCAAAATGGGCTTTCCTGTTCCCGTGGGCGCATGGTTTCGCGGTGCGTTCTCAGGCGTTGTGGAAGAACATGTGTTGAGTGAGCGTGCGCTAAGTCGCGGGATTTTTGATCCCGCATTCGTGCGGTCGCTTGTTCGACGGCATCAGAGCGGCGGTGAGGATCATTCAGAGAGACTCTGGGCCCTCGTCAACTTTGAGATTTGGCAACGACAGTTCTTCGATGGCGAAAGCGCAAATCACCTTGAGGAGTCGCAGCTTGAACTGGCACATGCATAATGAAACAAACTTCGAGCGCTCAACCTAAATGAGGCACGCGATTACCGCGATCTGTAGACCAACTTCCAAATGCACATTCTCTGGCTCAAAACTGAATTGCTTCATCCTGTCGATAAGGGCGGGAAGATTCGAACTTACAACATGCTGAAGGAGTTGAAGCGTGATCATCGCGTCACCTATCTGACTCTCGATGATGGAACTTCCGGCGATGTCGAGAGGCGCGCGGCGAACGAGTATTGCGACGAGTTGGTCTGTGTGCCCCATCAAGCGCCTGAAAAGTTTACGGCTGGATTCTATTCCGAGCTCTTGTTCAATCTGGCCTCACCTCTGCCTTATGCGATTAAGAAGTATGACTCGCCACTAATGCGCAAAGAGATCAGCGAACGAGTTCAGACAGGAAAGTTTGATCTCGTTGTGTGCGATTTTTTGGCGCCTGCAGCAAATGTCCCCTTTGACCTCGAGTGTCCAACGGTTCTCTTTCAACACAACGTCGAGGCCATGATCTGGAAGCGCCACTTTCAGGTGCAGAGCCATCCGTTAAAGAAGGCGTACCTCTACGGACAATGGCTCAAGATGCGCGCGTTTGAGCGAAAAATGTGCCAACGCTTTGATTCCGTAGTGGCTGTTTCGAGCGAGGATCGGGAGCAGATGCAAAATGACTATGGCGCAGTCTCAGTATTCGATGTGCCCACCGGGGTAGACACACGGTTCTTTCGACCTGGCGGTAACGAGAAGGCTGACCCGCACAACCTCGTGTTCACAGGTTCGATGGACTGGTTGCCGAATGAGGACGCGATTCGTTATTTCACGGAACAGATTATGCCCCGAATCAAGCGAGAAATTCCCGGGGTCACGCTGACAGTTGTTGGACGGAATCCTTACCCTGGTTTGCTTGAGCTTGCGAGGAACGATTCTTCAATCATAGTTACCGGGTGCGTTGACGACGTTCGGCCCTACATGGAACGGGCGGCTGTCTATGTCGTGCCTTTGAGGATTGGCGGCGGAACGCGGTTGAAGATTTATGAAGCGATGGCCATGGAAAAACCCATCGTGTCCACCACGATTGGCGCCGAAGGGTTGCCCGTCAAAGACGGAGTAGAGCTACTTCTCGCGGACACGGCCGAGTCGTTTGCTGCGACGGTATTGAACGTCCTGAACGAACCGACTCTGGCTAATGATATGGGCTGCCGCGCGGCCGCGACTGTCAGAGAGCAATTTGGCTGGGAAAAGGTGGCTGAGCGCTTTGGTCGAATTTGCGAAGATACCTTAAGCCATAAACGCAACCACGATGCTGCCGTGTCCTGGGAAACAAACGCGCAGCGGGTTATTTGAGGCGAAGATGACCACTACAACTTTCTCAGAATCTTTTGCTTCTATTGCCGGCGGGCCAGTAGCTTCTTTGCGGTTGCCGGTTCGGGCCGCCGTGTCTGTGATTATCCCCTGTTATAACGAAGAGCGCTTCATTGGTAAGGCTCTCGAAACCCTGGCCGACCAATATGACAAAGCAGATTACGAGATTGTCGTGGTAGACGGAATGTCAGAAGATCACACGCGCCAAGTAATCGCGGAATTTCAGCAGTCTCATCCGGAAGTGTCATTGACACTTGTCGATAACCCAGCGAGAAACATTCCTCGCGCTCTGAACCTGGGCATCGCGGCGGCCCGTAGTGAAATCATTGCTCGCATGGACGCTCACGCCGCTCCATCATCCGGTTACATTCGCCGGTGTGTAGAAGTGCTAGGCGAAGGCAAAGCCGCGGTCGTGGGAATGCCGTGTCGCGTGCGACCGGGAGCCCAGACGATTGTCGGACGAGCCATCGCCATTGCGGTGTCACACCCTTTTGGAATCGGCGATGCAAAATATCGGCTGGGTGACGGCGACGGCAAGGCTTCCGGCGAGCGCCGTGCGACACAGGAAGAGGTCGACACGGTTGCCTTTGCCTGTTTCAGAAAATCCCTCTGGTCCGCGTTGGGAGGATTTGATGAGAAGCTCCTGGCCAATGAAGACTATGATTTTAATTATCGAGTTAGACTCGCTGGTGGGTTAGTTATCTTAGACCGCTCTGCGCATTGCGATTATTTTGCGCGTGAGACATTAGCCAGGCTCGCTTCTCAGTATTCGCGTTACGGGGCATGGAAGGCGCGCATGATTAGGCAGCGGCCGCGGTCGCTGAAACTCAGGCAGTGTGTCGCTCCCGCATTCGTGGCATCTGTGATTGTGCTTAGTGCAGCGGGATTCTGGCGCAGTGGGGCCTGGCAACTGCTTGTGCTAGAGCTCGGAGCATATCTGCTGGCGGCGATCGGGTTTGGCCTTCAAGGGGTCAGGCAGGCGGTGAAGAAGAGTAGGCAGGACAGGTTACTCGGGGTCTTACTGATGCCGCTCGTGTTCTCCACCATTCACTTTTCATGGGGAGCCAGTTTCCTGATGGGTTTAGTCCGTTCCCAACGTGCCCCCACTGCGGACGGTAGATAGAGGATTTGATGACTATGAAGCTAAGCGTCTTCGGCATAGGGTACGTCGGTTGCGTTTCGGCCGCGTGTTTTGCAAAGGCGGGGCACGATGTGATCGGCGTCGACCTTAATCCTACTAAAGTCGGAATCATAAACTCGGGGAAAAGCCCAATCGTTGAAACCGGAATTGAGGAACTAATCTCCGCAATGGTGGCTGCCGGTCGGCTCTCGGCGACAACGGCTGTCGCCGAAACAATCATGAATTCCGACGTTTCCCTTGTTTGCGTTGGCACGCCAAGCAATGCAAATGGAAGTTTGGATCTCAATCATGTGAAGCGTGTTTGTGAGGAGATTGGCGCGGCTCTCAAGCAAAAAACTGAGCGCCACACGGTGGTCATTCGTAGCACTATGTTGCCAGGGACAATCGAGAGTCTGGTTGTTCCGACACTTGAAAACAGTTCTGGCCGACAGTCAGGACGTGACTTTGGCGTTTGCATCAACCCGGAATTCTTACGGGAGGGAAGCTCGCTGAAAGACTTCTATTCACCGCCCTTCACCCTCATCGGTGCAGATGACGAAGAGACAGCAAATCTCGTCAGCGAGCTCTACGCCGGTATCGAGGCCCCGCTGTTTGTGACTGCTCTCAAGACTGCCGAGATGGTGAAGTATGCTTGCAACTCCTTTCATGCGCTGAAGGTCAGCTTTGCCAATGAAATTGGCAACATCTGCAAGGCCGTTGGCATTGACAGCCATGAGGTGATGAAGGTGTTCTCGCAAGACACCAAGTTGAATCTGTCGCCATACTATCTGACGCCGGGTTTTGCTTTTGGTGGTTCATGCCTGCCGAAAGACTTGCGAGCAATAAACTACAAGGCGAAGCAACTCGACGTTGAGGTGCCCCTGCTGTCGTCAATCCTGCCCAGCAATCGTTTACAAATTGAGCGCGCCATAAACATGGTTCTGCAAACCGGCAAGAAGCGCATTGGTGTTCTTGGTTTCAGTTTTAAGGCCGGCACTGATGATCTGCGGGAGTCGCCCATGGTCACTTTAATCGAGACGCTGATCGGCAAGGGCATGCAACTGGCACTTTACGACCGGGACGTTTCCCTGGCAAAACTTTTTGGGGCGAACAAGCAATATATCGAGCGTGAAATCCCACACATTTCGCAGCTTATGCGAAGCAGTGTGGATGAGGTCATTAATGATTCAGACGTCCTGGTAATTGGGAACAAGGCGAGGGAATTTTGTGACATTGAGCATCGCCTAAAGAAGGGGCAAGCGGTTTTGGACCTAGTGAGGCTTTTCGATAAACCGGTCGGCGAGGATGGGTCATACCAGGGAATCTGCTGGTAGTTTGACAGGGTTTCGCTTGTTGTTCTGACGACAAACTGAAGTGTGTTGGGCATTGCATTATTTTGAGAACCAGAAAGCAAATCATTTGGCGGCGGTGCACCATCGCAGTTGTTGCGATTGCACTTCTGCCGCTGCTCGCCCGGGCCGCCGCGCAGTTACTAGTCGTGCACACCCCCGTTTCAAATGCAGATGCGATTGTCGTGATGAGCGGATCGGCGACTTTTCGCGAACGTGCTCGCCACGCTGCGGCCCTCTACAACGAAGGTCGCGCGCCAAGGATTATTTTGACGAATGACCATCTTAGGAGCAGCTGGTCGCCTGAGCAGCAGAGGAACCCTTATTACTACGAACGCACGCAAGACGAATTGCGTCGTGCCGGAGTTCCCGATGAGAAGATCGCAGTGATCATGGTTCCCATTACGGGCACTTACGATGAAGCTGTGCTATTGAAAGCGTATTCAGAAACTAACCAATTGCGGTCACTTCTCGTCGTGACCTCTGCTTATCATTCACGTCGAGCCTTCTGGACATTCCGGCGCGTTTTCCAAGGGAGCGGAAAGTCGATAGCGATCGATCCTGCTGGACCCGGTCTTGAAACTCCCTCCGCTGGCACGTGGTGGCTTCATCGACTGGGTTGGCAAATGGTACCAAACGAATATTTGAAAATGCTTTTCTACTGGCTTCGTTATTGATGCCAGTCCTCGCGAAAGCGGATTTATTGCTAGCTCAGAAATGTTAAGGTGAACAGCCGTTTTAGCCCAAAGAGTGCGAATGAAAATCTCAAAAGCAGAATCTGGATTAGTCCTAGCCCTGGTCGGCTTTGGCGCAGTGCTTATCGCTTCGCTGGCCTTTGCGGTGGCCGAGGGAACCCAGAGCCGCTTACGGCGACAGGCCGTGATCACCCTCAAGTCCGGCGACGATCTACAAGCTGCACTGAAGTCAGCGAGATTTGGTGACACTATTATTCTCCAGGCGGGAGCGACGTTCACGGGTCCGATCGTGCTTCCTTTCAAGGGCCCGGGCTCTGGAACGGAAACAGACTACATCACTATTCGCACTTCCGATTTAAGCCTAATCTCAGGTGAAGGCGAACGGATAAAGCCCGCGCTGCACGCGCGAGCTATGCCCAAGATCGTTGCGCCGCGTGAGCAAGCAGCACTTAGTACTGAATCACGGGCGCATCATTACAGATTTGTGGGTGTTGAGTTTCTTCCCGCCTCAAATGCGAGTTACGTCTACAGCGTGATCGATCTCGGGAGTTCCGACTACGCATCTTACGCCGAGTTTCCCCACCATCTGATTTTCGATCGTTGCTACGTTCGTTCAACGGGCCTGAACCGCTCGCGCCGTGGGTTTGCCTTAAACAGCGCGGAGACTTCGATTGTTAATTCGCACATTTCAGGTTTTGCCGGGGCGGGTGATGAGACGCAGGCAATCGCCGGCTGGAACGGTCCTGGACCGTTTCATATCGTCAACAATTATCTCGAAGGCGCGGGCGAAGTGGTCCTTATTGGAGGAGCTGATCCTTCGGTTCCCAATCTGGTTCCGTCAGACATAGAGATTCGGCGGAATTATTTACGCAAACCACGTGAGTGGAAGGGACGCGCAACGATTAAGGGAACGTTTGAACTTAAGAATGCCCGCAGGGTTGTGATTGAAGGAAACCTGATCGAGAGCGAAATACTGACCACTGCGATCGTATTGACCGTGCGTAACCAGAGTGGCAAAGCTCCGTGGAGCACAATCGAAGACGTGGAGATCAAAAACAATGTCGTGCGTCATGCAAGCACCGGGATAAATATTCTGGGCAGCGACAACGAACATCGCAGCCAGGAAGCGAAGAGAATTCGCATAGTAAATAACCTGCTGGTGGACATTGTTGCCGAGAGCGCGGACAACACTCCTTACTTCCTGCAAATAAACGGAGGTCAGCAAATCACAGTTGCACACAACACCGTGCAGCAGGCCGGAAACATCATTACCGCTTACGGCGCGGCGGCAAGAACTTTTACCTTTCGCGACAACATCGTCCAATTTAATCGCTACGGCATTGTTTGCCTGACAGAGAGTTCAGGATGCGGGCGAGAGAATATCTTTTGCGCTTGTTTTCCGGGTGGAGTCTTCAAGGGAAACGTGATTGCCGATAACCTCGGCGCGGCGGCGAGCGACCGTTCCGAGGAGAAGTATCCCACCGGAAATTACTTTGTCGGTTCGTTTCAGAGAATTGGGTTCAACGACTTCGCGCGCGGCGACTGGCGTCTCGGAGGCACCAGCAAAACACGCAGGCGGGCGAGCGACGGTAGCGATCCCGGTATTAACTTTGACGCATTGGTTGACGCAGGGGCGATAGCGGCACGAGACGGCGGACGATTTGAAACACGGTAGTGGGTTGAGTGGGGACTGGACCGTCATGGGATCCGTGGGTGAGAAGTTCCAGATCTGAGCAGGGCTGATGTCGATGGCTGACAATTTCTCAAATACAAGGCTTCTAGACAAGGTCAAATGGTCCTTGCCATGGTTGCTGCGCTATCCAGCGTGGCGCGCCGGTGAACTTGTGAGCCGATGGAAAAATCCGACTGGCGTTAGTCATTTGATTTTTGTGGTCGCAAATCATTTTGAACCCGGCCTGGGGCAGATGGCGCTAACTCGATTGGAAAAGTGGTGTGAATTGGCGAGAGCTACCGGCGATTCTATTCGAGATCACGATGGCACACCGTTTCGGCATACAAACTTCTTTCCCGCAGAACAGTATGAGCGCCCGCTATTGGATATGCTCTCCGGCTTACAGGCTGATGGGTACGGTGAAGTCGAGGTACATTTTCATCACGGCGTTGAGCGGCCTGACTCGGACGAGAATACAAGGCAGATGTTGACGACATTTCGAGATACGTTGGCTGAAGAGCATAAGTGCCTTTCAAGGGAAACCCCCGCGGACAAACCAATGTATGGCTTTGTCCATGGCAACTGGGCGCTGGCAAACTCGGCGGGAGGACGCTTCTGCGGTGTTGATTCTGAAATGCAAATACTTGCCGATACAGGTTGCTATGCTGATTTCACGCTGCCTTCGGTGCCTTTTCAATCGCAAGTGCCTCGTATTAATGCAATCTATAAATGTGGTCATTCGTTGTCCGAGGCAAAGCCTCATCGTTCGGGACCAAATTTGAGCTTAGGCGACCAACTCAAGCTGCCGATTATTTTCACTGGCCCACTGGTCTTCGATTGGACGCGGCGGGTTCATGGCCTACCCATACCTCGCGTCGAAGATGGAGCCCTGGCGCAAAACTATCCGTTAACTCTGGATCGCTTCAAACGCTGGCGCAGCGCCGGCATTGGCGTGAAAGGACGGCCCGATTGGATTTTTATCAAGTTATACTCACACGGTTTTTTTGACTGGGACCAGGACATAATGATTGGCGAGCAGATGAAAAGATTCATGGGCCAGGTTTTGGATATGGCCGAACGAACAGGGGAATTCAAGATACACTTTGCGAGCGCGCGAGAAGCGTTCAACATGGTGTCAGCTGCAGTCGAAGGGCAAAACGGGGAACCCGGAGCCTATCGTGATTACAAGTTGCGGCAAATCATGAAGGAACAGGCAAGTAGTCAAACCAGCATCGAAATAACCCGCGAAACTGAGTCAGAGGTCGTGTTACGATAAAAGCAGAGTGGCTGATCCTCAGATTTCGCAAATTGAGAATGAGAGTAAAAGAAGATTTTCGTGTACAACCACCCAAACGGCTTATGGGCTTTTGTCCGTGTAATCTTGGCAATCCGAGGATGAAGGTTCGAAAATGAGAGATGAATTCCAAATCACTTCGGGGAACCAGGTCGCCGGCCTATTGCATTCATCAGGCGACGCAGCCGAGGTTGACGGTCTGGTTTCGCGTCTGGAAGAAGACGGAATCGTCATCCTACCTGACCTGATTAGCGCGCCAACGCTACGCGCGATGCAGGAAGCCTTCGCTACACGATTGCAGCGGCTGCGTTGGAACAACTTTGACGGTTATCAGAAAACTGAGCCCTATCGCCACATGGTTGAAGACGTGTTAGTGCTGGATCAGGGTTTTATTGATCTCGCGCTTCACCCTCAAGTCAAAGGAGTCCTGAACCGTTATCTGGGAGGTCAGTATGAGTTGACGGAAGCGAAAGGTTGGAAATCGTTACCGACGAAAAGAGATTTTCACGGCTGGCATGGAGATGCCTGGTACGATCAGGCCGCAGCGACCGAGATTCACAAAGAAGTTAAGCTGGCAATTTATCTTACTGACGTGCGGAGCGGTGCATTTAACTACGTCAAAGGCAGTCATCGAAAACAGCATCCTCGGTTGGTAAAGAATTCCGAGCTTAGCGCTGTAGACTCTTCACGGATAGCCGAGCTGCTCGGTCCAGCGGGCACAGCTTTCTTGTTCGACACGTCCGGCATTCACCGCCAGAGCGTACCAATGTTGGAGGAACGCCAGGCATGTTTTTTCAACTACCATGATCCGTGCGTACCCTTGCAACAGGAAGACATTGATTACTATCGTTACCATCCACTGATTCTCAATGCCGCTTTTTTGGGCAATCTATCCGACGAAGACCAACGCATTCTTGGCTTTGGAAACAAAACCAACTTTTTTCCGGCGTTCGCGCGAACTCCCAAACAAAAATCTCTATACAGCAGTTTTCGCGGCTGCCTTGAAGTGGCTCTCCGTGTTAACGCATTTCGTGAACGAGTCTACGCACGACTGAAACGCATGAGGAGACTCGTCTAATTAAATGAGACAACAACCTCGCTCCAACATTGAATGGCAGTCATGGGGAAAGTCGGATCCGCTCTACGGAGTTGCTTCACTGGATGGCCGTAACAAACGCGGTCAAAACCCATGGACTGAAGTTGAGTTTTATGCTTATGGTGAAAAACTTTGGGCGGAATTCAGCAGGCAATGGGAAAGTTACGGAGTGGATCGCGAAAGTTGTGTGGAAATTGGTTGTGGCGCCGGGCGAATCACCAGCCAGTTGAGCAAATATTTTCAGCAGGTACATGCAATCGATGTTTCGCGCGACATGATCGAGCGCGCCCGGCTGCATGTAAACCGAGGGAAAGTGGACTTTCACGTCTCGGACGGTTCTGTTCTCCCGCTGGCCGCTGAGTCGACAACTGCGGCATTTTCGTGTGATGTTTTCCAACACTTCAACTCGTCATCATTTGCCGAGAACTATTTCGCCGAAATTTTTCGCGTGCTGAAACCCGCCGGATCGATCATGATCCATCTGCCCGTCTATTCCTGGCCCGATGCGATGCGGCGAACCTTTCCGGACTCTACGCGATATGGAAAACCGGCGACGCGCTCAAGGCAGAGATTCGGCGGTCTTTGCTTCGGATGGGATTGGGAAATCCATTCATGTTCGGCATCAAGTTTGAGTCGAAACAGTTGCACGAATTCTTAAGGGGACTCGGATTTCGCGACATCGAGATTCGCTTCTTTGAAAACTCCGGCAATGGTGGGCGCCCCGACTTGCGTTCGTATCTCTTTGCTCGCAAGCCAGGCGAAGTTATGCCCCCTCGTCACAAAGGTCTTCTCTGATTGGATTCGCTAGGACGCTTGCGTGGCCCTGGAAAACAAAATGCCGTGCGTGGTTTCCGTCTTCGGAGTGAAACCATTCCGAATCGGAGGAACCGAAACGTTTGCAAGAGAGCTTTCACTTCAGCTTCAGGAGCGCGGGTGGCAAAGCGTCTTGTGTTTCCTCAAAGAACCGCCGGAGGAAGTGCGCCGGTTTCTCAGCCTGCCGAACGTTACCCTTGAGGTTTTAGAAAACTCCACCGATCTAAACTGGAGCGCAACCACATCTCTAGCCCGCATTCTCCGCCGTCACAAACCACAAATACTCCATCTGCACTTCACAGGTTTTCTCGGAGTCTATCCGTGGCTTGCCCGGCTAATGTCCGTGAAGAAAACATTTTTCACGGATCACACGTCGCGCCCCGCCGGTTACGTGCCTGGGCGCGCACCGTTTTGGAAGCGGACTATTGCCAGGATAATTAACTCGCCAATCAGCAGAGTAATCTGTGTTAGCGAGTATGGTCAGCGATGCTTAACAACACTCGCTTTATTGCCGCAGGAACGTCATGAGCTGGTCTATAACGCGGTCGATCTTTCGCGAGTTATTGAGGAACCAAACCGTGCCGCGAAATTTCGAAAGAGATATTCGATTCCATCAGAACGCGTGATCATAGTTCAGGTGAGCTGGATGATCCCGGAAAAGGGAATCCCTGAACTCCTGGAAACGGCGCGCATCCTGGTATCGAAAAATCCACGGGTGCATTTTGTTTTGGTAGGCGAAGGATCCTATCGCGCGCAGTTCATGAAAGACGCTGCGGCGATGGGACTTGCTGAACACATTACCTGGACGGGACTGATTCAAGATCCTTTTGGGGAAGGCGTCTACGAGGCGGCGGATATTGTTTGCCAGCTTTCGGAGTGGGAAGAACTCTTTGGCTGGATGATTGCCGAGGCGATGGCCTACGGTAAGCCAATTGTAGCCACACGGGTCGGCGGGATACCGGAACTGGTGACCGACGAGCTTTCCGGTTTTCTGGTTCAGCGTGGCGACCCGGCGGCGGCGGCGGCGAAACTCGACAGACTCGCTAATGATCCGAATTTGCGCCGAATGCTGGGCGAGGCGGGCCGTCGCATGGTTCAAGAAAAGTTTGACCTCAAACATAACGTTGCTCAATTGATTCGGTTGTACGATCGAGTATGAGACGGCAATTATGAAACGGGCCATCGCCATTCTTCTCGACTCCGCGCCGCTAACCTGGACCAGTCAGGAAGATCGGCAATTAGTGTTGTGCGAAGCTCTGGTCGCGCGTGGCGTGCAGCCCGTGCTGGTGTTCTCGGAAGATCTGAAACCGGAATTTGCAGCGAGACTGCGAAGCACCGGCGCCGAACTGGCGGCGATCAACTACGGTCTGGGGACGAGGAATTACCTCCGCGAGCTGCGCAAGCTCGTCAAAAAGTATTCCATCACCACCGCGCACATTATCTTCTTCGACTACTTCAGCGCCATGCCATGGATAGCCAGCTGCGCCGGCATTAAGAACATCATTTACGAAATGCAGAACAGCGGCGAATTTCGCGCCACCTCGTGGAAGAAGCTGTTGCTGCAACTGCGTACGAAACTTACCAGCGCACCCATGACGCGAGTTATCGCGATTTCTGAGTTCGTAAAAGCCCAGCTCCTGAAAGGCGGACTCGCCGAAGACAAGATCGTGGTCAGATACTTGGGTGTTGATACGGAACGTTTCGTCCCTGACCCATCGGCGCGCGCGCTATGGGCCAGAGAGTTTAGCGTTGGCGCTGACGAACTGATCTTGTCGACCGTTTCTTATTTGAGGCTCTTCAAGAACCCTCACGTGCTGGTTGAAACGTGCAAGGAGCTGGCGGATCGCAAAGTTCCGGCGCGCCTGTTTGTTGCTGGAGATGGCGAGATATTGCCGAGCTTGCGCGACTTGAGTAAACAACTCGGTGTTGAAGACCGCATACATTGGCTGGGAAATGTCCCCGACCCAAAGAGCCTGCTTCAGGCGTCTGATATTTTTGTGCTCGCCTCAGTGGGTGAAGCCTTTGGCCTGGTGCTGGCGGAAGCGATGGCTTGCGGCGTCCCGATTGTCGGTAGCCGAAGCGGTTCGCTGCCGGAGGTTGTGGCTGAAGGGCTTACCGGCCTGCTCGCAACACCACTTGATCCCAGGGCGTTCGCCGATCAGCTTGAAACTCTGGCGCGAAATCCGGAGCTGCGCAAGAGGATGGCCGTAGCGGCGGTTGAGCGAGTCAGGGACAACTTTACAGTGGAATTGGCAGTCGCTAACACCCTAAAGATTTACGACTTGCTGTGGCGGAACTGATTCCCGATCTGTCCTCTGACTCCTCATGCTTCGGTAGATCCCGGATCGCAGAAAAGCCCACTCCATGTCGGCGCCGCGAAGTTCAGCCAACGCAAATATCTGATTCTGAGCACCGAGGCCAGCCAGCGCGGCGTAGTCAGTCGCCACTCGGGTCTGAGTCTCAATGATCGAAATGTGGTGCGTCAGCTCGAATCGAGACGTCAGCGCCGATTTAATGCGCGGATCGATGAAGTCGTGCAATTCCACCAACAAATCCGTCTTGTTTAAGCCTGAGACAATTTCAGGCCGGAGCAATTCAAACTCACAACCCTCACAGTCGCAGACAACTAATGTTCGTTCATCGATTAGTTCACGCAATCGAGAGTGAGTACAAGCTTCTTCTGTAAACACTCGATCATCCACGAAGTTCAGCTTCGCCATTTCTCGGCAAAGTGTCAGCGCATGGGTATCGATGTCGAACGCATACACTTTGGCGCGTGGCATCTGTATAGCCAAACCCACCGCGTAATACCCCTCTGCACAGCCCACATCGATGATAGTCGTGTATTCAGTCGCCAGAATCTCCGCCAACGCCGGGTGTAATTCGGCTTCGTACGATCCGATCAGCTTGGGTGCCAACGTACTGCAAGCAGCTTCGTTAACATAAACCATGCCGGTGAAGGGCCCCTGCTGTACCAGGTGGCCGTGCTGCTTCGTAATCAATCGGTTGACTCTTTTGATCTGGTACTTCGTCCACACCTCTTGCAACGCTCCGTAAGAACGAGGCAGTAAACGTTTGAGGGTTTGTTTGAGAGACATACTTTTCTTGGGTCAAGTACGGCTTAATCAGGTAGTGGGTCAGTTTGGAGATTTCCTAACAAAAAGCTATCAACCAACCGCAAGTGTTCTAACACGTTCGAGTCAAAAAACCGATCGCGGCATTCCACCGTGGCAGAACGGTCCAACTGAGTTAAACGGCACACCGATCCCACACGAGATTCTGGCAGTATACCCGGCGCATTGACCAAGTCCAGGCCCCCCCGGACAACCACTGAAGTTCGGACTTTAAAGCGGTAACGGTTGTTAGGCCACGAGTTTTTGGCACGAGTTTGGGAACTCCCCGAGCTTAATCAAGTTGTGGCTCATACTTTGCCATGACACTTGCAGGCCTCTGTCTCGCCTGCCCTCATCCGCTCCGCCGCCGCTCTCAGACAAGCGCTCTTAACAACCAGCAAGAAGGACTATCACAGTGCGTATCACCGCTCTGTTGGGCGGTCTTTCTTTGTTCACCGACAAACGGCAAACCTGTCGCGAGGCAGGGACGCAAAGTCAGGAGTCTCTCAGATTCGGGAGATCGTCCGACCACCGAAGTGAGGCAAGAATGCTTTCAGCAAGCCGTACCGAATGGCTACCACAATATCAACCACGATCTTTTTCATCCAAACACATCATCGTGATCGGCCTGCTTCTTTTGATGGGCAGCTACGCAAGCGCGCGAGCAGCGACGATCGCCGTCTCCGCGGGTGGCGACCTGCAGGCGGCTCTCGACGCCGCCAACTGCGGTGATCAAATCATCGTGCAAGCGGGCGCGTCTTACTCCGGCAACTTCGTGCTGCGTTACAAGGGACCATGTAGTGGAACAGATGCCGACTACATCACGATCAGAACGTCGGATCTGGCAGGCATTCCTGCACCTGGCACGCGGATCACTAACCAGTTTGGCCTAGCCATGCCAAAGCTCGTGGCAAACACTCCAGCGCCCGCCCTGGAAGCGGAGGCGAATGCCCACCACTATCGGCTCATTGGAGTTGAACTGACAAATATAGGCGGCGTTACCTTCACACCTGAACTCGTACTCCTCGGCGCGCGATCAAGCGGGGGCGGGATTCCCTTCGTCAACCATCCACACCATATTACCTTTGATCGTTGTTGGATACACGAGGCGACGAATGACAGCTTCACCCCGGACGGTACAGTCACAACGGCCGACCGCGGCATGAACGTCAATGCCACAGATATCACGATCACGGAGTCGAGAATCGCTGGTTTTCGTACTTTCCTGTCAGGCAATAACGTAGATGTGCAAGCGAGCAACGCCATCCTATTTCCTAACTCGGCGCGGCGAGTCACAGTCAGTAATTCTTATCTTGAAGCCTGGTTTGTTCCAATCTTCTTCGGTGGTTCCTCGGGAGAGTCGCCAAACGTCGCCGCCTTAACCGACGTTATCTTTGATTCAATTAATCATCGCGGTAGTGCTCGTTTCTCCACCGTACAAAATCTTTCAGTAAGCGATCTGGTTGCGTTCAAGACTACGGGCGGTAGAACGCCCGTGACTAACTCATCCCATCCAAACGAGCCCATCGTTTTTCAAGTCGGCAAGGTCACGAACATTGCGGGCAGCATTGTCAGCTTCGCCTCGTGGGGCTCTTTCGACGGAAATCTGGCGGGTGGCAACCCTTTGTTGCAAGCGCCGGACTCACCCGGGCAAGCGCAATGGAATGGGTATCAGAATCAGGACATAACGATCAGCCGCAACACTATCATGCTTAACTTCAATTCTACGGAGCAGGTGTGGGTGCAAAAGGGAGGTAGTCCAACAACCCAGCCACGTTCAACCCAGACCAGTACGGGTAGTAGTCCTAAGGGTTTTATGGAATTCAAGATGGCGAAGAATGTCACGATCGATGGAAACATCTTTGACGGTTGGATGTGCAGCATTACCTTGTCGGCGAGAAATCAGGGTAATTCGCTAACCAGTGGAGGATTTCCCTGGTCGGGACTCTTCAACATTAACATTACCAACAATTGGTTCAAGCGCGTGGTTAACTGGGATCGAATTTATTCGTCTCCCATAGGTGGCCCGCTTCTTCAGGACAATGAGTTTAGCAATCTGAGGAGTGGACCGATCCTGATTCAAAACAATTTGTTTGAGATGGGAGTCGAAGAGATATTGTCCTCGTTGGCCTCGGCCGACAATGTCAGTGTTATTCACAATACCTATCCTGGCAGTCCCGCACCCCTGGGGGGCAAGAGCCTGGTCTTCGCGCACAGCTCGTCAAGCAGTAAACTTGTTCTCACGGACAACATCATTTCGAATAATGAATACGGAATGAACTGTCAGATTCCGGGCGGCGGCTGCCTCCCGGGATTGTCGATGAATGGCAACGTGATCATTGACAACCGCAGCAGTGCTGCGAAGACTTCTGATTCGCCATTAACTACTCTTTATTCAAACAATCGGATCGCCTCAACGCAGGCATCGGTCGTCTGGACCGATCCGCAACATGCCAACTATCGTCTTTCAGCGAACAGTCCCTACCGGGGCACAGCGAGTGATGGCACGGATCCCGGGGTGGATATGGACCGTCTGCTGGCGGCAATCGGAGGCACGCAGCAGGCGCCTACACCCAGCCCGACCCCGAGCCCCACCCCTGGCCCAACAGTCACCCCTACGCCCGCCCCTACGCCGATGCCTAATCCCGGGGCTGAAATTATTTGGGTAGACGACGCATTGCCGGCCGGGGCTGTCGGCTCAGGAATGGGTGAAGGATGGAATTGGCTGAGCAGTAACCCGTCCCCAATTTCAGGATCGTTCAATCACCCTTCCGCGATTGTTGAAGGTGTGCATCAGCACCTTTTTACCGGTGCCACAGACACGCTGACGATTAACGCCGGCGACATCCTGGTCGCCTACATCTACATTGATCCGGCAAACGTCCCGAACGAAGTGATGTTGCAGTGGCTGGATACTAATTGGGCACATCGCGCGTATTGGGGAAGTAACAGAATTGACTGGGGAACCATGCACTACATGGGACCGCTTCCCGCAGTGGGACAATGGGTACGCCTTGAAGTTGCAGCGAGTCAGGTGGGATTGGAAGGAAAGACGATCAATGGTATGGCTTTTACTCTTTACGGCGGCAGAGCCACTTGGGATCGTTCGGGAAAAGCCGCCGCAGTTGCACCGTCTCCCACTCCTACACCGGTGCCAACTCCTTCTATTTCGCCTTCACCCTTGCCCAGTCCAACGCCGACGCCGGTGCCGCCGATGAAGTCGCCTTCCAGTGTGCTGATCGCTAAGAATCACGCCACGAGCTTGGTCGACCAGATGGACGCTTCAAACAACCACGCAACGAAACCTGGACCCGGGACAATATTCGCCGCCCTGTTAGCAACGAATCTTGATGGTGTTACTAACGATATTCTGCGGGCCTCCGATGAATTTGTAGTTGAAAGAAATCTCTTTGGTGCCGCAGGCGATGAAATCAATACGCATTTATCTGCCGCGTTAATGTTTGCCCGGGCAAATGCCGCATTGGTACAGAAGACCGGAGATAGCTCGAGTGTGCGGATGCATCTACAAAGGATCGTTAGCCATTTGGCTATGACTGAGGATCTAATGTTGCGCGGCCGCATCTCGGCTATGACCGCTAATCAAGCGCGTGCTGTAATGGCCCTGACTAATCTAGTGATCGGGATCGCCGGTACTGGAGGGGTCGGGCAAGCTCTCGGCATCGCTCCGGCTAGTATGAGTTCACTGTTTAGCAACTCTGAACAGCCGTTCGGCTCGCAAACAGTTTTTGCGCCCTCCGTGGCAGGCAGCGGTTTGCCCTATGAGTTAGGTGGAATAAGCATCATTGTTGCCGGACAAGCTGCGGCGCTGGTATACGTCTCACCGGCTCGATTGACGTTTGTTGTGCCTTCAGATATTCCGGTGGGGGGCGCCGAGATAATCGTGACATCACAGGATGGTCACGTTGCAAGGGGCACCACCATAATCCCACGAAGCGTATTTCGCGTAGTAACTCACTCAGGAGACGGGTTAGGCCCGGCGATCGTAATCAATCAATCAGTTGGTGGTCTTGATGTGGTCACGAAAGAAAACTTTGGTCCTGACAAACGAACGCGGTTGATAATATTCGGTACAGGAATAACTGCCAGCGCTGCTAATAGCGATCCGTCGAATGACATTCAATTAGGAGGAGGACGAGTGGCAAACTTAGCTGAATCGGTTGCGGTTGAAGTGCGTACCAGCAATGGCCAAATAGTCAGCCTGCCGGTCGAATTCGCTGGTTCCCAACCGGCATTGCTCGGCCTTGACCAGGCGAACGTAATACTGAACCCTGAATTGCGTGGGGCAGGGACAGTGGAATTAACGCTTATTATCGGCAGTCTCAGGAGTAATGCAGCGACAGTAGTGATCCGTTAGCGTTCCTAACACACCTCGCTAGACCTCCTGCCATATCTGAAATACACGGTATCTTTGGTCGTCGGGACTGAGCGCGGCACGCGGAGAGTCTTACTTCGCTGATCATATGGTTTCATGCGAGGTATCCACATGAGACGATTGCGTAGAAAACGTGGGGCTAACTGAGGATTAGACATATTATCTAAGAATCAATGGCAGCAAACGACTACAACGATTATGTCCTCCTGGAGTGGGAGAAGTTCCATAGCGAGCCTTTCCGTGCTAGCGCTTCGCTTGAAGCTACGGCTCACATGGAAGTTAAGCTCGTACTTGACGTTGGCTGCGGCGCCGGTCAGGAGCTGCTTCCTTTCGTGAGAGACGGGCGTGCTGTGGGCGTCGGCATCGATATTGCTCCCACAGTCGGACATGTGGGCCGCGAAAAGCTCGCGTTACACGCGCCCGAAGCTCGGGTTCATTTCCTTCGCGGCTCGGCGGAAGATCTATCGTTTCCGGACGGAGTGTTTGATGCCGTAATTTGCCGTCTCGCGCTGCCCTATATGAACAACGCCCGAGCTTTTGCGGAAGTGTCGCGGGTGCTACGACCCGGTGGTCGGTACCTGCTGAAGATCCACGGCGCGCGTTGGTATGTGGATTTGCTAAAGCAAGCGCTGAAATCGCGTAATCTCATGTCAACGATTTATGCCTGTCGCGTGCTCATCGCCGGTAGCATCTACCATATCACCCGACGTCAGCCGCGAACGCGGATTCCGAGCACCGAGACTTTTCAAAGTGAATGGTTGCTTAGCCGCGAACTCAGGCGCCACGGGCTCGCGATTCTGGGTAGGTCTGGGGACTCCAACCCGTTGACCCCTTCATTCGTTATAGTCAAAAGTGAGTAGTTAGTCACTCAGCATTGCTATCGTTTTTCCCTTGGTAGTTTCCCAAGTGCTCGTGGTCCTTCGTCGTTCCGGTGACAAACTCTCGTCACTACCTAACTCGGACGAATAAGAAACTAAAAATCTCACCTGACCACTCTGGTTGCTGGAATTCCGATTTCTTTATGAGTACTACTCAAGTTGGGTCATCTCGTTTTCGAGGGATGGCTGCTTGACTCAACCAACGTCTTCGAGTTCCAAGCTGGTTAACTCAAAGGTCCACAGATAATTATTGGGCTGGGCCGGGAAAATCGCCGCGGATTTTGTTCCTAAACCGGAAACCCTCCAAAAAACCTCAGTCAGGTAGGCCCATTTATCTGAGAATAAGAAATCAATGTCAGAACTATTTAGAAACACCCTCTGGCTTAACTATTTAGAAAAGCCCTCTGAGTTTGAATGTTGCATGTTGGTAGCCATGGGCTCTAGCGAGCCCATGGCGGTCCTTTGCCGAAATTAAAACTGCGCCAGGCATGATTAGTGGGAGGTACGTACTGCTCCATGATGGTCTCTCCGCGGCGCCGGTTTTTGTTTTTCACCTTAACTACCGTTTTTGCTTTTGGCCGTTCCGGTAAAAGAGTGTAAGCCAGATCTTTGTCGTCGTAACAGAAGTGCAGGTCGCCGTTGAGATAGCGTCGCACGCGAACCTTACCTTTGGCGACTTGGGTTTTGCGGGAAGGCTGCAGCTGAAAGAACTGATTCGCGAACCTCACAATCCAATCAGCGCTCACTGATCGTTCTTCCTCAATACAGAAGATGCTCGCCAGGTCATACCCTTTGGCTGAACGGTGCAAGTCCACCGCGGAGCGTGGGACCACCGCAAACTTCTCGTTGAGTTGCGCACAATAACCGTGGTGCAAAAGCTCATTACCGGCGGCGATAGTGCTAATCTCCGCCAGCCGCAACTCTTTTACTAACCGATCTTGATAAGTGCCGTGGTTGCGTTCCACTCGGCCCTTCGCTTCCGGCGAATGGGCCGTGATGATCTTGATGCCCAGCTGCTGGCACGCACGCCCAAACTGAGTAAATGCTTCTTCACCGCTATCAGCTGCTTTTTCCCTGGTCTTTTCATCAACTACGTAGACATTCTTCTTATCGGTGTACAGGCTTTGTGGGATCCCATAGAGGTCGATCCACTGCCACAATAACCCCATCGCCGCAAAGATTGTTTCCTCTTCCTCCAATAACGACTGGGTGGTGCCTTGGGCATCATCCACCATGTTCATCAAACAACACTTAGGGGCGCGCTCCTCAAACCACTTGTGATGAGAGCCGTCCAGTTGTACTAACTCGCCAAAGTGCGCGCGCCGCTCCCGCCAGCTGCGATGCTTAGCGCGCTTCCGACGCTTCTGCCACAGGCCAGCTTTGATTAACCAGCCGCGCAAGGTCTCATGGTCGACCACATGACCATCAAGGGCCAGCTTTTCGGCCGCCAGCGTGGGCCCAAAATCCGGATATCTTTCCTGGTACCGGGCTAACACCTTGGCTTTGAACTCTGCCGTTTTGGATCGGTTTGATGGCCGACCGCGCCCTTGATGTACTAGCCCGCGATCGCCCTCTACGCAATATCGTTTGTACAACCGCCTCAAATACCGGTACTCCAATTGGCAAATCGCGGCTGCTTCCTTTTGCTGCAACTCCCCGCACTTCACTCGTTCAAAGACCTTCAGTCGCTCTCGCTCCTGCCTACTCATTCGCAATTGTCCTTCCATTTGTCCACCCTTTCGGGTCAGACATCCTAGAGGACTTTTCTATTCGGTTCCCCAGAGGGCTTTCTTATCCAGTTACGACATGAGAATAAGAAATCAATTGACTGCGAACCCTTAAATGGCTACATTCTTTGATGCCCACTCTTCAGGGCATTCTTCGGAACCAACCATTGACACCTTCGCCGGTTAGAGTCGGGAGTAAGTGAACCGACATTCGTCTTACCCTCCTAAAGTCTTAGCTTTGCTCTTGGTACTGTCATTGAAAGACAGCTTTCGTCACGAGTTCAAGAGACGAGAAAGACCGTCAATCAAGCCTCTTTGCAGGAATACCGATTTCTTTAGAAGTATTACTGAACGTGAGCACTCGCGTTGCTAGAGTGGCTGTCTGACCAAGTTTGAAATCTCAAATCCAGAATTTGATATCTCAAGCCGGTTCAATTTGAAGTCAAAGTGAGTAGTGGGCTTTGGTAAGAGAAGTTGCCCTTTTCTTTCCTGAGACCGGAACCCCTCCTAATGAGTGTCGCATTTCGTATTCCTCGTTCGAACCATCTCTGGCGAATTCTCGCCATCACTTCAGCTCTTGTCTTCGTGTATGCAACGGTGCTTGCGAAGTTGGGCCACAGTTGGTGGACTGACGAGAACTACTCCCACGGTCTTTTGATTCCATTCATCATTGGCTACATCGTTTGGACTCAGCGAGACAGGTTTGCGCAGGCAGACCAGCGGCCGGCGACGGTCATGGGATTAAGTGCGGTGCTGGCAGCCCTGATTTCTCTTTGGGGTGGTACTGCCGGTGCCGAACTCTTCATGCAGAGAAGCTCACTGGTCCTCATGATCGTAGGCGTCGTTCTCTACTTTTGGGGATTCGCGCTTCTGCGGTTGGTGGTGGTGCCTTTGTTCCTGCTTTTGTTAGCGATCCCGATTCCGGCGATAGTCTTCAACAAGATAGCGTTCCCCCTCCAGCTTTTTGCGTCGCGATGTGCGGTGTGGGCCATGATGGTCTTCGACATTCCAGTATTGCGGCAGGGTAACGTGATTGAACTGATGCCCCGAGGCGCAATCGAGACGAAGAAGTTGGAAGTCGTTGAGGCTTGTAGCGGCATCCGCTCGTTAATGACTCTCGTCACGCTGGCTGTTGTCTTCGCCTATTTTACTCATCCGCGAGGCGGAACAAATTCGGGTGGAGAGATATCCAGCTCGAATTTGAAGCCCCCCAGTTTCTCCGTCAGGTTAGTGGCTCGATTGAAGAGCTATGCGTTTTGGCGGTCTGGCGTGATTCTACTGTCCGCTATACCGATCGCGATCTTCACCAATGCCTTGAGAGTTAGCGGCACAGGTGTGCTCGCCCACTACTATGGAACTAAGATAGCCGATGGTTTCTTCCACAGTTTTTCAGGGTGGGTGATCTACATCGTCGCTTTCCTCATGTTATTTGCCGTTGGTTGGATTTTGGATTGCGCGAAGCCCGCTTCGGCAAGCAAGGTCAATCCAAATTCCGGCAGAACTCAGGAGCAATTGAATTCGTCCATCAATGCTCCCACCGCGGCAACCCAACTGGCGCAAGCGGAAGGAATCGAATAGATGAACAGTTGGCGCTTCTCAATTCTGTTTGTTGTCTTGTTAGCCGGCGGTCTTGTGGTTAACGCCTGGGAGTATTTAGGTGAAGCACCGGTAGAGCGTAGGGAACTGAAGGGTTTTCCCAAACAGATTGGAACATGGGAACAAACCGGGGGAGATGAGCAATTCGACACTCAAACATTGGCTGTCTTAGGTTCCAGTGATTATCTCCTACGCAACTATCGGGCGACCGATGGACGCGTTGTCAATTTTTATGTGGGTTACTACGCAAGTCAGCGCGATGGTGCAACTTATCATAGCCCCCTAAATTGCCTGCCGGGGGCAGGCTGGGTAATGAGCGAGCCCGGCAGAATCACAATTGCGCCTACGGGGAAACCACCCTTCATTGCAAACAGATACTTGATCCAGAATGGCCTCCATAAAGAACTACTTATTTACTGGTACCAAGGCCGTGGCCGGGCTGTCGCCAGTGAATATTGGGGCAAAGTCTATACTGTTGTCGACAGTGTACGTCGGCGCCGATCCGACGGAGCCATGATCCGGATCATGACGCCGGTTGGAAGTTCGGAATCCAAAGCTTTACAAGCGGCTGTCGATCTTGCTGCCCAATCCTCGACCCTCCTACCTGAATTCGTTCCAGACTGAACGACTAACCAAGTGACGTTTGGGAGAACCTGCCCGGACTTTGCGGAAACCCCTTGGAATTCGCCCTTTTGTAAAAGAGTCTCCTTCTTGGGACTCGTCAGGTGGCGTTGCCCGCCACAGATGCTGGACCGGAAAACGACAAAGAACTGGGAAGCTAACCTGCCGGGGAATTGTCTGGCAGAAATATTCGCTCCCAACGAGAGGAAAAGAGAATGAAAACTGAGTGCCGAATTACCGTTTATCACGCCACCCTTCTGTTCGTCCTTCTCGCAGCACTTTTCGCATTTACAGGCTGCACCAATCCCGAAAAAGCCAAGATCGCCCACGTCAACCAAGGCGAAGCTTATCTGAAAGATGAAAAATTTCAGGAGGCCTCGCTTGAGTTTCGCAACGCCATTCAGATTGACGAGAAACTTGCTTCGGCACACTGGGGACTTGCACGGGCCTACGAGGGACTTCAGCGTTTTCAAGAAGCGTTTGAGGAGTTGCGCAAAACCACTGAACTCGATGCCGACCACCTCGACGCTCGTGTGAAGCTGGGCAACTACTACATAGCGGGAGCGAAATCGAATCCTCAGTTAGTTGCCGAAGCAGAGCGCATGGCAAAGGAGATTCTGCAAAAAGACGCCAATCACATCGAAGGTCACATCCTGATGGGTAGTGTTCTATTTGCCCAGAATGATCGGGACAAAGCTTTCGCCGAATTTAACCAGGCCATCAGCCTGGATACCAAACGGGTTGAGTCGTATCTGAGTCTGGCCCGTTTCTACATAGTCACAAACGACACGACGAAGGCTGAGCAAACCTTTCAGCGTGCCATCTCGATTAACGATAACTCAGGGTTGGCTCACACTGAATACGGCAAGTTTCTGGTACAGCAGAAGCGGCTGGGTGAAGCAGAAGCTCAGATGAGAAAAGCCGTCGAGGTTGACCCCTCCAACCGCCCCTCGCGTTTTGTCCTGGCCAGTTTCTATTTCGTCAACAAGGAATTCGATAAGGCAGAGGTTGCATACAAATCCCTGGCTGAACTCGATAAAGACAAACCAGAAGGCCGGGCCGTATTGGCAGACTTCTATTCGTCAATAAATCGTCTGGATGAAGCTATCAGCATCTATCAGGAGATAGTAACCAAATCGCCCGACTTCACGCAGGGCCGATATAGGCTCAGCGAGATCATGCTGATGCGAGGCGATACCCAGGGAGCCATGGCCCAGATCAGTGAAGTTCTGGCCAAGGACCAGCACGATCGGCAGGCGCTTTTATTGCGCGCCAGGGTGCGCGCCCAAACCGGCCAGTCCGATGACTTGCAAGCAGCGGTCGAGGATCTCAAAGAGGTGCTCGTCCAGGAACCGAACTCGCGCGCCGGACTTTATTTCATGGCCCAGGCAAACTTCAACCTGGGTAACATCGATCAAGCCCGGGCGTTCGTCGGAGACCTTGAAAGAAACTATCCTGATTACCTTCCAGCAAAGTTGATGCAGGCTCAAATCAGCCTTGCTTCAGGAGATACGAAAGCTGCTCAGCGTCTTTCGTCTGAGCTGTTGGAGCGGCTTGCTCAAACCGCTCCGGATCGACAGAGTTCTCCCCAGATGCTTGCGGAGATTAGGGCGAAAGCGTACCTCTCGCGCGGTTCTGCGGCGCTGGAACAAGGTAATACGCAAGCGGCCAGACAGGATTTCATGATGGCCCGGGACGCAGCTCCCAGAGACACTTATGCCTACATCAGTTTGGCCGGAGTTTCATTAGCTGAAAACAAAGCCGATGAAGCTGTCGGTTTCTACGAAAGTGCTTTGGCTATTGATGGCGTAAATTTTAACGCCCTCAGTGGACTAACCCGGGTATACGCGCACAGGAATGAGTTGAACAAAGCTCACGCGCGCTTAGATCAGGTGCTCAACACTCATCCCGGCAACGCGTCCCTCCATTATCTCAAGGCGCAGGTTTATGGCTTTGAGCGCAACTCAGGTCAGGCTGAAGCAGCGCTTCGGAAAACCCTGGAGTTGGATCCCAATTACATCGCGGCGTATTCCTCGTTGGGTGCGTTGTTCATCAATACGAAACAGGAAGACCGAGCGATTGCTGAGTATCAAAAGATTATCGAACGCCGGCCGGATAATGCCACTGCATACACACTAATCGGCATGCTCGATGATTCGCGAAAGAACTACGATGCCGCCGCTGAAAGTTATCGAAAGGCACTGGGCAAAGATCAAAACGCTGTGATTGCTGCTAATAACCTCGCTTGGCTTTACGCAGTCAACGGCAAGGGCAATCTGGACGAAGCTGTGCGCCTCGCCCAGGGAGTAGTCCAGAAAAATCCAAACATCCCAGGTTTTGTCGACACGCTTGGTTGGGTCTATTACAAGAAGGGGCTCTATGGCGCTGCAATCGAGCAGCTGAAGAAAGCGGTAGCCCTCGACGAACGCTCAGCGAAGAATGGTGCCGGAAGTCCATCAGCAAACTATCAATATCATCTCGGAATGGCATTGAAGGCTAAAGGTGAGAACGAAGCGGCGCGAAAAGCACTGGAACAAGCTCTGAAGCTGAGCGAGAGAACCCCGTTTTCGGAGTCTGAAGAAGCTCGCAACGTTTTAGCGACGCTCTAGGACCACTCGTTCCCGAGGAGACGCTTTATGAGTATTCAATTTCGACAGCGGACGCCAGGCGAGTATGGGAAGATCGCCCGAAAACGCAAGTGGCTAATTATCCTTCCGGCGATTGCGATTGCGATGGCGGTGGCCCTAGTGGTGATGCAACTACCCGACCTCTACGCATCGTCCACGCTAATCGTCGTGAAGCCTTCAACTCTGCCCAATTCCGTGGTTCCCACAGTTACAGAAGACAGCCTGACCCGCCAGATAAACAGTATCGCGCAGGTCGTTACCAGCCGTAGTTCGCTCGAGCCTCTGGTAGAGAAATACGACCTGTACAAAGCGGAGAAGTTGCGCGGTGAGCCGATGGAAATGCTCGTCGACTATATGCGCAAAGGCATCACAGTTGAGGTCAACACCAGCCGCAACGACATTACCAACGGGTTCAATATTACCTATCGCGGCCGCAATGCCAAGACAACGCAAGCAGTCACGGCTGAATTGGCCAGCAAGTACGTCGACGAACAAACGAAGAACACTATTAACTCCACCTCATCGGCTAAGCAGTTCATTGATCAGCAAGTGAGTCAGGCCAAGGAGGAGCTTGACGAGGTGGACAAACAGCGGCTCGACTTCATGCAGCAGAATGTCGGTAACCTCCCTTCCGAAGCCTCGACCTTAGTGGCTCAGTTGTCAGGATTGCGCGAACAGCAGAAGGCCTACATTTCCGACGTTGGGCGGCTGCAGGATCGCCGCTCGGCGCTGACTACGCAGCTTGCTTTAGTAAAGAAAAGCTCGGACCAGATAAAGGACGATGTCGCTGAAAACACAACCGATCCAAAAACGACGCTCGCCTGGTCCGAACTGGTCTCCCGAAAGGCAGATCTCGAGTCGCAGTTGACGCGCCTGCTTACTGAGTTACGACCCAAGCATCCAGATGTGCTGACGAAACAGGCGGAAGTAGACTCTGTCAATACGGCAATGGACCGGATGATTGCGGACTGGAAGCAACGTATCAGAGAGAAACAAGACAAGCTGCGCGATCGTCCTGACCTGGCCGTTGCTAACCTGGAATCTGAGCTGCAGCTCGTAGACGGTGAGATCAAACGCGAGCAACGCATGCTGGGTGACATCGACAATCAGATCAGCCAGGTAATGGGCAGAATAAATGAAGTCCCTGGCGCCGGAGTCACCCTTGGGGCCTTGGATCGTGACTATCAAACAAAGAAGGCTGCTTACGACCAGCTTCTGTTGCAAGCCCAGAAAATTGGCCTGGGCGCCGACGCTGCCAGTCAACAGCAAGGTGAAGGAATTCAGGTCGTTGACCCGGCCAACCTGCCAGCGCGGCCGGTAGCCCCGAAGCGTTTCATGTTGATGGGGATGGGACTCGCGATAGGACTTGCAGTCGGGTTTCTCTTGGCTGGCGTATTAGAGATTCCACGACTGCTGACCATCCAAACAAGTGAAGACGCAGCACACTATACGTCTCTGCCCGTGCTCATGACGTTGCCGGAACTGCTAACGCCACAGGAAGCCCGATGGCGTCCACGACGCCGCAAGCTTTTACTGCTCGGTGCAGTTGCCGCGAGCATTCTGGCAATTCCCGCGCTGGCCCTGATTTTGAAACTTACGCAAGTGTTCGAGCGCTTTGCAGTTTAGGCGCGTGACTGCATCACCGCCCACTCGCTCACCCAGGAGGTTCTGCCAAAGCCCCCCGGACCACACGAGCGAACCCATCGACCGGATTTGGAGGTTACGAAAGTGTACGCAGAATTCTACGGGTTGAAAGAATTGCCATTTGCGCTGACTCCCGATCCGCGCTTCATCTATTTCACTCCGTCGCATACGGAGGTGATGGCCAACCTTCACTACGGAATTGAAAGTGGCAAGGGATTGATCGTAGTGACTGGGGAAGTTGGAACGGGCAAAACTACGGTCTTGCGCTGGATGATGCAGCGCCTCGACCGCACAGTATTGGTCGCTTACATCTTCAACCCGCGCTTGTCAGTTACTGAGTTCTACCAGCATGTGGCCAGCCTTCTCGACGTGCAAAAGTGGGAAACGAAGCCGGAACTCCTGGTGGCCCTCGGGCAAGAACTCGAGTCCCGCCACTCGCGTGGTTTGCGCACTGTACTGATCATCGACGAGGCACAAGGCCTTTCACCGAGTGTCCTCGAAGAGATTCGGCTGCTCTCAAACTTCGAATCGAATACTGCGAAGCAACTCCAGATTGTTCTGACCGGACAACCGGAGTTGCGCGACGTCTTGAACAATCCGAATCTCCGTCAACTCAAGCAGCGAGTCGCTCTCCGTTGTGTAATCAAGGCGTTACCCAATGTCGAAGAAACTGACCGCTACATAACCTCCCGACTACTAGTAAGCGGCGCTGTCCGCACCGATATGTTTTCCCCGGAGGCTGTCGACTATATCTACCGTTGCACTGAAGGCATTCCTCGTAACATTAACAATCTTTGCGACAACGCATTGCTCTCCGCTTACGCCGCCGGGGAACTGACCATCAGCCGATCTGTAATAGAAGAGGTTGCGGAAAGTTTCGATATGCTGCCGCGTCCTGATCGCGGAATGCAGGCCGGTGACGAGAAGGAGTTGGCGGCCAGAATCTTTTCCGCCGCCGGCCGTGCGGAGCTTTGGGCCGCGGGTAACGGGAATGGTGACTCAACTAGCTAATCGGTCCCGGAACAGGTAGTTCCCGCCTGCTGGTTAAGAGAGGGCAGCCACAATCAGTTGTCTCACAAGGAGAAGTTATGGGCAGAGTTTATGACGCATTAAGGCGCTCTGGTGCCACTGGGCCAGATACGTCCTCACAACCGCAGTCATCAGACCAACAGAATCGCGGCGAGGGCCGCAGTCCACGGATTGTCCCATCGGCGTCGCAGATCGAAGCGCAGCTATACAGCCTGTCTTCCATCCTTGCCGGGGCGGAGAATGCCGTGAAAAGTTCAGCGTTCACTGCGCACACTGCGAATGCAGCCGATGGGAAGGCACTCCCCTTCGGAATGGGCTCGCGTGCTGCTGGGGCAACTTTGAACGCTGCCGGGCCGGCGCGCGCCAGAGGTTACGTCTCTTATGACGTTGCCGCGGCGCGCGTCGAGCCTCATCTGGTGGCTATCACCCAACCGCGCTCTGCCTACTGCGAGCAATTCCGCTCGCTGCGTACAAGAATCCTCCAGGCGGGTGAGCGCGAGCAAATGCGCACGTTTGTAATCACCAGCGCAACAATGGGCGAGGGTAAGACCGTGACGGCTCTGAATCTCGGCTGGCTGCTTGCCCAGACTGAAGGCGTTCGCGCTCTCGTTATTGATAGCGATTTACGTCAGCCTTGTGCGACTGAGTATTTGGCGATTGATGCTCCCCGAGGACTCTCAGAAGTATTGGGAGGAGAACTCAGTTTGCAGGATGCGATCGTTCGGCTGGATCCTGCGGGACTCTATTTACTGCCAGGTGGGCGGCCGCGCGATGACGTTGCTGAATTACTCTCTGGTCCGACCTATGCCGGAGTGATTTCTGAAGTGCGGCGAATGTTCGACTTCATAATCATCGATGCGCCTCCTCTCGGAATCTTTACCGACGCGAATGTGCTGATCAATCGCGCGGATGGTGCGCTGATGGTGGTACGTGCCGGCAAAACGCGATATGCGATGGTTGATAAACTATTGGAAACGTTACCGCGCGAACGGATGTTAGGGGTAGTTCTAAATCGAGCCGACCAGGAGCTTGAGTCCAATAGTTACTACTACCAGCAGCGCTACTACAGCCCAGAAAACACGCCGCCTGACGAAGAGCAGTTGCCGATCGTAGCGGAGGCGGAAGAAGAGGTGGCGTTAGCAAGTTGAGAGCCTCTCGCGCAAATACTCGTACCACCTTCTTGCTTGTCGCCGAGGCCGCGGTTGTTTTCGGCGCCATAGTGGTGGCTGTGTATATAAGGTTGGGCGTTGAAGACGCTCATTATGAATTACTGCTTAGAAACGGATTCCTGAAAGCTGCGCTGGCTACTGTCGTCTGCCTTACGGCGTTCTACATGTTCGATCTGTATGACTATGTTGTCATGCACGACCGCCGCGAACTCGTACTCAGGCTCATCCAAGCGCTTGGCTTTGCCTGGATAGCCCTGGCGTTCACCTTCTATGTGTTTCCCAAACTCATGCTGGGGCGTAGCATCTTCCTGATTGCCCTGCCACTGGCGTTAGCTCTGGTGGTGGGATGGCGGATCGCGATTCATTGGCTCCTTGGTCATCCTGATTTTGGGGAGAGGATATTAATTGTTGGTTCGGGAAGTCTGGCGGTGGAAGTGGCTCGCGAGATGCTCGAGCGCCCGGACGCAGGGTATCGCATCGCGGGCTTCGTCGGCACAGACGCCCAGCTTTTGGGAAAGAGTCTGATCAATCCACGTGTGATTGGGCTGACTTCGGAATTGGATGAAGTGGTCAGGCGCGAGAACATCGATCGCATTGTCGTCGCTATGGGTGAGCGGCGCGGACAATTACCTACGAATGAATTGTTGCAACTCAGTCTGACCGGCAAAGTAAACATAGAAGAGGGCGCTTCCTTCTATGAGAGAGTTACCGGACGAGTTTCACTCAACATGATTCGGCCATCCTGGCTGATCTTTTCCAGTCGTGGTAGGCAAGCACGAATCTCCGGAATAGCGCGTAACATCGTTCATCGAATCGTGGCAATGATTGGCGGCCTGCTCTCGATACCATTCGCAATCATCACAGCTGTATTGATCAGACTCGAGTCGCCGGGTCCTATCCTCTACAAACAGGAGCGAGTAGGAAAAAACGGACAACCCTTTATCCTCATGAAGTTTCGTTCCATGCGAACGGATGCTGAGAAGGCAGGTCCGGTTTGGGCCAGCAAAGACGATGACCGAACCACCCGGGTAGGTAAGATCATTCGTAAGCTTCGCATTGATGAGATCCCCCAGTTCTGGAATATCTTTCGCGGCGAAATGGATTTCGTTGGACCCCGACCGGAGCGCCAGCACTTTGTCTCTCAACTCGCACAGGAAATCCCCTATTACGAACAGCGACATCTGATTGCGCCGGGACTGACGGGTTGGGCCCAGATCAAGTATCCCTATGGAGCTTCAATTGAAGACGCACGGCAGAAGCTTCAGTACGATCTTTATTACATTAAAAACCAGAGTTTGGTACTCGACGGAATAATTCTATTTGAAACCATCAAGATCATTCTCTTTGGCAGAGGTCGATAGGTCGTCCCAGGTTTGGAGGTTTGCGAGATGAAAACAATGAAAGAATTGGTGATGGTGATCGTAGCCGTTATGGTTGTGGCTACTTCAGGCGTAGCAGTGTTCGCTCAAACGCCAGAAGTTGTCGCCAACAAGACTCGTCAGCGATTGGCAACGAAGAATCCCGAAGCAGCGAACACCACCATAGAGGACCCCAAATCAAAACTAAACCCAGAACTGGATAAGACTGATACTCCAACCGACCCGTTGGAGGCGGACAAAGGCAGCGGTGCAACGGGTCAAAGCGCCTCTTCAGTGAAGGCTATTTCGCCGGCTACTCCCACCGAAAGCCAAGCGAACCGACACGAACAGACTTCCGAAGAAGCGGCCATCGTCCCCTACTACAATAACTTTTTCAACACTTACCGGCTCGGGCCGGAAGACATCATCTCAGTGAGCGTCTTCGGTCAGGATCGGTATTCTCGGGTGGGGATCGTTGTGCCGCCCAGCGGCCGCGTTTCGCTCGTCCTCATTCCTGGCGGAGTATTCGTCAACGGAAAAACCGTTGACGAAGTTGCCGAGATGATCAAGAAGAGCTACGACGAATACATCATAGATCCACAAGTCTCCGTTTCACTCGACAAAGCATCGTCATACCGGTACAGCGTTATTGGAGACGTCGCCCAACCAGGGATTCGACTAATGAGTCGTCGGCTGACTGTCACAGAAGCGCTAGGCGAAGCAGGGGGTGTGCTGCAGACCGGCGACCGCAGCAAAGTTGTTGTCTTGCGGAGGCAAGCTGACGGAAACCTGACTCCGATCGCGGTGAACGTTAGCGCAATCTATAAAGGCAAGGCTCCCGATCTGGTTTATCTAGTTCCCGGTGATCAGGTCCTCGTTCCCGGTAACAAGCTTAAGACTATTCAAAAGGTCATGACGATGTTCCCTATCCTCAGCTTTGCACAAATCTTTACCGGCGGTCTCTTCTAGCTACAAACTCGCGATCCACGCGTGGGCGAGATGGCAGGAAGCATTAAGCGGCGGAGGCCGCAGGTTCGCGCCTTTCACATTGATGAATCCGTCGTTCGCTAAGTCCGGGTGAGCCAAATATGTCAGTGGCAGCACGCCGTATGAGAGTCGTTTCTAACAGCCGGAGATTAGCCGCCGGTCTGCTTACCACCTTCTGCCTTCTCGCAATTGCCTCTACAGTTTTTGCAACACCTGGCGACTGGCAACGCCAACGAACACCCTCCTTAGCCTGGCTGCATGCGGTGTTCTTTTTGGATCAAGATCGAGGTTGGGCCGTTGGCAGTAGGGGCACCCTGTTGGCAACGAGCACTGGCGGCAGAAGTTGGCAGACAGAATCTCGCCCCACGGAAGACGCTATCCGGGATATCTATTTCGCTGATGAACAAAATGGCTGGCTGGTGTGTGAGCGAAATATTTATGATGTTCGTTCAAATGACGAACCTCGGGCTTACCTTTTGAAGACCAGCGATGGTGGCCAACGATGGAGTCGAGTGAACATGCGTGGCGCCAACGTTGATGCTCGGCTAAGTCGCGCAATCTTTACTCGCAGCGGCCGCGGTTGGGCGTTCGGAGAAGGCGGAGCGATTTACACCACCAACGATTCAGGCGCCAATTGGATCAAGCTGCAAGCTCCAACACGCTATCTTCTTCTTGGGGGCGCCTTCATCGACGACAGGGGCTGGTTGGTTGGGGCGGGTTCAACTATTCTGCAAACGACAGACGGCGGGGAAACCTGGCGTCAGGCCCGACTGCCCAATCAGACTAATATTCGCTTCAATTCGACGTCCTTTATTAACGAGCGCCTGGGCTGGGCCGTTGGCAGTGGAGGCGCAATCTATCGGACGATCAATGGTGGACGCAGTTGGCAGCCGCAAACTTCAGGCGTCCCCAACGATTTGCACGACGTTAAGTTCCTCGATGCAGTGGAAGGCTGGGCCGTGGGCGCTGAAGGAACTGTCTTGTACACCAGCGATGGCGGCTTGCATTGGAATAGCGAGCGCAGTAACACTTCCCACACACTGGAACGCATCTTCTTCGCCGATCGTACGCATGGCTGGGCGGTTGGTTTTGGCGGGACCATCATTGCTTACGGCCCGGCAGACTCTCGTACGGCAGCCCCGAGTTTCCGCCGATAGGCAGCTACTTCGAGGAATCGTTGACCCAGACCTCGGCTCTCGAAAACCGTACTATGCCCAAGATTTCGTAGGCTGTGAGTATTGATGCACACTATACTGTATCTGTATGGTATCATGAGCCGCTCTCGGAGGAGCATTGGGGTGGCGCTGGTTGAATGGCCCGCGCTTACCGCGTATAGTTTTCTCTGCCCTGCCTTCGTTTCTCCTGACTGGGGGTTGCTTCGGTGGGGCAGTTTTTCGGGTCGTGTATTGTTGACAAGAGGGCGGCAGACGTATAGATTTCGCTGGACTTTTCTCCTTGGCCGCTTTGGAATCTTGCCGAATTAGCCTGGCCTCCGGCTCATTGGGCTGGACTCCAAGGCAACTCCGGAAAAGGCCAGACCTCTAAGCAAGTGTTAGCTCTCTCACTTTAACGTTCGTTGCTGGAGCTTACCGATGGCCTACAGTTTTCCCGTTTTTCGAAAAGGAATGGTGTTCAAGACGACGAGACTCGTCACCTCGGAAGAGGCAGGAAGGATTGCTGACCTCATCAAAAGCGATCATGAACGCTATAAGTACGCCTTTATGTCAGCGGTGGCTCGCAAAAACGGGTCAATCGCTTGGGAGCATGACGAGCTGGACGAAGGCGAAGAGGGTCGTGAGCCTGAGCAGGTTCGACAACGGATCAAAGAAAGTTATGTACTGGATTTTCCGTCGATCTCCTTCAGATATAACGGCTTCACCGTTAAGGCAGGAAACTCAGTGACAGTATGCCGTAATGAGAAGCAATCTAAGATATGGACCCGCCTTAGTTGCACCCGCTTTGATAAAAATCGGATAAAGCTTAACGGGGCAGAAGTTCGTAAATTCTTTAGTTTTGCTGCCGCCAGTGCTGATCCCATTCTTGACTCGCTGACCGCTACTTACCTTAAGCATGTCAACGAGGCTGGCGTTGCAGTGCCAGGAGTAGATGGATATTACTTCCAGCTGCGTGCTTTCAATAGTTCTTCGATCACGTCTCGGACGCTCTTGAATAGACTGCAGCATGGACTCGCGGTCTCTGTGGCGCTCGATGACGAACAGTTTAGACCTGAGTTGCTCGAGTATTTTGAGATTGCCTCAGGCAAGAAGATGAGTCCCGCGAAAATCAAGAAGAGTATCAAGGATGGGGACCTTGATGTATTCGGGTATAAGTCTGAGGAGCACGAAGCGCTCTTCACTGCCCGCATCACCAAGCGTGTAACGGATCTATGTGGTTATGGTTATGATGACGAAGACGAGCTTAAAAGCACTGTTCTCTCACATGCAACTACAAAGGACCTTCTGACGGAATATGCCCAAAACTTCTAGCAAGGCCTCACGATCGAAGTCTAAATCCAAGCCGCACAAAACACCCAAGGTACAACCCGCAGATCAGTTTAGCTTAACCGCTCGCGGAATAACCGAGGAGCTTTTGCCACCGGAATGGCTTCACGATCTTGCGGTGCTGCGACGGGTGATAAAGAGGACCAAGGAAATTAACGATCCCCGCATGGACTTCTTTTCAGAGAAGAGCACGTACGTCAATCAGGAATTCAAGATCGCGACAATCTCGACGAACCTCGACATAGCGCAACTGAGTGAAAAGGAAGAGCGTGACTATCGGGTCTGGTTAGTCGACGATAGACACCGCAAGAAGCTAAGGGAAGAGTTCTTAAAGCATCTAACGCAGGCAGGTGAAGCAGGCGCTCAACTGGTTTGCTTCAATGAGCTTGCCTATCCAACTCCACTCGACAAGGGAGATGTTCGATTCAAGACTGATATAGGAAAGCTGGTAACTAAATACAAATTCTCACTTATTGCGGGGAGTTATCATGATGCAACCCGGTTTTACAATTTGTCACCCGTGATCGCATCCGATATTCATGATGGTCAGCCAAAAGCAGTTCCTCACGCCAAGATGACAAGCGCGGTCAGGGCTTTTGAGCTCATTCGCATACCACCAAACCGACACCTTCGCTACTATAAAACAGAGCATGGTTGTTTCGCGGTTTTGGTTTGCATTGATGTTTACGACCCCTCTCTCATATTTCGTCTGATAATGAAGAATCACCTTTACTCCACTGAGGAAAAAATTGACTTCGTTTTCGTTCCATCTTTCACACTCAACGATGCCCAGGAGTTAGCAAAGGCATGTCAGGATCTAAGCTACGCAAGTGCGACTTTCGTTGTTTATGTGAACTGCGCAGCGGACACTCCTCGACACGTGGTCTACCTTGGCGGGCAAGAGGTTAAGCACGATAATGCAGCGGTGACCTGTCAGCTTACGCCGCTATCCGAGAACGTTCATGTCCTGACAATCGCAGCCGAAGAATACCAGCGGATTCGCAACAAAGTTAGCGATGGCTATTCACCCGTTTTCAACTACTTGATTGGTGTTAAGGATGGAATTAGGGTCAAACTCTAGCTACATTATTGCTGGCTATCTTCACTCTCTTCTTCGGTGCGCTTTTCCGGCCGCATATGCGGGAAGAGAATCACGTCACGAATTGAAGGTTTATTGGTCAGCAGCATGACAAACCGATCGATGCCAATACCAATTCCAGCCGCCGGCGGCATGCCATACGAAAGCGCTCGGATATAGTCTTCGTCCATCACCATCGCTTCTTCGTCGCCCCGCTCACGTCGCGTCATCTGGTCCAGGAACCGGTGATACTGCTCTGCCGGATCATTCAATTCAGAGAAGCCGTTGGCGTTTTCGACCCCCGCGATGAAGAGTTCGAATCGTTCGGCGATCATTGGATCAGCGGGTGATGCCTTGGACAATGGCGATATTGGTTTTGGAAAATCCGTGATCAGGGTTGGTTGGATGAGTTGATGCTCGACGTGCTCTTCGAATAATGTGACCACGTTGTCATTGGTAATCTCCTGGTCAGGTGCAAACCGAGCGACACTCTCCCGCATCGTCAAGCGTTCGAACGGATGCGCAAAGTCGATGTCCAATTCCCCATAGCGAACATGCGTGTGTCCGAGAACCGTGAACACCACCGCCCGAATCATTTCTTCGCAGAAATCCATCATCTGGTTTACGTCAGCATATGCCCAGTAAAACTCCAGCATCGTGAACTCGGGATTGTGTGTCCGGTCGATGCCTTCGTTGCGGAAGTTGCGATTAAGCTCGTAGACTTTTTCGAAGCCACCGACTAACAACCGTTTCAAATAAAGTTCGGGAGCGATGCGCGCATAAAGCTCAATGTCGAGGGCGTTGTGATGCGTTTTGAAAGGCCGGGCGGCGGCGCCGGTAGCCTTAGGAGTCAGCATCGGTGTTTCAACCTCGACGTACCCATGGTCGTCCAGAATTCGTCGCATCTCACGGATGATTGCGGAACGTCGCTCGAAAACTTCACGCGGTGTTAGCTCGCCTTCTTCTCGTTCGAGTTTCAGACTGCCGGCGATCAAATCTGCGTAACGCTGGCGCTGGCGAATCTCCGGGTCGTTGATGCCGTGCATCTTGTCGGGCAGCGGCAGCAGAGCCTTCGCCAAAAACTGCAGCTTCTGAACATGAATGGAAAGCTCGCCGGTTTTGGTGATAAACAAGTAGCCTTCGACACCAATAAAATCGCCGTGGTCCAGCAAACCAAACAATGCCCAACCGTCAACCTCTCCGACACCGACATCATTGCTCACCCCGACCACGTCAGCGCGGCGGACATAGACCTGCAAGCGGGTGACTCCGTCGGACAAATGCACAAATGCGGCTTTGCCCATAACTCGTGGCGGCGAAGCAATGCGCCCGGCGAGTCGAACCGCGACATCACTCAATTGCTGGTTTGCCAGTTCAATCTCGTCTGAAGGCGGACGCTCTCCTTCCGGGGCCCTTGGTTCAAAAGCGCGAAACTTTTCGACAATAGCCGTGAGGGTATCTTCCTTTCCAGGCTCTATTGCCTGGCTGCGTTCGAACTTGTTTGGGTAGGTGTTACCCACAAGCTCGCGCAACGCTGCCAGATGCTCGTGCCGGGCCTGCGTCTGATCATTCTCTTCTATGAATGGTATCGACAAAATTTTGCTCCAAAAGTAAAGCGTTGATTATAGAGAGGCAGTTAGAACAGAGCAATGCGGGAAAGCAGGAGCAACAAGTCCTACCGGATGCATTGGACCTATTGGAACCCTTGTCTTCTTCATTTAGCTCAGAATGCCGCTCATGCTAAATTGTTATTCATAAATGATCGGAAAAATTCTGAGCCTGGACGAACTGCTCGGTATGCGCCAAGGTCTGCGCGCAGCCGGAAAAACCGTGGTTTTTACTAACGGCGTTTTCGATTTGCTTCACGTTGGTCATGTGCGCTATTTAGCGTCGGCGCGGGCTCAAGGTGACGTCTTGGTAGTCGCAATTAATAGTGATCAAACGGTGAGCAAGCTAAAAGGCGAGGGCCGGCCAGTAATAAGCGAAAGCGAACGCGCAGAAATACTAGCCGCGCTGCGTTGCGTCGATTACGTGACCATCTTCGACGACATGTCTCCTCGCTCACTAATAGCTGAATTATTGCCCGATGTGTTGGTCAAGGGTGGCGATTACGGACTTGATGAAATACATGGACGCGAAGAAGTAGAGGCTGCCGGTGGGAAAGTCATTTCGCTGCCATTCGTTCAGGGTGCGTCGACGAGCACGGTCATTGAGAGAATGAAAAGGGCGGTAGGCAGTAAACAGTAAGCCGCAACACGCGAAAAGCAAACCGGCCGTCAAGACCGCGAAGGGAGACCCCTTCCGTCCTGGCGACGGATTGCTGTCTTTGCGGGCGTTTCTTTTACTTGAAAGCAAGTTGAGGGCAGCTCAGCCGGACTAATGACCAGGGGCAGATTTGAGGAAATCACTTTGTTAAATAACGTAGTTTCAACGAACACGCTAGTGCATGCGCTACATCCGATCACTGGGACGTCGGAATTCAAACGCGCTGTTGTAGAGATCAGTCGGGGCGCGCGTGTGATCTCCCTAAGTGGGCTCGTGGCGGGTTCTGCCAGGGCACTCGCGCTCGCGGCCCTTCAGCATCAGACGGGAAAGCTGTTCGCCATAGTCACTCAATCAAATCGTGACCTGGAGCCATGGGAAGCCGACCTGCGTTTCTGGTATTGCGCGCTTGCAGGAAAAAAGCGATGCGAAAACGAAGTGCTGGTTTTGCCCGCCTCCGAAAGTGATCCATACGCAGGATCATCGCCGCATCCTGACACTCTCGAACGCCGCGCATTAACTTTGTGGCGACTGGCTCGGCGCTCGCCGGATTTCGTTCTTTTAACGGCCCGCGCTTTAGCCCGCAGGACCGTGACCCCTGATGAAATCACCCAGGCTGGTGGCCTGCTTGGGCGTGGGGATAACCAGTCGCCGGAAGATTTGGTCGAACGCCTCGTTGCCGCCGGCTATGTGCGCGAAGACCCGGTGGGGGCTGTGGGAGAGTTCTCAATGCGAGGCGGCATTCTTGACGTTTGGTCCCCGGGACAAGAAAGGCCGGTGAGGATCGAATTCTTCGGTGATGAAGTCGACTCTATCCGCGACTTCGATGCCGAAACTCAACTATCCACGAGTCAGCTGAATGCGGTCGAGTTGGTTCCCATGCGCGAAGTTCTGATCCGCAGTCAGGAACTGCGCAAGTGGGCCAATGCGGCCCGAGCACGCTGGAGCGATGAGCGGTATGCGCGTGCACTTCGCGACCGCACCGTATTTGCTGACGAAGGAGAAAGCTTTGCTGGATGGGAATGGCTCGTACCTATCATTCGCGAAAGAAGCGGCAGCGTTTTTGACTATCTAAAAGACGCCGTCCTGGTAATTGATGAACCAACCTCAGTCGAGTCATATCTGGGTGAGGTCTACCAGACGCTCGACGATCGTTACGATGAAACTGATGCCGTAGACGATATCGCTGTGCGGCCAGATGAGCTGTACCTACCTCCGGAAGAACTGCGCGCGAAAATAGATCGGTTATCAAGGCTTGAGCTTCGCGTCCTGGGGCGCGCCGCCGCCGAACTGGATCAGGCCATAGCATTGGACGCCGAAGCACCAAAGGTTCAACTGGGTCGCGTCCGCAGCTTACGAACCCAGCTATTTCTCTTTCCCGTTGCAGAGCAAGCGCACGAAGTAGAATGGAAAACACAGTCAGCTCTCAAATACCACGGTCGCCTGGCCAATCTCGCGAAAGATCTGCTCGATGCTCGCGCCAAAGGCACTACAACTCTATTAGTTATGCCGAGTCTGGGTGTTGCGGAGCGAGTTGCCGAGATTCTGGCGGAGTACAAAGTCGATGCCCGGTTGTCTTTGGTTGATGAAACGCCGGAGACGTCGGACCCCTCCTCCTTTCCGCAAACGATAGTGACTGTCGGTCGCTTGAGCGCTGGTTTTGAAATCAGCAGTGCGCGGCTCCTGACGCACGTCGAAGCAGACTTGTTTGACGAGACTGGGGCCCAAGCGCTGGAGCGGCGTGCGCCAGGAGCGGAAGGCAGTAGGCAAAAAACAGAAGGCAGAAAGAAGAAGTCAAAAACTGCCGCGTTCCTTTCTGACTTCCGCGATCTCAAACCAGGGGATTTTGTCGTTCACATAGACCATGGCTTAGCCCGTTTCGGCGGATTGCAAACGCTCGATCTAGGCACGCGCAGCAGCGAGTTTATGCTGCTCTTCTATGCGGAGGACGCCAAGCTTTACGTGCCCGTCGAGCGGTTGGATCTGGTCCAGCGTTATTCGAGCGCCGAGGGACACCAACCAACGCTTGATCGTCTTGGGGGAATTGGGTGGCTGAAGACCAAGGCCAAAGCGAAGCGCGCCATGCGCGACATGGCCGACGAACTACTGCGTCTATATGCCGAGCGTAAGCTAGTAGGTGGTTTCGCTTTCGCGGCGGACACGCCCTGGCAGCGTGAGTTTGAAGACGGGTTTGAATATGTCTTAACTCCCGATCAGGAAACAGCAATCGAAGATGTGAAACATGATATGCAGGAGCCGACGCCGATGGATCGCCTCTTGTGCGGAGACGTGGGTTACGGAAAGACAGAAGTCGCAATGCGTGCGGCTTTCAAAGCGGTGATGGAAGGCAAACAAGCTGCGGTGTTGACGCCTACTACGGTCCTTGCCTACCAGCATTACGACACTTTCCGCAGCCGTTTTGCGCCATTTCCAGTGAAGATCGAATTGCTCTCGCGCTTTCGTTCGGCTAAGGAGCAGAAGGAGATTGCCAAGCGCGTTGAATCAGGCGATGTCGACGTGGTAATTGGAACGCACCGGCTGTTGTCAAAAGATGTCAAATTCAAGGAGCTGGGCATTGTAGTTGTTGATGAGGAGCAGCGCTTTGGCGTCGCCCACAAAGAGAGATTAAAACATCTTAAGAAGCGGGTTGATGTGCTAACACTTTCCGCCACACCTATTCCGCGCACGCTTAACATGTCATTGAGTGGATTGCGTGATATGTCCCTGATTGAAACCCCACCCCGCGATCGGCTCGCAATCCAGACTCAGGTCGTCCAGTTTTCAGAGAACGTTATCAAGTCGGCGATTGAGCTTGAGCTGGGACGTGGTGGGCAGGTCTTTTTCATTCACAATCGAGTGGAAACCATTGAAACCATTGCAGCCCTCGTCAAGCGGTTGGTGCCCCAGGCCCGTTTGGTGGTCGGCCACGGACAAATGAATGAAAAAGAGATGGAACGTGTAATGCTCGATTTCATTGAGCACAAGTATGATGTGCTGGTGGCCACGACTATCATTGAGAACGGGATAGACATCCCTCGGGCCAACACGATCATCATAAACCGCGCCGATCAATATGGTCTTTCTCAGCTTTATCAGTTGCGTGGGCGTGTGGGCCGTTCAAATCGACGGGCTTACGCCTATCTCTTGATTGCGGGCGAGCAGGAGCTTTCGCCTATTGCCAAGCGCCGTCTGGCGGCTATTCGGGAATTCTCAGACTTGGGTGCCGGTTTCCGCATTGCTGCCCTGGACCTCGAACTGCGAGGCGCTGGCAACCTCCTTGGGGGGCAGCAGTCGGGCCACATGGATGCGCTTGGTTTTGATCTTTATACGCAGATGCTGGAACGCACCGTGGCCGAATTGCGCGGGGAAGCGGTGGAAGATGAGATAAACGTCTCTATTAATCTAGGTGTCGACGTGGCTATCCCGGATGAATATATCAACGACATGGGACAGCGACTGCGAACCTATAAGCGAGTCTCATCAGCCCGGGATGAAGAGACGCTTTCGAGTATTCGCGACGAGACTCTGGACAGGTATGGCCGGCTTCCGCAGTCAGTCGAACAGCTCTTTGGTTATGCGCTTTTGCGCAGGCTCGCTGAAGATATCGGGGTTCTTTCGATTGACAAAACAACCGACGGCGTAGCCCTCAAATTTAGCGAAAAAGCACATATCTCACCCGACAAACTGGCGACATTCGTGAGGGGACGCGAGGGAAGACTGTTCTCGCCAACCGGCGTTTTGCGCCTTAACCTTAACGACGATGAGCAGGATCAGGTCCTCGAAACAGTACGGGGCGCCTTGCTTGAACTTCGAGACTAGCCAGTTCTCGGTTTCCAGTCGTCCGGGTTGCGCTTGAGTGGGATTCGGGACTTTAGTTCAGAGGTGTTTACCGTTTGTGATTGGCAAGGTCTTTATGCTCAAATCTACCGCCCATCCGGAGTCAAATGATAAGGACAACCGACGACTGGCTACCGACTACCGGCAAACCGACAATTCATTAGGAGTATTTTGTGAAATCTAAATTAGTATCGCTTGCACTTGCTGGCATTTTTGGAGTGGCGATCCTGGCCTTTGGGACCCCATCTGTCCTGGCGCAGGAGGGTGAGCTCCAGGTGGTCGATGAAGTCATCGCGCAAATCAACGATGATGTGATAACGCTCTCGATGCTGAAGCGCGAATCGAAAGAACGCCTCGAAAGCCTTAAACAGGGAGGAATGACTGAGCAGCAAGCCACCGAGGAAGTCACCAAGCGGCAGGCCGAACTGATCGCGACACTCGTTAATGAAGCCCTTCTTTTACAAAAAGGAAAGGAACTGGATCTATCGAGCGAAGTTGAGGCCGAGGTCAACCGGCGGATGTACGAGGTGGCGAAGGACCAGGGAATTCCCACTATTGAAAAGCTTGAGGCGGCGATGCGGGAGAGTGGCGTCGATCCCGTGGCAACTCGACAGACACTTCGCGTTGAAATAATGAAGCAGCAGGTGATTCAAATGGAAGTCGATCGGAAGATTTTCTTTGGACTCACAATGGAAGAACTGAGGAAATACTTTCAGGCCCATCCTGAGAAATTTCGCAAGCCTGAGACCGTAACGATCTCCGAAATATTCTTGAGTTCAGCGGGTAAGAACGAAGCAGAGGTAAAAGCCAGAGCGCTGGAATTAGTCAGACAGTTGCGCGCGGGGACAGATTTTGGGGCGCTGGCTACCTCAAATTCGGAGCGCGAGCTAAATGGCGTGCGGATTGGCCCGCAAAACAAGGGAAAAGTTGGCACGTTTGAAGTCCCCAATTTGCGTGAAGACATTGCGACAGCCGTCAAGGGCGTACCAGTCGGCGGTGTGAGTGAGCCGCTCCATAGCAATGACGGTTATCAAATACTTCGCGTGGATGAGCGGACCGCGGGGAGCGATGCAGCCACTTTTAATGAGAATCAGGTTCGCGAAGCGATCACTATGGAGCGAACGCCTAAGGATCGTGAAGATTACCTGAAAACTTTGCGCGACGATGCGTACATAAAGATTTCCGAAGGCTATCGGGCGGCAGTGGCGCCGTTACTGAACCTGCCCCCGGAAAAGACAGCTAGCAGCGCAACCGGACGAAAGCCGGAAGAAAAGAAGAAGGGAAAACTGCTCGGGATTTTCCCGAAACCATAGAGAGCAGGAGCAGGCCGCAGGGAAGATACCCAGATTTGTGACTCCCTGCCTCGCTCCGCCTCCCGCCGACTGCTTTTTATGCGCCTCGATCTCTTCCTTAAAGCGAGCCGCCTTTGTTCTCGGCGCACTGTAGCCCAAAAGATTTGTGAAGCTGGCCGGGTTTCAATCAATGGAACTTCGGCCAAGTCTTCTCACGCAGTCAAATCGGGCGACGAGATTGTTATCCGTAGTCGCGACAAGCTATCCAGTTTTCGCGTTCTTGCCATCCCTTCCACCCGTCAGACCTCGCGGATCGATGCCCGCACCTTGTATGAAACATTAAGCGAGGTATCTTTGACTGACTGACTGATGTGTTGAGCAAAGTTGAGTCAATAAAGGATATTGAGAGCCGGCCGCACTGGTTTCACTCAAACATGCCGCAAGCCAAAGGGGCGGTCACGGAGTGCCTCCCAAACAATTTCGACCCAGGCTGTTTAAATCTAGTTCTTCAAGCGTGAAGGTTTTTAAGATGCGAACGTTTATTGTTTCTCTGGTTGTGCTGTCGAGTCTTGCATGTATGGCGTATTGGCCTGACACCGGCCTGGCAGGCGTGCCTCAGCGAAAGGAAGCCTTAAAACTGCCACTCAAGGATCCGCACATCGTCGTCATAAAGAGCAAACGCCAGTTGAAACTGTATGCCGCTGGATCGTTGGTTCGCACCTATAAGGCAGGACTGGGACTGAATCCTGTAGACGACAAAAAGCGCCAAGGGGATCGAGCTACTCCTGAAGGTGAGTTCTATATCTTCACGAAAAATAATAAGAGCGCATACTACTTGTCGCTTGGGCTCAGCTATCCGAACATTGAAGATGCTGAGCGCGGCCTGCGCGACGGATTAATCTCGCGAACGCAGCACGACGCCATCGTTAGGGCCATCAAACGTAAAGCGACTCCGCCGCAACATACAGCGCTTGGCGGCGATATCTATATTCATGGAAACGGCGCGAGCAGCGATTGGACATGGGGATGCGTGGCGTTGGAGAATGAGGACATGAAGGAGTTGTACGATGCAGTGCAGGTGGGAACAACGGTGACAATTCAGCATTGAAACTAAGTATGCCGGAGATCAAGCCCTTCAAGATTCGTGATATTGAGATTAGCCCGCCGCTGGTGCTTTCACCGATGGCCGGTGTGACTGACGTTTCTTTTCGTCGCCTGCTTAAACGACGGGGAGGGGTGGGGCTGAGCGTTTCTGAGTTTATTTCGGTTGAAGGCTTAACGCGCAGCAACCCAAAGTCGAAGCGCCAGATGCGGTTTTATCCGGAGGAACGTCCCTTCGCCGTGCAGATTTTTGGCGGCCAGCCTGAACGCATGCGCATAGCTGCGGAGATGGCGGAAGAAATTGGCGCCGACATTCTCGACATTAACTGTGGCTGTCCGGCCCCTAAAGTGGTCAAGCACGGCGGTGGTTCAGGACTACTCAAGGATCACGATCGTCTCGAGACTATTCTCACCGAAATCAAGAAGGCGATAACGATTCCTTTGACGATTAAGATCCGGGCAGGCTTTTACGATCACACGATAAACGCAGTCGAGACAGCGAAGCTCGCCGAAGGGTGTGGTGTCGAACACATCGCGCTGCACGGTCGCACTAAAGAACAGGGCTATCGAGGTCTCGCCAATTGGGATCTGGTCAAACAGATTAAGGAAACTGTGCGCGTACCGGTGTCAGGCAGCGGCGACGTGACGACTATCGAACAAGCATTTGCACGTTTTCGCGAGACTGGTTGCGATGGCGTCTTGATTGGACGTGGCGCGATGGCGAATCCATGGATCTTCCGGCAAATTGAAGACGTCATGCAGGGCAGGGAAGTTTTTCAGCCAACGTTGGCCGACAAGCGCGCTATCCTGCATGAGTATTTCGATATGCTGAGGGAAGACATGCCTGAAACGCCGGCTATCAACCGCATGAAGCAGCTGGCAGGACAATTCACTCGTGGGTTAACGGGCGGCGCACTCTTTCGCACGTCCCTCTACCATTCTCACTCAGTGGACGAGATCCTCAACCGCATCGAGGAATACTTCGAAGCGATCGAGACCGGCCGTCCTTACTACGGTGAAGCAGGCGCGCCGATTGAAGAAGCCCCAGAGTTGGATTCTTGCGAAGCTGCCAGCGCCGCTTAAAAGACGCGATAATAAAGACGGTCCACGCGCATCACACAAAACAACAGGTTTTGTTTTGGAGTCGTACGTTTTTGTTCATACATTCGCTTAGAGGTAGGCACCGCCCACCGGTGCAACGCGAATGAAACCCGAGGCCCGTTCAACGCAAAACGTTGGTTGCTGATCTAATTGGTTTCACCCGCGTCGAACCGGTGGGCGGGCCCACCTCTAAACGAAACGGAGGTCATGAATGCGAAAAGTCATTTTTGGCGGCGCTAACAGCTTCGACAACTACTTCGCCCGAAAAGACGACTCTGTCGATTGGCTGATGTGGAGCAATGAAGTCAGTCAGATCATGGCTGACTATTGGAAAAGATTTGACACCATCGTGATGGGCCGTAAGACCTACGAAGTTGCACTGCGCATGGGTGTGGGCGGCGGCGCATATCCGGGCATGAAAAACTATGTCTTCTCGCGATCGATGAAGCCAAGCCCTAAGAAGGTCAAGAACCTTGAGATCATTTCCGAAGACGCCGCGGAGTTTGTCCGCGAGCTGAAAGCCCAGGAAGGAAAAGACATTTGCCTAATGGGTGGCGGTCTGCTGGCGAAGTCGCTGTTCGAAGCGAACCTGATTGATGAAATCGGTTTCAATATTCATCCGGTGTTGCTCGGCTCCGGTATTCCGGTCTTCCACGAGATGGACCACCAGATCGATTTGGATTTACTTGAGTGCAAGGTGTTGAAGAATGGTTGCGTGGTGGTTACCTATCGAGTCATGCGGCCCGGGGAAAAACGAGGAAAGAAAGCCGCTAAGAACCCAAAGTCCAGTAAGGGTGCTAAGACTACCGCTAAGCGATCTAAGAGGCCGGTTACTAAGTAGGCCGCCCCTTGCGGCTTCGCCGTTTGCCGTAACTCTCTTCCAGTTCTTGAGGCTACGCCGCGAAATCGGCGGAGGCGGAGCCTCAAGAAGCGGAAAGTAAACCGGAAAGGCGGAGCCTTTCCGCACGGAGGGCGGCGAAGCCGCTAGAAGCGGGCATTAGTGACCGCCCTCAGTAACCGGCCTCTGCCCTTAGCGATCCTGTCCTTCGATCCCTCACGGAGCCTTCGTGAGCGCCACTTTAGGCGCAGGCTTTCCGCTCCCTGTATCCAGATTCACGGCCGCTGGATAGCCTTTCCCTTGAAACGCGGCGGACTCAATTACAACTTCCTTCTGATTCTTTCCAATGGGTTTGCTGGGCCTTTTAGCAGCGACCTTTTCTCCTGTCGCTACCTGCTCTGAAGAAGTAGGCGACGCACTCGGCTTTGGCGTGCTAACCGGCTTACTAACAGGCTTCTGCGGATGACGTGACATGGCGTTGACTGCATTCATCACCTGACCGCGCTCTTCCTCGCTCAAGTCGTCAAACTTGATGCCGCTAGCCAACAACACTGCTCGTAAGTTTGATTCAGTGTTTGTGTCCTGATCGTAAACGTCGCGATAGATGCGCAGCTTGCCATCTTCGACGACGATAGTTTCATAACGCAGTTCGACGGGGACGACCTGACCCAGCCTCACCACCTGTGTTTTGGTCTTGTCCTTCGAGTATGACTGAAACGCCTTGTCGGAAATCTCAGCACCGGCCGCCAGGGCCAGCAGTTTGGCAAAATCCTGGACTTGAGGGGTAGTGAGTCCCACGCAACCGTGCGAAGCGAAGGTCCCGAGCTTTGCTGGTGATTTTCCGCCGTGGATTAGCGACGGCTGACCGATGGGAATCTTGATTGGTCCAAGTGGGTTCAGTTTGCTACCCGCGGCCACTCGTTCACCCACCGCGACACCCTTCATTTTGGCGACCCAGGGCTCGTCGGGGGGAGTCCAGGTTGGGTTGAAGATGATCGTTTCCGCCTTCCGCAAACCGGTAGGCAAAGGGAATTCAGGATAACCAATTCCAATTTTGTACGACTTGAGGAGGGAGCCATTCTGGAAGACGTCCATCCGATAGGCCGGTATGTTCACGACGATGCGAGTGTCTTTCGGCACCGCATTGGGCCCAGTAACTCTAGTCTCGGCTGCTTCTTTGGGCTTGCTGGCGTTGAGTTCAATTCCGCCTTTCCCCCAATACTCGCGTGCCAGGGAAAAAAGGCCCTCCGCTTTTTGCTCGCCCAGCAGACCGCGAATAGCTTCGCTAGCGCGCTGACGGGATTCCTCGGCTTGGGGCGACTCGCTGGCACCCTGCTCCTCCGTATTCAACTGTCGCAGCCGGCCAACTTCGTCGGCAGCGAGCCTTTGTAGCTGTGTGATCTGATCGTCGGTAAGCTCAACCTTCGACTTCAAGGTAGACTTGAACACGTCATCCGAAAACAACGCGTCGAGCACGGGCAAGGTAACCGGAATGGCGGTCGCTTTGCTGACTTCTACGGTAGGCGCAGTTGATGCGGATGGGGTGGGGCTAACCGTGGCTATTGAATTGGAATTGCTGCCCGGCTCGGCAACGCAACCTGCGGCCGCTATGATTGAAAGGGTGATGATTAGCCCTAAAGTTATGTATCTGGTTCTGTTCATTCTGTTCCTCGCTAACTGATGTTTATCGGTATGACCGCCTGCCTGCGCAGGCGGTTCCACAGGGTTTGTTACTTTCCGCCCGGCGTCTTGGTCTTGGCCGAGGGCGATGATGTGGGTGAAGGGCTCACTGCCGGGCTTGACGTGATTACCGGGGCGCTCACGGTAGCACTGGGCGAAGGCGACGACGACGCCGCGGGACTGGCAGCGGCTGGTGTAGTTGACTCGTTAACTGGCTCGGTGGCGCACCCCACTGCGAATGCGATTGACCCTGTTGCCAGAAGCAGAAGCGCGGTGCGGCGGATCATGGTGACCATTGACGTACTCATTGATTTATTCCTCGTTCGAGCAAGATTGAAAAGCAGGATCATGATTGCTGCGACCGGGAGTTAGCAGCAATGAGTGTTCCCACAGCAGTTCCCCGTGTCTCTCCTGCTACTCCGCACCGAAACCCTCGTTTTCCCAAGCGTGGTTGCACGATTAACGAACGCGCAGGTGATGGGGCCCCCCCAACCTCCTTCATGACATTCTAGCGGCCTCTCAGCAGCGGGTAGGGGTTCATGTTTTTACCCTCCCAATAGCGCTTGGGGTCGGCGAGGACGGCAATCGAGAAATGTAGGTGGTAGTTGCCGGCTCCGGCGTTTCCCGTGTCGCCGACGTAAGCAATGACCTCACCCTGTCTGGCAAACTTACCCACGACCATACCTTCCGCGTAACGCTGCAGATGAGCATAGTAAAACACCAGCCTCTTGTCAGGGCTGAGTTGATAAATAGTTGTTCCACCGCGTTCGCTCTGGAAGAGTTTTACAATCTCTCCGTCGCTAGCCGCGAAGACCGGGGTGCCTGCCGGGGCCATGATATCGATGGCATCGTGGGTACGTCCTTCTGAGCGCGCATCTGTGAAAGTATCCTGCAATTGGGTCGCCCCCACTCCTGCCACCGGAATAACGAGTCTAAGTGTCCCGATGAAACTGTCGGAAAGGATCGAGTTTTTGTTTGCTTCTGGATCCGTGGATGGCGGGGAAACTCCAGCCGATCCATCCAGCACTTGATCCATCTGAGGGGATGAAGGTGCTTCGGGAGTCGCGGAAACTGCGGGAGCTTGCGTCAGGGGTGAAGTACTCTCCGACACGGATCCTGGAGCCTTGTTGCCTTGTTGAGAACGGTCCGCGGAGTTCGGATCACCCGAATTTTTGGTGCCGAGCCAAAACGATGTAGCCATGACGGCAAACGCAACCAAGGTTATTAGAAGAACGCGTATCCGCGCCAGGTTTGTCGCTTTCAGCGCCACATGAGTTACCTTTGAATTCCCAGCGGCAACAGTGGCCGCGGCGCCGTTCCTTCAAAGAACCAGCTTGCCCCCACTCGTAACCGATGGTGCCAGGTAGGCAGCCGCGATGTGTAAAGCGCAAAACGCGCCTGGCGTGCGAGTGGTCCCGCGAAAGCTTTTCCGCCAACCAACACTGCCGCCCGTTCGGTACCCAAACTGACGGCCTCTCCGAGTTCCTCGAAATGCTTTGTTTGCAGCTCCTCGCCGGATTTGAACGCCCTGATATTTCGGGCGAGCAAACCGGCTTCCTGTAAGGCGAGTTGCGCCGTGCCGGCGAGGGTCGGAGTTGCGTCCGGAAAGAAAGCGATGTCGCCGATTGCGAAAACATTGGGGTGCGAAGGCACCTGAAGGGTTGGATTTACCAAAATCAATCCCCGCTTGGTTTTCTCGACTTGAAGATTCTCGACTAAAGGACTAACGCGTACGCCCCCTGCCCAAGCCACCGCAGCAGTTTCAATCTCTGTCTCAACGCCATTATGCTCAAACGTTAGGGAATTCTCGGTGACCTTTACCACGCGGGTTAGGGTGTGGACCTCCACGTGCGAGTCGTGCAAGGCCTCCTCGACGTGTTCGCGGATTTCACTGCCCATTCCAGGCAGAATCTTGTCACCCATCTCAATCACGAGCACGCGCGGTTCGCCCCGTAGTGCACGTCTCTTAAAAGCATCGCGCAACAAATCCGCCATCTTGGTGGAGAGTTCAATGCCGCTGGCTCCGGCGCCAACAACCGCAAACGTCAGGGCCCGCTGGGTGTCTTGTGGTGGCAGATCTGGCGGAACATGGTCGAGTGCCTCAACCATCCTCAGCCGCAGTCGGTCTGCGTTGGCAATCTTGCGAAATGGGATTGAAAACTCTGCAGCACCGGGGACACCGGCATAGTTGGTTACGCCACCCACGGCTAAGACGAGTACGTCGTATGAGAGATTGTCGCGACGGGTTTTTAACGTAACTAACCTCGCGTCCAAGTCGATATTCGACACCTCGTCGCGGACGAATTTCACGTTTTCGTCCAGCAATTCCTTGTGGTTCGGAGCAATGTGCCATTCCTCGACCTCGCCACTGAAGTACTCATATAACATGGGAGTGAAGAGAAAATGAGACTCGTCGCTAATAAGCGTTACATCGCCCGTGCCTGCCAAATCCAGTGCGGTGAACAGCCCTCCAAAGCCCCCACCGATGATGATTGTGTGGTGTTTTTTGTTTGTCATAGTTAGGCCTATTGTGGGCCGTAGATGGTATCAGACACTCAGGAAAACTGTGCAATAACCCGCTGGCCGTTTGCCTTCGGGTGGGTCCGCTGGACAGCTTTAAGAGCCCATGTTAACTTACTTCGACACTTAATCTTAGCGGTTCCCATCGTTTAGACGGAGGTTCTGCTGTTCTGGAGGATCATTTTTAACAGTGCCCTTAGCCAAAGAAACAAAAGCGCAGATTCTTACCGACTTCCGCAGCCATGATGCGGATACAGGCTCGTCTCAGATTCAGGTGGCTTTACTCAGCAAGAGAATCAACGAGTTGACCGAACACTTCAAGATACATAAGAAAGACAACCATTCGCGACGCGGCCTGCTAAAGATGGTCTCACAGCGTAGAAGTTTGCTTGATTATTTGAAGCGGACAGACATTGAACGCTACCACGAGGTTGTGGCTCGTCTGGGCCTTCGTCGTTAGGGTCGAACAAGGTAAAAGAGAGAACTTCGAATCTCAGATTCTGGAAAGCCCACGTCTATCGAAGAACTTGCCCAAGGTGCCGAACGTGACGGCGATACTCCCAAGCAAGCAGACGTGTTCGGCCTTAGCGTAACGCAAAAAAGGCGGCATGAACTCACGTTTAAGAGTTCGTGCCGCCTTTTCTTGTTGCGGCTCAGGATTATCCCAATGCTTCACGTGGCGTCGGGCTCCCTCAGGATTAAGAATTGGATCGAAATTAGACTACAACCACAGCGAGGTGCACGAGACCCTCGCGGCCTGAAATATCAGGCTATTGTTCGAAGGAGACAAACAATATGACAGTTAAGAAATACCTCAAAGAATCAATCCGGCTAGGCGACAAAGATCTGACCGTTGAAACCGGGCGAGTCGCCAAGCAGGCAGATGGATCCGTGATTATCCAGTATGGCGACACGATGCTGCTTGTGGCCGCGGTAGGCGCACCCCATACCCGTGAAGGAATTGATTTCTTTCCGCTGACGGTTGAATACCGAGAAGCAAACTATGCGGCCGGAAGGATTCCCGGTAACTATTTCCGCCGAGAAGGACGGCCCACCGAAAAAGAAACCCTTACCAGCCGTTTGATAGATCGTCCATGCAGACCCCTGTTTGCGGAAGGTTACCGTAACGAGACGCAGGTAATCGCCAGCGTCATCTCGGCCGATCCGGACAACAATCCTGATGTGATTGCAATCACTGGCGCTTCATGTGCGCTTTACCTTTCGGATATTCCTTTCATGAATCCCATCGCAGGTGTGCGGATTGGGTTAATTGAAGGCCGTTACATTATTAATCCGACTTACGACGAAGTCCGCGAGTCGCGGTTGAACTTGATCGTGGCTGGTACAGAAGAGGCGATCGTGATGGTCGAAGCGGGTGCGTCGGAGGTTTCAGAAGCAATCATGCTCGAAGCCCTAATGCTGGCCCATAAAGAGATTAATCGCCTTTGTCGCTGGCAGAAAGAGCTTTACAAGGCGCTTGATATTCAGAAACGTGAAGTGGTTGCACCTCAGTTGAATGAAGAAATGCTGGGTGAAGTTCAGCGCAACCATTCCGACCGTCTACGGGCCGCTCTGGATTCAACCAACCAGGAAAAACGAGACAGCTATGCTGCGGTCGATGCGCTGAAAAAAGAGGTCGTGGAAGGCTATCCCGAGGATGCACCGGAAAAACGCCAGATGGCGAAAAAGGTTTTCGACCATTTGAAGGAAACCATCTTTCGTGACGACATTCTCAATAACCGTCGCAGGCCCGATGGGCGTCGGTTCTCTGAAATACGACCAATCAGCTGCGAAGTTGGCTGGCTGCCCCGCGTACATGGTTCCGCGCTGTTTACCCGAGGCGAAACCCAGGCCTTGGTTACAACTACCCTCGGTACCAAAGAGGATGAGCAGTTTATGGACGACCTCGAAAAAGGTGAGGTCAAGCGCCGTTTCCTACTCCACTACAACTTCCCGCATTATTCGGTAGGTGAGGTAGGACGCTTTGGATCTTCAAGCCGGCGTGAAATCGGGCACGGTGCATTAGCGCGGCGTGCAATTGAGCCGGTATTGCCCGATGAGTCTGTGTTTCCTTATACCCTTCGGATTGTGTCAGACATCACTGAATCAAACGGATCGTCATCGATGGCCAGCGTTTGTGGAGGCATACTGTCGTTGATGGATGCCGGCGTGCCATTAAAGGCCCCGGTAGCGGGAGTGGCGATGGGGTTGGTCATGGAAGGTAATAAGTACGCCATTCTGACGGACATCGCAGGCGCTGAGGACCACTACGGTGACATGGACTTCAAAGTCACTGGCACTAACGAAGGCATCACGGCGCTGCAGATGGACATTAAGATTGCGGGTATCAATGCTCAGATCATGGCAGAGGCGCTCGAGCAAGCCCGAAAGGGGCGCTTGCACATCCTCAGCGTCATGGAGCAGGCGATTGCTGAACCGCGTTCGGATATCTCCGCCCACGCCCCACGAATCATCCAGATCAAGATCAATCCGGATAAAATTCGCGACGTTATTGGACCAGGCGGGAAAATGATTCGGGCCCTCGTCGAAGAAACAGGTGCAAAGATCGACGTTTCTGACGACGGCACGATCTCGATAGCCACTGCGAGCGGTGAAGCGGCTGAAGCTGCCGTAGCTCGAATTCGGGGGATTACTGCCGAGGCTGAAGTTGGGCAGACTTATTTGGGTACGGTTTCGCGCATCGTGGACTTTGGAGCATTTGTTGAGATCTTTCCTGGAACAGACGGACTCCTTCACATCTCTGAAATCGCTGACCGGCGAGTGAAGGATGTGCGCGATGAGTTAAAGGAAGGACAGCAGATTCTCGTCAAATGCATCGGGAAAGAAGGCAACAAGATCAAGCTTTCGCGAAAGGCTGTGTTGCGCGATGAGGATCGCAAAACCGAGGCAGCCAGTGCTGGCGAATCAGACTAACGTTCAACAAGTTTGAGCGATAAATACGGAGGTTTGTGCTTACCCGCAAACCTCCGTTTTTATTTAGTTTAGAACCGCTTTACCCTCAGTGAATTTGGAATCCCCTCTTCATTAAGCTTGTTTCTTATCAACCAGCCAGAGCGCTGCGAGAGAGTTCACCTGGAACGCACGATTACCAATAGTCTTCAACGTTGCGGTTCAAGTTTAAAACAATGCAACCCTTCCCTGTTTCACTGCGAAGGGAAAGATTCGAGGAGGAATTTCAAACCGATGATGAGTCGAGCTTTTCGCCCCACGGCTGCGATCCTCAGCATCTTGCTTTTGTCCGGAGTGCCCACACATGCGGCTCCAGTGGCAGTAAGTCAGGTGATACAGGTGCTTGGCAGCTATCAAAATCCTCCCGAGCTTCGGCTCCGCAGTATCTCGCAGAACCCGAGTTCAGCCGTGTCAGTTGAAGATGGACCTTCGCCAGTTGCATCAGCTTCACAACAGTCCGCCGCAGGCGACGCCATTGGGATTGCGGATGCTACTACAGCAGAGTCGATCTCCGGCGACACGCTGCTGGCGGGTGTGGCCTTGAGTGCCGACCCTCAAGGCGGCGTTGAAGTGGTTGACCAGGGAGACGTAGAAGGTACAATTTGTGACTGTGGTGAGATTACGGTTCCTGGGGGCGGATTTCCAAAATGGCCCTTGCTTTTCCTGGCGGCTATTCCATTCTTCTTCATACACGGTTGCGACGACTGTGAGACGCCGACGCCCCCGCCACCTTCGACACCGACTCCTGAGATTCCCGAGCCCGCATCGCTATTGTTGTTTGGCTCTGGATTGGCGGCCTTCGGAGCCACCCTGCGCAGGCGACATGCCAGAGGAAAACTGGCAGCGCAGATCCAGACTACGGAGGAGGGCTAATCAAAATGTCGAAACCACTTTCTAACAGAAACAGGTCATTCGGAAAACTAGCGTTTGCAGCCTTCCTGGCGCTTACGTTTTGTATGGTCCATCCGGCTTCAACCGTCCAGGCTAAGAAGAAGAAGCTGGCCAAGTTTGGAACAATCAAGATTCTCAGTACGCCCGGCGGATTGCCGATCGAAGTGGATGGCAAACCTGAGGGCGTGACCAGCACCGACTACCGTGAGTTTGATCGCGACCCGGGCGTGCATACTATCGTAGTTACTCTACCCAATGGGCAACGATGGACTCGGGAAATCGACCTGGAAGCTGGTCGTATTAAGTGCGTTGCGATTAATTATCGCCAGCCACCACCTCCGATCAAATCGGCTTGTCCGTACCCAGTGAACATCTCGGCGCCTACTCAGGTAACTGAGGGCGAGATCATTACCTACACTGCGGACGTGGCATATAACGGCACTTCTCCGCTCAGCTATACCTGGACCGTTAATCCTGGAAACGCAAAGTTGCTGAGCGGCGCTGGAACTCCGACCATTACGGTAGATTCGACGGGCCTAAGTGGTCAGCGCATCACCGCCACCCTGGTTGTAGATGATGGCTCTGGAGATGCCATGTGCCGGCAGAGCTCGCAAGCTTCAACGTTTGTGCCGCCTACGCCGCCGCGCGAGAACCCTTCGAGACAGTTTGACGTGTGCTGTAGCTGTTCGTTTGACGATCAAAAAGCACGGCTCGACAATCTGGCCGTTGACTTGCAAAACGATCCTTCAACCACGACGTACGTCATCGCGTACGGTGGTCGGACCAGTCGCATCGGACAGGCAGACTTGCTGGGTACCCGAGCTCGGGATTACCTGGTGAGCCAACGTGGAATCGACCAGTCGCGAATTACGGTAGTCAACGGTGGTTTCCGCGAGGAAGACTGTGTTGAGTTATGGATAGTCCCAAGCGGGGCAACTCCTCCTCAGCCTACGCCGACGGTGCAGCCGGGTGATGTAAGACCGGCAAACACGGCGCCCGGGCGTCGCGGCCGACGAGGCCGAGGCTAACCTAATGTTTATTTCGTAAACTCCAAAAAGGGGACAGGCCACGTGCTTGTCTCCTTTTTTGCTGATGGCGTGGCTATGATTGACGCTGACCGAGGCATGTGGTAACAATCCTTCGCAGCCCCTCAAATTAATTCCCCCCTAAAACAGGAGGAATCATTCATGGGAGATAATGGCGACGGTGGTGGCAGCGCTGGCGTTGTGGCGGTATTGGTGATCTTTGTGATCATCGTTTTGGTTGTGCTCTTTGCATTTAGAGGACGGTTGTTTGGGGGCGGTGGTACCCAGAAAATCGACGTCAACGTGACAACCCCGGCCCCGGCTAAATAGAATAACAACTTCCCGAAGACGTGACAGTTGGAAAGCAGAGAGGAGCGCTAGTATGGCGCTCCTCTCTTCTTTGGGTGGAACGGTCGATTCGAATTTAGCTGGTAATTCGCCAGGCGGGAATCATCGGCGTTCCCGTTGTCAGACGGTAGGTTCTCCCGAAAGAACACGAACTTCACAATAAGGAGTCAGTGTTGGTTTGTGTATTTTGGTGGATCGTTTGGGTCATTCACCAATCCCTGGCTGGCGCCTTCATTTTCGTTTTTTCCATTTACCATTTACCATTCACTATTTAACGCTTATGACAGCTCCTAACATTGAAACAATCGTTTCCCTGGCCAAGCGGCGAGGGTTTGTCTTCCCATCCTCCGAGATCTATGGCGGGTTAGGCAGCGCCTGGGATTACGGGCCGTTGGGCGTCGAGCTTTGCAACAACGTGAAGCAGGCGTGGTGGCGCTGGATGGTTTATGAGCGTGACGACATTGAAGGCCTCGACTCATCAATCATTTTGAACCCTCTGGTCTGGAGGTATTCCGGGCACGAGGCGACCTTCAACGATTGGCTGGTTGACTGTCGCAAATGCCAGAACCGTTTCCGTGCCGATAAGGTAGGAAGTTTCGTTGACGAAACGGTCGACGGACAGCCAGTTTTCATGCCTGGCGATTGTCCATCGTGCGGCAAGCATGATTGGACTGCGCCACGAGCCTTTAACACAATGCTGCAGACTAGGCTAGGCGCTGTGGCTGAGGATGACCCGGCCGCGATGGCATACCTGCGACCTGAGACAGCGCAGGGTATTTTTATAAACTTTCTCAACGTGCTGACAACCAGTCGCCGCAAACTTCCCTTCGGGATAGCGCAGGTCGGAAAGTCTTTTCGCAATGAAGTTACCCCCGGCAACTTCATTTTGCGGACGCGTGAGTTCGAGCAGATGGAGATGGAATTCTTCGTTCGGCCAGATGATGAACATTTCAAGTTGGTGGACTACTGGGTTGAGCAGTACCTTGATTGGTATAAATCTCTCGGCCTTAGGCGCGACAACCTTTTCTTGTACGAAGTGCCAGAAAAGGAACTTGCTCACTATTCTAAGCGCACAGTAGACATCATGTACCGCTACTTTCCCGAGCGGGAAGAAAAACCGTGGGAAGAGCTGATGGGAATTGCATACCGAACAGACTTCGATCTGCGTACTCATTCCAAGAATCCTCAAGGCGAAGATGGGAAGCGCATCAACCCGAACTCAACTGACGATCTCTCATACTTCGATGAACCCACGAAGCAGCGCTTTTATCCTCACGTGATTGAACCAGCGGCTGGGGTTAATCGAACGGTACTCGCTGTTTTGATGGATGCCTATACTGAGAAGATGAATGACAAAGGCGAGAAGCGGGTGATTTTGAAGTTGCACCCGGATCTTGCGCCTATCAAGGTCGCGGTGTTGCCACTCGCAAAGAATAAACCCGAGATCGTGGCAATGGCGAAATCCATCAAGCATTCGCTTCAACCACACATGCGCGCGGTTTACGACGACACGGGTGGAATCGGAAAACTTTATGCGCGTCAGGACGAAATTGGCACGCCGTTCTGCGTGACGGTGGACCACGATTCGCTTGAAGACGAGGCAGTGACAGTGCGTGATCGAGACACCTGGGAACAGGAGCGAGTTAAGGTTGCGGACCTCCACGAGTATTTGTTGAAAAGATTGAAAGCGTAGACCAAAGGGCCAAAGCCTCGGAAATGGCGTTAATGGTTTTGAGTTCATGCTTTAGTCTTCGCGCGCGGAAAAGCAGTCGAAACGATTGAGGGAACCTTCTGATTCAGTATCTTCGACGCGTAGCGTTGGTATGACTTTAGCCCGGCGGCTTAACGCCGGGATCAGTTATACGACCTCTCTAGTCGCGTAGCGACGCCTGAAACTGGATTCAATCGTCGCTATGTGACGCGAACCCTCGTAACTTCTCCCGGCCTTTGAAAGGCCGGGCTAAATTCATCCGGACGCTACGCGTCGAAAGACAGTAGATCAGAGCTTCCTGAACTCTGAAATGCTTGAGTCTTTGAACATGGGTCTTGACATCAGACATTGGACGCTGGACTAATCGGATCATGCCAATAGTTAAAAAACGAAACGAGCAAACCGAAACGCGCTTGCTGCTCGAATCGAGTGAACCGATTGAGTTGCCGCCGGCTGAGATTGAAGATCGCGCGGTACTGGTCCAGTTTGAGAAGTTAAAGCCCTATGTTCCCGAATTACTGACTGCCTTGCGGGCTGGCACAATGGCCGAACCCGTTCCGGTGATGCTTGACGGGTCGACGTTTGCCATTCATGGCGAAACGCGCACCTTCTGGGTCAAGCTTTGGCATGCGGCCCGGACGGAGATGACCAAAATCGACCGCGCCCAGATCATTAGTTGCCTGCCGTTGACCCAGGGGATGACTGTGATCGTCGAAGACCCTGGGGCGCAGGAATTTGAAGAAGAACCTCAAGATCAGGACTACGAAGAAGAAGAGTAAAGCGAATTCAACAATGCTGGATAACCTTGGAAACCTGGAACGCACTCACTCATGCGGCGCCCTGCGCACGGATGATGTAGGGAAGACTGTTACTCTGATGGGCTGGGTGGCCCGCCGTCGTGACTTTGGCGAACTTACCTTCATTGACCTGCGCGATCGCGACGGGATCACGCAGGTCGTCTGCAACTCAAACGATGCCCCCGAAGCTCACGCTAAGGCGAAGGAGGTCCGCGGCGAATACGTGGTGGCGGTTAGCGGTGAAGTTACCCTGCGTGACGAGAGTCAACGCAATCCAAAGCTCGAGACTGGCGAAGTTGAAGTACACGCCCGCCAATTCCTAATTCTTAACGATGCCCGGACCTTGCCATTCCAGCTTGAAACCGGCAGCTCTGAAGCGCTGGCGAGCGAAGATCTTCGCCTCAAATATCGCTACCTCGATCTGCGCCGGCCGCAGCTTCAGGCAAATCTACGTTTGCGACATCGCGTGCTCCGCGAGATACGGAGTTACATGGATGAGCAGGGCTTCACTGAACTGGAAACTCCGATCCTGATCAAATCGACTCCTGAGGGAGCGCGAGACTACATTGTTCCTTCACGGGTGCAGCCCGGAAAATTCTTTGCGTTGCCGCAGTCGCCGCAGTTGTTTAAGCAGTTATGCATGATCGCCGGCCTGGATAAGTACTTTCAGATTGCGCGTTGTTTCCGCGACGAGGATTTGCGCGCTGATCGTCAGCCGGAGTTTACCCAACTCGACGTGGAGCTGAGTTTTGCTACGCTCGATCAGATCTATTCAGTGACTGAAGGATTGTTTGCCCGAGTCTTCAAGCTAATTGGGGTTGACTTGCCATTGCCGTTTCCGCGTTTCACTTACGAGGAAGCGATGCGGCGCTGGGGTTCCGATAAGCCTGACCTGCGCCTTGAAGGCATGGAGTTGCAGGACCTTTCGTCCGCTCTCGAAGGTACTGACTTTGCACCCTACGCGTCAGCACTCGCCTCTGGTGGAGAGGTAAAGGGACTGGTGGTTCGAGGAGGCGCAGGTCTTTCTCGAAAAATCTTGGACGAGTTGCAGGAATTTGCTAAACGCTATGGAGCAGGCGGACTTGCCTGGATTAAGCTGGGAGACGAAGTCAGCTCGTCATTATTGAAGGCACTCGGTGAGGAGACCATTCTTCGACTCGCTGCTCTTGCGAAAGGGGAGAAAGGTGATGCCCTCTTAATCGTGGCCGGCAAGAGTAAGACTGTAGCTGCAAGTCTCGGCGCCTTACGAAACGAAGTTGCGCGGCGGGAAAAGTTGCTACCAGCGAATGTCTACGCTCCCTTGTGGGTTACAGAATTTCCGATGTTTGAGTATCACGAAGATGATGACCGCTACTATGCGATGCACCATCCGTTTACTTCGCCCGTTGACGAGGATCTGACCCTGCTGGAACGAGCAGTAGACGGTGGTGAGACGTCTTTGCTTGGGCAAATTCGGACGAAGGCTTACGACCCGGTAATCAACGGCGTCGAGCTGGCGAGCGGTTCCATTCGTATCCATCGTCGCGACGTACAACGGCTCGTGTTCAAGGCCCTTGGCATGACAACGGAAGAGGCGCGCTCGCGTTTTGGGTTTTTCCTTGATGCGCTGGAGTATGGGACGCCTCCGCACGGTGGCATCGCGCCCGGCATCGAGCGACTCCTGATGGTGCTGGTGCCCACGGAAAACATTCGTGACGTGATGGCCTTTCCCAAGACAGCCTCTGCAACTGATCTGATGATCGATGCTCCCGGCGAAGTCGATCAAAAGCAGTTAGAGGAATTGCATCTCAAGATTGTCAGCAAGGATTAAGTGGCCCCATCCACGGGTTGAAGGTGTGCCGTACCAGGTATTCAATCGCGCTGTTGTTAGGCGAGCGTCCCTGAAGGTTGCCAGCATGTTGAGCAACCCATTCAAACTGAACCTGATAAATGATCAAGCTCCTGACTTCTCATTGCGATCAGATTCTGGCCCACGCTTGTGAAACAGATCCGGCTGAGTGCTGTGGGTTGATCGGTGGGGACGACGACCAACGAGCACGAAGCATTTACCTGCTCCGTAATTTAGCCGCCAATTCCAATGTGGCTTACGAAGCGGCGCCCGAGGATCTTTTCTCAGCGCAACGTCAAATGCGCGATCGTGGCGAACAGCTTCTCGGAATCTATCATTCCCACCCTCGCTCAGCCGAACCGGCTCCTTCGGAGACCGACGTCAGGCTGGCCTATTACCCTCAGGCCATTTACTTCATTGTCGGTTTGGCGGGTTCGCAGCCGGTAATGCGGGCTTTTCGCATTTCTGAGCGCGAGGAGCATTGGGAAGAGGTTGAGTATGCGATTGTGGACGAGTAAGATTGAACCGTTCCGGCACAAACATCGTAGGACCTGTTAAATGGAGCCCAAAAAGAGCAAATTCGACACGAATCCCCTGGATCCAGACTTCGTGAAGCAGACCGAAGAATTGCGGGACGAGGGCAATATCGATCCCGCAACCCAGGAAATGAGAGGAGGCGCCACGCGTGAAATACGACCTTCTGTCAACGAAGGTGCTCGTGGCAATGTCTACTCGGAAGCCCCAACGCGGCGCTACGACAACTTACCTCTCGAATCGCCCTACCAATCTGTTTTCGTGCCACCGACCTACTCCCAACCCGCACCTTATCAACCATCGCCTGCACCATATCGACCGTCAACACAAAAGCCAACAGTCAGATCAATCCCGGGTCTGGGGTTGCCGGAAAAGTGGGCGATCATGTTGCCGTATGCCCCCTTTTACATCGGGGTAGTGGTTTCGCTGATCGAGTTGTTCCTGGTTCCAAAGACGGAACCCAGAGTCCGGTTTCATGCCTCGCAGGGGCTCGCGCTCCACGTCGGTATTCTGGTGGTGCAAACCCTGTTTGGCGTGGTCGGAGCAATCACCGACAGTTCTGTCGGTAGTTCACTGTTTGGGATGGCCGCACTTGTCTTCCTGATTATTTCAATGATTCGAGTTTGGAAGGGCGAACCACATTACATTGCGCCCGTAGCCGAACCCGCCAAGTGGTTTGACGAGCACATCAAACCTCGAACCAAATCCTAGGATCGGCAAGTGGCACTCACCTTGCAGCAGTCGAGCTGTGGAGGTTAGCCAGAGCCAACGTGAAGAATCTTCGAACCGAAATCGTTCTGACAGACGGATTGCATGTTGCGTTTTGGTTCAGTCTGAGCCTTCGATTCGGTCCGTTTCGACCACAAGGAATCGGCAAACAGAAACCACCCATAATTCATCGCATACGAGCCACCGTAAACGTGCTCCTCCCCAAACGGCGCGAGTACGGTGGGAAAGGACCAATTCGGGGGAAGGGTCCGATAAGTGATTAGTTGATTACCAGGGCGGCATCAACCAAGAGTAGCCGCTCTTCATGTTTACTTAAGTATCAGTCTGCTCATTTTTGAGTTTTGATTAGTGTCGGATGGAGGAAGAGATGATTATAAAGACTTACGTTGCGCCACAACGGCTTATTGCGTCGCTGACCCTGTTCGCGCTGTTAGTGATGCCCATCACAGCGGTTGCGCAGACTCAGATAAAACTACACAGCAACAAATACAAAATTAGCGATGACGTAAAGGTTGGTCGGCAGGCGGCCGCCGAAGTAGAGAGGCAGATGCCGATTTTGAATGACCGCGAGGCGACCGATTACGTTGCCCGCGTTGGCGAGCGTCTCGCGAGTTCTATTCCCCAGCAGTTTCAGCATCCGGAGTTCGACTACGTTTTCAAGATTGTAAACGCGCGGGATATCAATGCCTTTGCGCTGCCCGGGGGGCCGATGTACGTCAACCGCGGCATGATTGAGGCCGCGCGCACCGAAGGCGAGATGGCGGGGGTAATGGCCCACGAGATAAGCCATGTGGCGCTGCGACACGGCACTGCGCAGGCATCAAAAGCGCAGAAGTATAGTACGGCCGCGGGAATTCTCGGGATATTGGGGGCGGTGATAGGTGGACCGGCGGGCGCGGCGGCCCAGATAGCAGGGCAGGGCGTCGGCGTTTATTTTCTTAAGTTCAGCCGTGAGTATGAAACCGAGGCCGACATTCTTGGTGCACAAATCATGGCAAGAGCCGGGTATGACCCACGCGATCTTGCCAACATGTTCAGAACAATTGAACAGCAGGGTGGCGGGAGTAGTGGCGGATTCTTGAGCAGCCATCCAAGTCCCGCAAATCGTTACGCCCGAATCCAGCAGGAAGCGCAGATGCTGCGCATCGAGAATCCCGAACGCAATACGCAGGATTTTTCCCGAATCCAGGCCCGTTTACGAGAAATGGGACGCGCCCCTTCGATGGAAGAGATCGCCCGGGGTGGCCAGCGGTATCCAACCGGAGAGACCACCGGCAACTATCCTAATGAGGCGCCGCGCGGGCGGGTTGATTACCCGTCTACTCGTTATCAGACCTATTCCATTCTGGGAAACGCCGTTCGCGTGAGTGTCCCCAACAATTGGCGGCAAATTCAGGATAGCAATTCTGTTTGGTTCGCGCCCGATGGTGCTTACGGCCAATATCGAAACCAGGTTGTCTACACACATGGGGTCAGCATTGGTCTGGTCCAGACGCAAAGTCGTAGCCTGCAACAAGCCACTGAGGAGTTTGTGAATGGTCTAACTCAGGGTAGCGGCAGTCTGCGACAGCGCAGTGGTTTGCAGCGGACAACTGTTGACGGGCGAACCGGTATGAGTACAACCTTGACGAATACCAATGAAGCAACGGGCCAGGCGGAAGTTGTAACCGTGGTTACGACTCAGCTCCGTAATGGACGGCTAATCTACATGATTGCGGTCGCACCTGAGAACGAATTTGGCAGTTATCAGACCGCTTTCCGGAATAGTCTTCGCTCGCTTCAGATAACCGGTTAGGAAAAAGTGATGAGTGATGAGTGATGAGTGATGAGTGATGAGTGATGAGTGATCATCAAGGGAGCTTTTACTCATGACCCATCACTCATTACTCATCACTTTATTTTTGCTTCCTGCCAGAGCGCTTCCATTTCGTCGAGCGTAGTCGCGTCAAAAGCCTGCCCACGCTCTCGTAACGCCTTCTCGATATATCCAAATCGCCGGCGAAACTTGCGACTGGTTAACTTTAACGCCGCTTCGGGCTCGACGCTAAGATGCCGAGCGATATTTGTTGCCGCAAAAAGTAAATCGCCAATCTCTTCCCGGACGCGTGTGTGATCGGCCTCACTATTCGAAGCGCCATGATCTTGAATTGCTGCGCGCAGTTCGCCGATCTCTTCTTCAAGTTTTCCGAAGATGTCATCAATATGTTGCCAGTCAAAACCAACGCGCGCAGCCTTGGTTGACAACTGATGGGCCTCCATCAGCGCCGGAGCTTTCGACGAAACGCCATCAAGCAGAGACTCATCGCGGTCCGTCTTCCCGGCAGCGCGGCGCTCTTCAGCCTTCATCACTTCCCAATTTCGCAAGACGTCGGCGGTGTCGTTAGCGCTGGTATCGCCGAAAACGTGTGGGTGACGGCGAACCATCTTCGCGTGGATCGCACTCGTGACGTCTTCCATAGTGAACTCGCCGCGCTCCTTAGCGACCTGAGCGTAAAAGACGATTTGGAAAAGCAGATCCCCGAGTTCATCGCGCAGTTCGTTGGGCCGACCCTCTCGCGCTTCTTCAACAGCCTCAAATGCTTCGTACGCTTCTTCCAGGAGCATTGGCGCGAGGGTGGCATACGTTTGTTCGCGATCCCACGGACATCCTTCGGGAGAACGCAGTTTTCGCATCAGTTCAATCAGGTCTTCAAAGTTGGCAGGCATGAAAGCAGTCTAATGTCTCAAGTCGAAAGTCCAAAGTTGCGAGCAGTTGTTGTTCAGGTCCCGTCGTTTTCCGCTGTTTGCGAGCACCAGATGAGGATGCTAACATCAGTTACATAACAAACTTCAACTGAGCCGCTGACGCTGAGTCGTCTTCACATTGGCCGAAACCAGCCAAAAAGGTGGGAAATGAACGAGGAACAACCAAGTTATAAAGTAACCGATCGACGGCTATTCAATCCGGACGGCAGCCCGCGCGAGGTGCCACCCGAAGAAAAGCCTGAACCAAAACCCGAATCAACCCCAACAGCTGTCGAGGCAACAGGCGGCAGCCCTGCCAATGAGGAGGACCGCGTCAATCTTGTTTCGCCACTTGAAGCACCCGCCTCGTCCACTGCTTCGAGCGCCCCTGTCGCCGCTGCTGCCGAGTCGCAGCCTCAGCCGCAGGCTCAACAGAGCGAAGAACCCGAGTTGGCAAATGAAGGGGCTGAACTACCAGGTGCCGACGACCCAGCGAGCTTCGCCAGTTTCATGATGTCTATTGCATCAAACGCGGCCTCATCCCTGGGGATGATGGAGCATCCGGTAACACACAAACGGGAAGTAGACCTCGAGTTAGGCAAACACTGGATTGATGTGTTGGGAATGCTGGAGCAGAAAACGCGCGGCAATCTTCTGCCTCAGGAACAGCAGATTCTTGAAAGCCTGCTTGCCGACCTGCGGATGCAATATGTTTCCCTGACCCACGCTGCTCCCCAAAAGGCCCGGACATATTCCAGTCGAGATATTGTTGGTGGGTAAAGGCCGGTGAATGGTTAATGGTGAATAGTAAATGGGCGAGTGCGTGCGTTAGACCATTCACCATTTACCATTTACTATTCACCCGATGAAGCTCACCTTCCTAGGTACTGGTACTTCCACCGGAGTCCCCTCCATTGGTTGCGAATGCGAGACGTGCACCTCTGAAGATCCTCGCGACAAGCGTTTACGAGTCTCAATACTCATTGAACATGGTGGCCAGATAGTGCTGGTCGATACGTCTTCCGACTTCCGTCAGCAGGCATTGCGGTATGGGTTGAAACGGCTGGATGCCGTTCTAATAACGCATTGCCACGCCGACCACATCTTCGGTCTCGACGATATTCGCCCTCTGAATTTCCGTTTTGGCGCCCTGGGGCTTTACGCCAATGAGCGCGCCTGGGTGGACATTAGGCGCATCTTTAGCTACATCTTTGCGCCTTCCCATTTTGGCGGCGGCTTGCCACAGGTAGTTCCACATATCGTTTTTCCCGAGGCTTCGTTTTGTCTGGGAGGGGACTTGACGGTCACCCCTCTCGAGGTTATCCATGGACGCCTCCCGGTAATGGCCTATCGCTTTAACGACTTTGCATATGCCACCGATCTAAGTGAAATTCCAAAAGCAACGATTGAGGAAATGCGCGATTTGGACGTGCTCGCGCTGGACTGTCTTCGATTTGCTGAACATCCGACTCATCTCTGGCTGGACAAGGCGCTGGAATACGTTGAGGAGCTGAAGCCCAAACGAACATACCTGACCCACATCGCGCACGATGTTATGCATGCGCGGGATTCAGTGCGTCTGCCGGACGGGGTGGAGTGGGCCTACGATGGGCTGACTGTAAGTGATGAGTGATGAGTGATGAGTGATGAGTGATGAGTGATGAGTAACGAGTGTTGAAGAACTAGATTTTCCATTTCTCATTTGACATCTCTCATTGGCCATTTGTCAGCGTCCATGTGTGAATTGGCCATTGCGGTGGTTTGTGCAAAGAGCTGCTGCTTGAGAAATGGTTGGATTTCCAATGGCAAATGAGAAATGTCAAATGACATATGGAAAATCGAACGATCACGTAACCTGCTTCTCTTATGCGACTTTTTCACGGAACCGATAATGCTGAGATCCAACGCCCCACGGTGCTAACGTTAGGGGTTTTTGATGGCCTCCATTTGGGCCACCAGTTGATCATGCGAACCGTGGTGCAAAGAGCCCGCGAGACCAACGCTGTTCCAACTGTCATTACCTTCGATCCGCACCCGCGCGAAGTATTGCATCCCGAATCAGCTCCGCCTCTATTGCAAACGCTCGATCAAAAGGTCGAGGGTTTTGGTGTACTCGGAATAAAGCAAACGATCGTTATTCGCTTCGACGAGAAGTTTTCCCAAACTCGCGCTGAAGAATTCCTGCGCGACGTAGTGAAGGAGCGTTTGCATGCGAAAGAAGTATATCTCGGTCGCGGGTTCGCGTTTGGCCATGATCGTGAAGGGAACATTGAACTGTTAAGACGAGTCAGCCAGGAGCTGGGATTTTTCGCAGGTGAGGTGCCGGAGGTTCAATTCCGTAACCAGCGAGTCAGTTCGAGCAGAGTTCGAAGACTGCTTGCTGAGGGCAACGTAAACCTGGCGCGCAGGCTGCTGGCCCGGCCTTATGGAGTCGAGGGGCGCGTTGAGCATGGTGCCAGTCGGGGGTCGGTTCTGGGCTTTCCTACGGCCAACCTGCACCCAAAGAACCGCGTCATACCCCGCAACGGTGTTTACGTGACCGGGGTGTTGATAGACGGCCAATGGCGCCGCAGCGTGACTAATGTCGGCGTGCGACCCACTTTTGGGGGCGACACGGAACCTTCAGTGGAGACTTTCGTAATCAACTGGGCGGGAGATCTGTATGGCGACGTGGTACGCGTTCGTTTTCTCCACCGCTTGCGCAATGAGCGGAAGTTTGGTTCGATCGATGAGTTGAAGGCGCAAATTGAAACAGATGTGAAGCGGGCTGAGAGTTATTTTGAGCGGGGCGGTTCGAAGCACATGCTCTCGCTGGTTTGAGATGTATGACACACTTGGCAGCCTTACTTCGTTAGTTAGTGGCAGAATATGAATCCTTCGGAAGCATTAGTTCCTGTATCACCCTTATCCGGGAAGAACGGCAATGGCAATGGCGTTGCCCATCTGGCCGGGAAGCCATCGTCTTCCGCTAAGAGCAGCTCCGCGCCAGCGCCGTTAACCGACGAACTGGTCGCCGAGATTCTCAAGGGCCGTGGCCTGCGCGGTTGGCTCCGGCTCATACGAGTTATCCGCGTGTTGGGATTGCTGGCGTTCTACCTGTTCCTTGATACGTATGACGTTCGGGCGGGCTTCAACAAGCGTGCTATGGCCCGGCGTAATGAAGATTCGACTAAGGGTTTCGCGGAAGGCTTAAAGAAGCGCTATCACAACCTGGTTAGTCTCAGTCTGGATAAACTAATCCGCTTGGTACGGCTGATAGTTTTTCGAGGTCGCGAGGGCTCCGATGGGAAGCAAGCACGACTCGTAAAGCAGTCGACCTGGCTCCGAAAGAGCTTGATTGGGCTCGGACCCACGTTTATCAAGATTGGTCAGACACTCGGCACGCGGGCCGATTTGCTGCCGCTCGCTTATGTAAAAGAGTTGGCGACCCTACAGGATCAAGTCCCTGAATTTTCGACTGCCGAAGCGTTCGCACGCATTGAATTCGAACTCGGCAAAAGCCTGCAGGAGTGTTACGCGGAGATTGATAGTACGCCGGTGGCTTCGGCTTCGCTGGGCCAGGTTTACCGTGCTCGCTTAGCTTCCGGCGAGGAAGTTGCGGTCAAGGTTCAGCGCCCCGATCTGGAACAGATCATCAGCTTTGATGTAGCGATTCTTTATCGAATAGTGAAGCTGACGAACCGCTTCTTCCCGAAGGCAAACGAGAATGCTGACTGGGAAGGCATGCTGCACGAGTTTCACGCTACAGTCTTTGAAGAGATGGACTACGTGAAGGAGGGGCGGAATGCGGACCGGTTCCGCTACAACTTCCGCACCTGGAGAGCCATCCACGTCCCGAAGATCCACTGGTCGCACACGAGCCAAAGGGTATTGACGCTTGAGTTCATTCGCGGCACGAAGGTGACCGACGTTGAAGGTCTGCGGGCGCGACGGGTTTCGGCGGTCAAAGTCAATCGTCTGCTGGTTCGGACCTATCTGAAGCAACTCCTCGAAGATGGGTTCTTCCACGCTGATCCCCACCCGGGTAACCTGCTGGTAATGGACTCAGGGCACCTGGCCTTTTTCGATTTTGGCATGGTCGGGCGCATCACTCCGCGATTGCAGTCGCAAATGATTGACGCATTCTTTCATGTGGTCGACCGCGACGTTCATGGATTGGGCCAGGACATTATTAATCTTAACTTCCTCAAGCCTGGCGTGAATCCGGAAACTGTGAGGCCTGTGGTTGAAAGGCTGTTCACGGTTTACCTCAATCTGAAGCTGGGTGAGATCAAGTTTAAGGAGTTGACTTACGATCTAGCGGAAGTGATGTATGAGTATCCCTTCCGTCTGCCGGCGAACTTCACCTACGTCATGCGCGCGCTGATGACCCTCGAAGGCATCGGGATTGTCACGGATCCCGGATTCAGTTTCTTTGACACAGCGAAGCCTTACGCGAAGGAGTTCATGCTAAAACGTGAAGGCCGCGCGTTTAGAAATCTCATCCTCGACAAGATTACGGGTCGTGAGAATGGCAACGGTATTGAGTGGTCCCGTGTTTGGAAGCTTACGAAGATGGCCGCGCAGATGTATCTCGACGGGTAATCAAGATACAATCCTGAAAAGGATGTGAGCTTATGGCCGTAGATATCGCGGAAATCACAGAACGATTGCGTGAATTACCCGAAGAGAAACTTGCTGCGGTTTACGACTTTGTGAACCGCCTAGCCGAAGGCGGAAAGATGTTTGAGAGTTTTGAAACCATGCTTGCGTCCGAAGCTGTGCTAAGTCGTGATTGGGATCGACCCGAAGAGGATGCCGCATGGGCAGATTTGTAAAGGGCGATGTCGTAGTTCTCCCATTCCCATTTTACTGATCTCACTAATTCCAAAAAGCGACCGGCCGTGGTCGTGGCTCAACTCACGGGCGACGACGTTCTTGTTTGCCAAATTACCTCAAAGACTGTTAGCGATCACTACGGTGTTGCGGTTTCAATCGACGACTTTGCGACGGGCAAGCTGCATCAGGACAGTAACATTCGACCGAACCGGCTTTTCACAGCCGATTCAGCCATCGTGCTTTATCGTGCTGGCACCCTCACAACGACTAAGATGGCTGAGGTTACAGCGAAGATCATTCAGATCGTCACCGCATAGCTTTTGGGACGAGCAAACCTGTTTATTCATTCCTCTAGAAATACCAAATCGGTCGCTTCAAGATTGGAACGACCGATTCGGTGCAAACCGTCTACTACCGTCGACTACTTAATTGATGTCTTTTCACCGTTCGCGGACGGCAGGTTCATCTGGTTCCGGAATAGGTTGAGCAGCAGTAGCGTGCCGATGCCGCCACCGCCATCGCCGCCTCCTGAGCCACCCGAAGCCATGATGTCGGGCGTGATGCGCACACCTTTCTCGCCGATGACCTTTAGCACTTCAACCAAAGCTACGCCCTGCGCGCCAAGCGCGTTGACTTGTTCGCGATAAGCCACGCCTTGCGCTTCACCCATCAGACGGACTTTTTCCGCTTCGGCCTTACCGGTCTGCGAGATGTAATGCGCTTCGCCTTCACCCTCAGACTTGCGTTGTTCGGCCCGTTTTCCGGCAATCTCGACGCCCACGGTTGCGGCCATCAAGTCTTTCTGGTTGTCTGCCTGTGACTTGGTCCGTTCAAGTTGAATGCGCTTCTCTTCGGCTTCGCGTTGCGCGTTGTACATGTTCTGGCGCTGCTCCGCGAGAATCTTCTCAGTCTGTGTCTTCATCAACTCTTCGGGTAGATGAATGTGGCAGATCAGCACGTTGACCACGTCGACGTGATACTTCAACAGGTGAGCGCGCACGCGAGCTTCCGCACGTTCCTGTTCTTCATGGCGGTTCTGCAGGTAGGCCATGGCCGAGGATTCCGACGCCTGGTTGCGGAAGATGGAGTCGATCAGCGGGTGCATCACGTTTTGGATCAGCCGATCTATGCCGCCAATCTTCGCCACCATGAAGGGCGCGTCTTCAGGCTTCACGCGAAAGACTACGCGCACTTCCAACTGCATGGTGAAACCGTCTTTGGAAATCACTTCAAATGGATTGAAGGTGTTGGCAACTTCTCCCGAGGTCCATTCAACGGTCAGGTTGGTTGTCGGAATAATGATGGGGCTAATCGCGAGCGTGTTTACGTAGTAGCGCCCTGGACCGACGACTGTTTCCTGTATACCACGATAGCCTTCGGGTACCACATAGGCTTCATGTGCGCCCTCGTCGAGCCGGCGGTCCGCGGGATCGCCGCTCAGTAATTCGCTCTTGATTTCTTCGGCCGTCCGCTTGTCATTAAGCTTATCAAGCCGCGCTACAGTTTCCTCCGCTTGCTCTTGCTCCTCGCGTTCCATCCGCTCGCGTACTTTCGCGGCCATCTTCCGCCGAATCTCCTCTGACGGGTCCTTGCCGGTGTTGGAGACGATGACCGCGACCTCGCCGGGTTTCACTTCCTTCGCGCTTTCGGGGATAACCTTGAAGAGCTGAGGGTTGATGTAGTAAGTGCCGGGCAACAGGATGTCTTTCTGTGGCCCGCGCTGGCCGGTGCTATTGATGAACTCGTGTCCATCCTGAAAGTTGTCATGACCGGGAATCGACTCGGCCACGTAATCGCTGGGATTCAACGGCGAACCATCCAGCGCTTCTACCAAACCAATCTGGTTCTCGTTAATCACCGTCGCATCGTAGAGCCTGACCGTGAACAAGCCGGGTTTGACGTCCGAACCGTCCTCAGGTGGCGAAGACTGCGTCAGGATGCGGTAGGTGCCGGGTGTCAGGATATCTACTTGCGGGCCACGCTGGCCGCCGGTAGCTACGAAGAGCTCTGCGTTTTGAAAGCTGAGATGGCCTTCAATGGCTTTGGCAAGCAACCGTCCGGGATCCAGTGGCGCTCCGTCGGCAGCGATAACCACTCCAACTTTTCCCTGTGGAATCACTGTCGTCTTGGCTACTGAGACGCGAAACAGATATGGATGAATTGGCCACAAGCCCGGCGGCAGGGTTCGCAGTTGAATACCCTTAACCCCGCCTTGCTTGATGAAAGCGATCGGGTCTTGAAAGTTGTTATGAGCGTTTTGCGCGCGGTCTAGCGCAAATATTCTTCCCGGCAGCATCGGCTCACCGTCTACAGCTTCGACGACACCCAATTCGTCGGCACCAATCTCAATCAGCGGAACTTTCCTAACCACGCGCTCGAAGGGGTACTTAATGAGATGCAGGCCCGGCTTGAGCACGTCTGCCTGGATTCCAACTTCGCCCTCCGTGGCTACGACTCTGCCCGGCGGCATCTTCGCGCCAAAGTACCGGCGTTCCTTTATCGCAATCTCTCTTGCGTCAACGTTGACCAGGATTCTTTTGAGAATGACGATCAGTACAATCAGAAGCACCAGAGCTCCGAAGAGCACGGGTAGCAACGAAACAATGTCAAGATTTTGCATGGTCTTGCCTCTTTCAGTTTACGGGGTTAGGGAGTTTAGTTGGGGTAATCATTTGTGGGCCGCTTCCAATTCGCGGCGCGCCCCTGCGAGGGCGCGTTTTAGGAGAAAACCCGCGCCGGAACTCCTCGTTGGCGCAGATAGTATCCAGAATTCACCATCGAGTATTGAGCACAATTCCGCCGCGGAAGTGTCAGTCAGACGCCCATCGCGCCAGAACATGACCACGGTCTCTACCGCGTTTTGATAGACCTCGGCATTGTCAGAAAGTGCTGCAACGTGCAGCATCGTTGCCGTTGAGCTACGGTCCGGCGAACGTTTGTATGACTCTGCTGTTCGTTGGGCGAGTTTGGTGTTTACCGGCAGCTCGTGTCGGGTGACATAAGAAACAAGCGAAAGTAATTTGGGATCAGAATCGGCGCTGCCTACGAGAGCAGACAGCGCGTCCTCGTAGAGCCTGGCGTCGACGCAGTTGCGAGCTTCCAGAAGGACTGACTTTTCCCCGGTTTGCGCTCGAGCAACAAGGTCGAGACGTGTCGCCGCCGCATCGGCAGCGAGTTTCGAATCAGCGTGAGCCTGAGCAAGGGCCCTGCCCTGAGGCGTACCGTCAATGAATAAACCCCGCCCAGGCGGCAGCGCTGACCGTTCTGGTTCAGTCACAGAACCTGGCTTTTGCCAATAATAGACCGCGAGAACTAAGCCGGCGAGAATGAAAAAGGAAGTAATGAGAAAGGTGACCATGTTGGCCACGACGGCGGTGCTTTAAGAGTCCCCAGCAAACCGTCTGTCGTCTACCTGCTTAATACGTCTTGGACAATATGCAAGTTTCAGAAACCGGACCTGCAATTAACCGTTCGTTTGGAGGTGGGCACCGCCCACCGCCGCGGCGTGGATGAAAACGAGCAGCGAGAAAAGATACGTTCGTTTAGAGGTAAGCGGGCTCGACCTCTAGCGGGAGCCTGATTTTGCTCAAGCTAGTTCAGTTCTCTCCATCTGTCTCGCGAATCTAACTGCACCAAAAGCTGCCAGCAGAATTACGATGGTTCCTAACAGCCGTATTGCACCAGCAACCTGAGCGGTTGCCGAAAGTAGATTCAAACTACTAAGCAGGTAATTCCAGTCGTGCATTGAATCCTGACCGCCGAGCAGAGGCAGTTGCAGCGCCACCGCATCTCCAGCGTAGACCGAGACATTCAAGATGCTCTCGCCCACCCAGAAGAGTACCAGCGCCGCCGAATAGCATTTGGCGTTATACCAAAAATAGCCGACGAACAGGGCGGGCATGATTACCTGGAAGAGTGAGCCTCCGGCAATCATCACGAACTCTCCAAAGGGACTGAAGATCAGGTGACCGGCTTCGTGAATTACGAGATTCACGCCATCGATCAAATGCCATTGGTATGGATCGTAGGCACACCAAAGGAAATACAGACTGGCGATCACTGCCACTGCTAACTTCGAACGGGAGAAACTCCTCGAATTGTTATCTGCCACTGATTGCATTGAAGAACAGGGGTAAGGTCGCCATCGATTGCCCGCGATATTGCGGACGGAAACCGAAAAGAATCATCCGGCCTTTGCCAAAGGAAACCTCAACCAGCGCGGCTTTTCCTTTCATGCGATCGCCACCAAGCAACCAACCCGAGAGAAGCGGATTTCTGTTCGCGGGATATCGCGCAATAACCCGAACGGGTGCGGGGCCGGCAGTGAGATCCATCCGAGTTGGTCCGCTCGCGAATGTGCCTTTGTCACCAGGAACCTCAAACACAGGAGAGTCCTCGACCCAGGCAATCGTTTCTTTCGGCATCCCTTTGGCAAGTGAACTGGTCGTATCAAGCTCGATACGCAGGATCGAGCCGGGCACAAAGAAGTCCCGTTCAGGAACGTCGGAAACGATATTCCGCACGGGCAGTTTGAATTGTTCGATAGCAAAGTCTGACGCGCGATTTAGCAAGACCAGCGTCCCGCCCTGCTCCACAAACTCTCGCAATGCTTTCACGCCTTCCGCGCCGAGGCCGCCAGTGTATTCCGGTGGCATCCTACCGGCACGATGACCGTTTAGAATCACGCGCGGCTCCTGGTTCCTGATCGGTTCCTGGTCTGGGATGACAATCACGTCAAGATTTCTGTCTAAATTACCTGCTTTGATCTCAGCGTCTTCGATGGTGCGATAGGAGAGGCACCGCAAAGACCTGGCGGCATCGTCATCAATCACCCATCGGGTCCAACCTTCGTCCATTGAGGGCACGTGTGAACGGTAGATTGCGCGCCGCGGTGGATAGGCATCGCCACAACCGCCGTTCCCACCAATTCCACGCTCCGGCTTCGGCTTCGTCAGGACGAATGGAGCATAGACCGGCTGAACCGGAACGCCCATCAATAGAGGCAGAGTGTGCGCAGTTACGTCGTAGGGTCGAATGGGATGGCCTGACGAATCGCGGAGATCTGGGTATCGCTGAACCTCCAGAAGGGCTTTAGCAAAGGCGCCATAGGGTTGGGCCAGGCGAACGACGCTGGTACCCTGCGGATATTTCCGTCCGTTTACCGTGAGCGCTCCTGGGTCGTCCACTTTGACCCCGCCTCGCTCCAGAATGCTCAGCATGGTCCCAGAGTCATCGGCTGGAGGAACCACATAAGCGAACAATTCGCCGCGCACATGTGGCCGCACCGCAGCCTTTCCAATCTCATAGAACCTGCTCAGCCAACGTTCGCGATTTTGAGATGCGTGCGTGAGCAGGGAGAACGCAGCCGTCGTCATGTAGTTTGTGATGTCGCGGAGGTGCCATTCACCGCCCCGCCACAGCGGCCCAAACTTGCTCGACTCCTGCTGCGGATTGTAACCCTCGCGGGAACGCAATTGGTCAAACTTCACGGTGATAGGCGAAGCAATTCGCGCCGAGGCAGTCTCCGAGAGAATGCGTACGCCGCCGTGATAGTGGGAATAAGCGCGCGCGGGCGTCCACGCATCGTAGGTTGAATTGGTCGTGATGCCCTGGAATCCCTGTTGGCGCAACTCTTTCGCCATCCAGTTACCCAGTTCCGTATAGCCTTCGACTATTTGCTTAGGGACGTTAGGTTCTACCGGCGCCATGTATGGTGGCAGAAATAGACGCGCGCCAAACTCGCCCTGCTGATGAATGTCGTGAACGATCTGCGGATGCCAAACGTTGTGAATCTTATCGACAGTGATCTTCGTCTCTACCTGAGTGAAGGCATACCAATCACGGTTGTTATCGTGGCCAGTGTACTTATGATAAAGCTCGGGTGGGGTGGTTCCTTCATATGGCGTCCCCAGCGTTTTGTCGTACCAGTTTTTGACAATGTCCACGCCGTCCGGGTTGAGTGATGGCACCAGCAGGATGATCGTGTTTCGCAAAATTTCCTCAATCTCGGGTTTGGTTGAAGAAGCGAGCTGGTGCGCGATGAGCATGCTCGAAAGATACGAGCCGACTTCGGTGGAGTGGATCCCGCAAGTGATCAGCACGATCGTTTTGCCGCGCGCTATCAACTCCAGCGCTTTCTGATCGCGCCCCCTGGGGGAGCCGAGTTTACGTGGGTCGGCCAGCAGATCCTGGATTCGCTTGTATTCCTCGATCCTGGCAAGATTTTCCGGCGCGCTGATGGTGGCCATAACGAAGGGCCTATCCATTGTCGACTTGCCGAGTGCTTCAAACTTTACGCGGTCGCTGGCTTTGTCGAGTTGGTCAAAGTAGCTAAGTACCTGGTTCCAGCTTGCTAGCTTGCGGTCATCGCCGGGGACAAATCCCAGGACATCTGCCGGAGCGGGAATGCGCGCGCGAATCGGGCGCTGCTGGGGCTCCCTGGCGGTGATTGTTCCCAACGAGAGAACCGGAGAAATAGACGGAAGAGCGATTGCGAGAAGTAATAGGAGCGCGAGTTTGTAAGTACGCATCTGTTCTGGGCGTCTTCCTTGTTGAGGCTATTGAATGGCGACGGCAGTGTAATCGAAACTGTAATTGAAATGTAGGCGATGAGTCGTAGCATCGAAGGCGTCAACTCCTTGGAGTGCGCAATTGCTGGGAGCGCAGGCATCCAGCCTGCCGAAGCATGCGTGGCACGCGTCATAGTTATGACGAATTAAGTGCTTCAGTAACTGGTTCGCGCTTCGCGCTCAGTTGCAGGCAGGATGCCTGCGCTCCCAGCTTTGGCGCACTCCAGGGAGTTGACGCTGTCCGCCGCCGGACGTGGCGGCCACCGTCCCAAGTAGCTAACTTGCCCTGTCGGAGCTTGGCCGTGTAAAGTAGCGCCGTCTTTCAACCCCTACCTGCTCCCCGTTATTTAGCCTGAATCGGAGGTCACTTCAGAATGTCTTCTGAACGCATTTCTGGCAATGAGGGCCCGGACGGAACTGGCTCTAAACCGGATAATCCCCTACTGGCCACTTTTCGTCCATACATCCCTGCCGAGACCGTAATACCGGAGCTCACTCCGCTACCGTTGATTATCGGTACTTTGTTGGGAATGGTATTTGGCGCGTCATCTCTGTGGCTGGTCCTGAAAGTCGGACTGACGGTCAGCGCGTCGATTCCGGTAGCGGTGATCTCGATTAGCCTCTTCCGCTTGCTGGGGAAGATCGGTATTCGTAACGCAACCATTCTCGAAAACAACATAGTGCAGACCGCGGGGTCGGCTGGGGAATCCATAGCGTTCGGGGTTGGGGTTACAATGCCGGCCATCATGATTCTCGGATTCGATCTCGAGATCACACGCGTGATGCTGGTCGCAACCCTCGGCGGTTTGCTGGGAATCCTGATGATGATTCCACTACGGCGCGCCCTGATTGTGCAACAGCATGGAATTTTGAAGTATCCGGAGGGCACGGCTTGCGCGGAAGTGTTGAAAGCCGGTGCCTCGGAAGAGTCGTTAGCAGCGTCGTCCGCTGAGGCCAAAGCAAAGGCAGCAGCGTCCGCGGATGCGTCGTCGGGGGCCAAGACGATTTTTACCGGATTTGGTATCGGGCTGGTGTATCAAGTGGCGATGGCCGCATTCAAAGGATGGAAGGACACTCCCCAAAAGATCTTCGGTGCGCCATTCAAGGCAGGGTCGATCGCGGCGGAGATTTCTCCCGCGCTGCTGGGGGTGGGCTACATCATTGGTCCACGGATCGCTTCAATCATGTGCGCGGGAGGCGTGCTTGCTTATCTCGTCCTGATTCCCACGATCAAGTTTTTTGGCGAGGGAATGACCACCGTACTCCCACCCGGAACCACACCAATCAGCGAGATGAGTCCGAATGATATTCGCGGAGCCTATGTCCTCTATATCGGCGCCGGGGCCGTTGCCGCAGGGGGCATCATCAGTCTGTTTCGTTCGCTGCCAACTATCTGGGGTGGCCTGAAAGGCGGTCTCAGCGACTTAAGAGGCGGCGATGCTGCCAGCGCTAACTTGCCTCGAACCGAACAGGATCTTTCTATGAAGATTGTGGTCGGAGGCATCCTGGCGCTGATTGGTGTGATTGTGTTGCTGCCTCAACTTCATCTTCAATTCAATATCCTGGGCGCGATTCTGATCATTGCGTTTGGGTTCCTGTTCGTTACCGTGTCATCACGTCTTACTGGTGAGATTGGCTCGTCCTCGAATCCAATCTCGGGAATGACCGTGGCCACCTTGCTTCTGACCTGTCTAATTTTCCTCATAGTTGGCTGGACCGGTCCTAGTTATTACGTGACTGCGCTTTCCATCGGCGGCATCGTCTGCATAGCCGCATCAAACGGTGGCACAACCTCGCAGGATTTGAAGACGGGATTTCTGGTGGGCGCCACGCCCAAGTATCAGCAGATTGCGATCCTGGTGGGCGCCCTGGCTTCTGCATTGATCCTCGGTCCAATTCTTTTGCGCCTCAATGAAACGGAGACTGTTTATGTGGCGCAAACCTCTTTTCATGCTGTCAAGGATGCTCCGCAGGTTAACCCTTCAGCCGTATCCGCTCTGCCGGCGTACACTGAACAAGCAAAGCCTACCTCTGGCGGCAACTATCGATTGCTGAAAAACGAAGCTGGACCGGCACTAATTGCTGGATTGGATCCCGGCGAATACCTGGTTGATGACTCGGGCAAGATTGCGCAAAAAGTGGATCGGAACTTTCCCACTGAGTTGCGAGCAAATACCGCCGAATTAGGACCAGCGGAGCCGTTGAAGGGTCCAGAGGCCAGCACTGACAGTAAGAGTTATCGTACCTGGCACAAGATTGACGAGAAGAACGGTCCGGCCGGCAAGTATCTGGTGGATGAGCAAGGTGTGCCCGTCTATTACGTTGACCCGGGAATCAATGGTACCCACCGCGTGAGGCCGAATGGTTCTTCCGTTACGAAATACGACGCACCTAAGGCGACCTTGATGTCATATATCATCAAAGGCATCCTTAATCGGCAATTGCCATGGGGACTCGTCTTACTAGGTGTGATGATTGCCATCGTGCTGGAGATGAGTGGCATTCCGTCGTTAGCTTTTGCAGTAGGTGTCTATCTCCCGTTATCGTCGTCAAGCCCGATTTTTCTTGGCGGCGCAATCCGTTGGCTGGTCGACAAGTACATCCGAACCAAGTTTAAGGACAAGAATCTGACTGAAGAGGAGTTTGTGGCGGAAACCGACAAGAGTCCCGGCGTTTTAATGGCCTCTGGCTACATCGCCGGAGGAGCGTTGGCGGCAGTATTCATCGCGTTCTTTGCGGGTTTGTTCAAAGAGAAAACTGACGCAATTGAGGCGTGGTCAAAGGCCAACAATGCATTTTTCGACGGGCCCTGGTCCGACCTTTTGTCGATGATCCCGTTTGTGGTGCTGATGATTCTTCTCTACCTGGTGGGCCGCGAACTACTGCTTGCGAGCAAAGGAAGGCGAACTTAGATTCGGCACTGAGACTCTCAGGCAACATTTTTGAGGCTGGATGCTTCTATCAGGAGGCGCGCTGCTGAGCCGGGAGCGCGCCTCGTATTTCATGGCCAATACGTTTCATAGTCAATCAAAAGGACAAAAGTTTTAATGTTTAGTTCAAAACTCTTACTCCGATTGCTTTTGCTGTTTGTCGTGAGCGTCCTCATTTTTCAGGACAGCCAGATTTCAAGAGTTGTTGCTCAGAATCCGCAGCGCACACCTACTGAGACCGTGCGGGAGTTTTATAAGTCATTGCGTGAACGTAAGTTTCGTGAAGCATTCAGTCTTTCGATTTACAAAGCCGCGATTGAACCCTTGAAGCCCCAGGAGTTTGAAGAGCTGAAGCCCGACTTCGAAAAGGTGGCATTGGCTGTGATCGAGCGAATTCCCGAGAAGGTGGAGATCATGGGGGAGACAATCAGCGGCGACCTGGCCACCGTGTTTGTGAAGGTATTGGACAGCGACGGCAAAGATAAGATGGAGCCCACTGGCTTGGTTATGATTGATGGCGCCTGGATCCTTGGTGATCGAGAGAACCTTGAGATCGTTAAGAAAGCTGGAAAGAAATTCTTCTTCAATGCCCGGATTGACGCGCATCACGGCGACGTCCAGGACATGCTGACTCGAATCTCACTGGCATTGTTACTTTATAGCCAGCAACACAACGGCCAGTTTGCAAATTTGCCGACGCTGATTGCGGCAGGGATGTTGCCGAAGGACCTCGAAGGCACGGAGTCAACCGGGTACCGTTTTCGCATTAACGTGTCTGCTGATGCGAAGACTTGGAATGCACAAGCCGAACCTGCGGTATACGGTCGTTCGGGAAGGCTGTCTTTCTTCATGGATGCTGCGGGAGTCAGAAGTAGCGACAACGGCGGCAAACCTCTAGTCCCGCGCAAGAACTGAGCGAAGAATCCACCACTGCTCTGATACACCGACGCTTTGACGGTCCATAACAATCGGCACGGCAGTGATATTTCTGTTGCGCCCAAACTATGGGCCAACTAGAATGGCTTCGACTTCCCCCGTCCCGCTCCTAACTTGAACCCCAGCTCTCCCGTTCATTAAGCCAAACTTTGGCCCCCGTGTCAGAGTAGTTTGACGGAGCACCAAGAGCCCATGTCTGAATTCGCGCGAACGGTCGTGTCCCGGTTGCGGAAGTTTGTCGGCGATAGGCGCGAGGTCAAGCGTCATAAAGTCCGACTGGCGTTTGGTATTTCGATCGCCAGCTCGGCGCAAAGCCTGAAAGGATCAAGGCGAACGATCAGCATGGATGGCCATACCCTGGATCTGAGCGCCAACGGTATGGCTCTCATTGTCCCGGCGATCACCCTCGGTGAGCACCACTTGGTAGGAGAGAACCGCGCCCTGAGCGTTCAACTCGAATTGCCTTCTGGCCCAGTTGTTATGCATGTAATGCCCGTTCGATACGAACGGCTTGAAGAGCATACCAGCGAGTTTGGTTACTTGCTCGCAGTGAAGATCGTTGGAACGACGGAATCAGATCGAACGACGTATACGGAATACGTTGCTACTCTGCTGGAAAGAAAGCGATGAAGGGTGAGCATTGAGTGGTAAACGCACTCAAGCGAAACGTAGCCAACCAAAAGCCTCAGGGACGTGAAAATTAGGCTCTGGAGTATGCGTCGGCAGCCAAGCTAAATATCTTTCGTCTCCAGTTCCGACACAGCGAAATAGGTTCACCCGCCACTCATCTCCATGTAGAGGTTTTCGAATTGAATCGCTCCAGGGAATACGCAGGATAATGATTAGTTGTTCATTCCTCATTCTCGCAGCTGTAGTCATTCCTGAGTGAAATCCTCGATCAGTGTCACGCTCGTCTGATCGAATGTTAATAGCCAGGTCAACCCATTCACCTGTCGGAGCAGCCTCAAATTCAAAATAATGATTGGGATTGGCAGCATTCGGTGCCACGAAGATCTCGCATACGTCTCTCTCCCATAGTCCGATTGTCTTTTCGATTACTTGTGGGGCGGAACTGACAATCGGCGGCTCGTTCTGATTACAAACAAAACGAACTAAAAGAGCACTGTCGGACCAGACTAATCGTGCCTCGGCGTGGCGCGACGGGGGCGCTTCTTCTCCAGACCAATGCCTGGCAATCCGGATTGCCCGCGCTCTGGACCAAGCATGGTGATCGAACTCACTGACAGCGAGATCAGTTTCGGAGTATAGAGCTTCGATAGTCTGGTCCGTTCTCTCACTCACTAGTGGTGCTCTCCATTTTGTGTCTCAACTCAGTCAAGCATGCATCCAGTAGTTTAGTCGGGTCGCTCTGCTGAACCACACGCGCGCCCGTCTCCTTCGAAAACTTGGCCAGGAGATAATCGGCTTCATCAGCGACTCCACTTGTGCCAGTCAAACAGCCGATAACTTTGCCTTCATCGTGCGCAATCGTAAACTCGTTGAGCGAGCCCATCGAGCCTGCGATAAACAACACAATGTCGCACGTTCTGACCAGAACAACATTGCGTCCCTTGAGACCAAAACCTGTATAGACAATTAGGTCACATGCGTCTAACGGCAGTTTGTAAGTTTCGATGTGCTCCTGCTTGTTGGCCGCTGGCGAAATCCCCGCATGGAAAGTACCGGCGTCGTGCGCTGCCTTTCCAACCAGATAAACTAGTCCCGTAGTAGCTCCGGTCAGAAGGAGCACGTCGCGAGATGCAAATGCCTGAGCTAAAGCGCGGGCCTTGTCGGCAATACCTTCATCGCTGCATCCCTCACCTTCGCGAGCGGATCCCGTTACTCCAATTTTGATCTTCATAGCGATCCGTTCGGGAACCAAATTGAGGTCAGAATGTTTGGCCAGACTAGTTCTCGTGGCGGGCACATGACAGGGACACCTATTGTGCTCCGGACTAACCGTCGTCCGTTTCGCTGCCTGTACCATCGCAAGCGGGTTCCAAGTGCGCTGTAGTTTCATCTCTGTCCCACCATTGTTGGGTGACAAACCAGGCAAGTGCGGGAAGCAAGAAGAACGCTCCAATGCCAATCGCTACCACTCGAGGTGAAAAGCCAAAACGATCCAACAGTTCGCCGGTAGCATAGTTTGAAACCGCCATCGTGAGTGTAAGCAAAGCGAGTTCGGCAGCAAACACACGTCCGCGAAAATTGTCCTCTACTCCCCGTTGCAAAAGCACGGTGGAAAAAACCCAAAGAATGCTTCCCCCCGTATGGGCGATACCCAAAACAATGAGTGCAACAGCAAAGCTCGAGGATGCGCCGAACGCCATATAGAAGACGCCGCCGATTAGGAAGGCTATGCCGATCGAGTTCTGCATGCGTTTGGTGCCCTCGCCCGAAATTCGACGGGCAACAATTGGCCCAACCGCGGTCCCAATACCGCGGGCTGCGAAAAGAACGCCAATACCTGTGGCAGCATTGTTACCAACTGGAAAAACTTTCTCGCCGAACACCGCCAACAGAGTCAAGATCCCGCCGCCCAAACCCCATGCCGGCTTCACCAGCAACAAGGCCAGCACGCGCGGCCGGTGTTTTACGTACCGCACTCCTTCGATGGTCTCAGCAATTCCCAAAACTCGCCTGATGGTTAGTTTGCCCTTTCCGCGAGGTGCGCTCTTGGGAAGCCGTACACCAGCGATCAGGGCGGCTGAAAGTAGATAGGTTAGTGCATCAAGAACAAACGCCACATCACTGCCAAACAATCCGGTGACGACTCCGCCAACAAAAGCTCCCAGCGTTAACATGACGGACCAGGTCACAGCGGAAATCGCGTTTGCAGCGACCAGTTCGCGGTCGGAAACGATCGACGGGATCACAGCCGTCTTGGCGGGTTCGAAAAATGTGGATAGTCCTAGTTGCAGTACCGTTAGGAAGTAGAGGATCCACAGCTGGTCGGCTCTCCGAACAAAAAGGAAGCCCAGCACGACCACGGCCCGCAATAGATCGGAAATGATCATGATCCAACGACGGTTGAATCGATCGGCAACTACGCCGGACAGCGAACCAAATATGAAACTTGGTAGGAAGCGAGCGACTAACAGAAGTCCGATGTCGCGACCCGATCCTGTTAAGTTGAGAATGATCGTGTAAAGCGCGATCGTGTTGAACCAATCGCCCAACTGGCTAACCACTTGGCCAAGCCAGAGCTGGCGAAAACCGCGATTACTCCGTAGCAGTTCAATGTACCCTGCTGGTCGATTTCCCACTAAAGTGTCGCGGCTTGAATCTGCCAAACTCTTGACTCCATATACCAGGTTGATGAGATCTCAGTGATGAAGGGTCAAAGCAAAAGGATCATCACCAATTCGAAATGTTAATTGGTTGATGGTCAAAGACCGAGGGTGCCCGGACAATTGAACAAAGTCAACCTACCGATTCAGCAGTCTGACTGAACTTCCCAACCTGACCTGTCAGAATGATTTCGTTGAATCTTGACGAAGCCAGTTAAGCCAGTGGCTTCCAGAAAACCTCAATCAGTCTGCGATTCAGTAGCACGCTCGCTTAACGATTCATCTGGCACAACAATTGAGAAAGGAACAGCGCGGCTGAGGAGCTCTAAGCTTCACGGGCTCTCCGCACGGAGTCCGAGCCGCAAATTTTCTAAGACGAGGTGGCAAGTAGATGTTTAGCAGGTGTCAAGAAAATCGATTGCCACTAAGTGTAACAAGCTCTCACCCAGCAAGACGAGCCAGGCGCTCGTCGCTTGCCCTGACCATGGTCGAAAGCAAAGTCGAGTTGCTCCCGTCTTTGCTTTCGACCAAAGAATCTGCAGTCGGGGAGTGGTGGGGAAGCAAGTTAAGAGTCTCCAATTCTCTCAAATCGCTTACCCTGGTGAAGGAGCGTGGATGAGCTTCCCCGACGCGTCCGATTACAGCCCGAGGCCAGCGGCAGCAGTCCGTTGGTCTAGGTCTCCTTACGCAAAGCGTTACCGCGTGTTTATGGTTGCCGGTGGCGCCTTCATTACTGCCTATGCGATTCATGAGGCATTCTCATTGGCGGTCCTCAGCGTAACCATATTTGCCGCAGCTCAGTTGTTCTACCTCGCCTGGTTCCGACTAAGCGCGAAGACTAGCGAGACCGAAGAACTCAGCCGCATACACCTTGCCACTGCGGAAGCGCTCGCCACTGCAATCGACGCAAAAGACCAAACCACCCATTGCCATGTCCGGCGCGTGCAAATTTACGCTGCGGGTATGGGCGAAGTTTTGGGGCTTTCGGGGCCCGAAATTGCTGCTTTGAAGGCGGGGGCACTGCTTCATGACATTGGAAAACTGGCCGTACCTGCGCACATCATTAACAAGCCTGGAAGATTGACGCCGGCTGAGTTTGACAAGATGAAGATCCACACAACTGTGGGTGCCCAGATCCTCAGTCGCGTCGAGTTTCCCTACCCCGTCACGCCTATCGTTCGCCACCATCACGAACAGTGGGATGGACTCGGTTACCCCGACGGGCTCAAGGGCCAGCAAATACCTGTTACAGCGAGAATCATTTCGGTCGTCGATTGCTTCGATTCAGTAAGAGAAGACCGTCCATTTCGGCGAGGCATGACCCGCGACGAAGCTATCGCACTGCTCTTGCGAGGTTCAGGTAGCCACTTCGATCCGAACGTCGTTGAGTTGTTCATAGAACATCTGCCCCGCTTTGAGGCGCAGATCGAGGCGCTTGGCCTGCCGCAGCAATTGCCGCCAAGCGATGCTGTCGAACCTTTGGCCTTAAGCGAGGTGGACATGGCGCAAACGCGTGAGCGTGGTTGTTACATGGCTTACGACCAAATCAAGAGCGCTCACCAGGAAGTTTATGCACTGTATGAGATAGCCCGTACCTTTGGGTCATCGCTGGACGTGCGAAACACTTTGGAGGTCTTGGTTGATAAAGTTGGCCACGTCGTGCCGTTTGATACATGTGCGGTTTACCTTTACGACGAAGTGAAGGGCTATGCCACTGCGGCTCACGTTGCGGGTAAGAATGCAAAGATTCTGTCAGCGAGATCAATTGCACCTGGAGAGGGAGTGACAGGATTCGCGCTGGCAAATCGGAGTCCCATTAATCAGCTTCACCCTAATCTGGATTTCACCGGTGTTGAGATTGAACGAGAGTACCGCTCGATGGCGTCTCTGCCTCTGTTCAAAGACGATATGTTGTTGGGGGCGCTGTCAGTTTACTCGACGGATCTCGAGCAATATTCCGACGATCACATGCGACTGTTGGAAACAGTTACGCGGTTGGCTTCGGATGCGTTATCAAACGCAATGCATCACGCGGAAGCCGAATCGAATGCGCTAACGGACCCGCTGACGGGCCTACCAAACGCGCGTTACATCGCCCTTCGCTTTGATGAGGAAGCCTCTCGAGCGCGGCGAAATTCCAGACCGTTCCAAGTAGTAATGCTTGACCTGGACGACTTTAAGATCGTAAACGACACATTCGGACACAAAGTGGGCGACAAGATGCTTCGCGAGATGGGACGCATAATCCAGGGTCAACTCCGGGAGTACGATTTTCTTGCTCGCTATGCTGGGGATGAGTTTGTGGCCATTGTTCAGGAGTTGGTCGGCAATCAGGTGGAAGACTTAAGATCCCGCATCGAAACGGCAGTCAAGGAGTTTTCGTTGCACGTTCGGGGCGTCGGCCAAGCCCGAGTAGGCATCAGCGTAGGTACGGCTACGTATGGCATCGAAGGCGAGACTCTGGACCAACTGCTTGTAGCAGCCGACCAAGCCATGTACAGGGCCAAGTCTGGACACAAACTGGAGAAGTTGTCGAAACAGTCCCCGGCACCTTCCGTCAGCATGATGGAACTTGAAAGTGATGAACTCGCGTCCATCGCAGTCAACTAGTCAATTCTACGCCGACCTATGCCCGAAACCTTTTACGCCCAACAATCTTGACATTCCTATCCCCTTCGCTTTCAATCGCTAACGAGTTGCGTGGTGAGAGTCGGTTAACCGGACAGCTGAGCATGTTCGGCTTACGGCATCCCATCTCGGCTTCGCCTTGGTTCAACGATTGAGAGCAATGCCCGCTACCATTACCCCCAAAGAAATCGCCACCATTCTCGTTGTTGACCACGATAGCAGTGGTCGTGAACATTTGTGCCGGAGTTTCGAAAAGGCAGGCTATCGTGCCATTGGAGCTGAAGACGCTCCTTCGGCTCTTCTCTTGCTTCGCGAGGACCCTTTCGATCTCATCGTGCTCGACCTCGATATGCCCGGAGTCGATGGACTGGCTCTGTGCAGACTTCTACGCGCCCAGCCAGCAACCAGCAAGCTTCCAGTAATCGCATTGTCTGGTAGCGACATTGATAGTCAGAAGGGGGAGGCGCTTGCAGCCGGCGCAGACGACTACATTACGAAAAGTTCATCGGCAGGAGATATCGTTTCCAGATCGGCGTCACATTTACGAGCTGCACAGAGGGAATGGGCGCTGATTGGCAGCAATCGTGAACTGAGGTTCCTGGCGGACCTGGGTCGCGGCCTATTGCGAGCGCTCGAACCCGAGCAGTTGGTACGCCGTGTTGCTGGCGCGACGTACGAAGGAACCAGCGCGGTACTTTGCGCGGCATTTGTAAAACTAAGCGAGCAGAAGGATGCGGCTTGTGTGTTTGATCGCGAAGGTAGCGCCGAAGGTTCCTCGCTTCTGCATGTTGATCGTTTGAAAGACTGGTTGGCTTTGTCAAGCGCCGCGCCTGTTCTTATTACTTCAAAAAGCTCTTTCTTCATGCGTGACGATGTGCACCAGGCGGAGTATGCTTCGCAGCTTGGGTTTGGCGGCCGCACCAAAGGCGCTTTGATTGTAGCTTTTGACCATCGCGAAGATTGTGATGATACCGTCTGCCGGCTGGTTGATGCTGCCGCGCAACAAGCAGCACTCGCCGCCCACATCTCTTCCCTTTATCAGGCCGCGCGCGATGTCTCGGCAAATCTTACTATCCAGGTTGAGCGGCGTACGGCCGAAGTAGAGGCTCAGCGCCGCTTCATTGAGGCAATTATTGATGGATTGCCTCTATCGCTTTACGCGATAGATCGCAATTATGAGATTGTGGCGTGGAACCGTAACCGGGAACTTGGAGAACTGGGTATACCGCGCGGTTCGGTGATGGGGAAAAACATCTTCACCGTATTGACTCGACAAAAGCGAGAGCTTCTCGAAACCGAGTTTGCCGGAGTATTTGCGACCGGACAGATCCAACGCATCGAGCACGAAACTGCAACTGCGAACGGAATAAAACATTGGTTGATAAGCAAAATCCCGATGTGGATTGACCGCAGCGGCGAGGTATCGCATGTAATTACCATCGGTGAGGACATTAGTGCCCGGGTCGAAGCCAACCGGGCAGTCGCACGAGCCGAAAAGCTAGCTGCGATTGGCAGACTTGCGGCGGGAGTAGTTCATGAAATAAACAATCCACTCGCTACTATTTCTGCCTGCGCCGAGGCACTCGAGTCTCGCGTCAAGGAAGGTGCTTTCAACGACTCTGCCGCGCTGGACGACTTGCGTGAATATCTCGGACTGATTCGAAGTGAAGCCTTTCGTTGTAAGACAATAACCAATGGCTTGCTTGATTTTAGTCACACGCGTGCGGCGCAGCATGCGCCGTTAGACCTCGCTGATGTCATTTCATCTGCAACGCGGTTGGTCTACCATCAGCAGAGAGGTGAAGGGATTGAGTTTAAGATCGAAACAGCCGAAGAACTGCCCCGCGTTTCGGGCGACGCTGGACAGTTGCAGCAGGCGATAATAGCGCTGGCCACAAACGCGGTGGATGCGATGCCCGACGGGGGCGTGCTGAGAATAACGAGTGGTAAGGATGGCAGTAGCGTATTCGTTGAGGTAAGTGATACCGGAGCGGGTATTCCGCCGGAGAATGTCCCTAAGATCTTTGAGCCGTTTTATACGACCAAAGAAGTGGGTGAAGGCACGGGTCTTGGCCTGGCAGTTTGTTATGGTATCTTAACGGAGCACGGCGGCAGCCTCGACGTGCATTCCACAGTTGGTGTCGGTACTACTTTCACCATCGTACTTCCGGCAATAGAGCTGGAACGAGAAACGTAATGCAGAAGTCCGAAGTCTTATGATGCAAACTGTTAGTTTGCGACCCCACTCTAAAGGCTGGCCCAGGATTTTTTGGTGACCCGGATCGGGACGGAGAACCCGCAGATTGAGCGAGCAAAAAGCACGAATTCTGATAGCCGAGGATGAAGCGAATCTGCGAATGGTGTTGCAGAAGGAGCTGGAGCGATTGGGTTATCGTGTCCAGGTTGCTCCGGACGGTGAAGCTGCATTACGCAGGCTCGAAGAGAGTAATGTTGACGTCCTGCTTTGTGACATTAACATGCCGCGTATCGATGGCATGGAAGTCTTGCGACGCGTGCATGAACGGCCAAATCCTCCGGAAGTGATTATGCTGACCGGTCAGGCAACGGTGGAAACCGCGGTCGAGGCCATGAAGCTCGGAGCCTACGATTACCTCACCAAGCCTTACAGCATTACCGAACTTGACGTGCGCGTGAAGCAAGCCGCAGAGAAACGGCGCTTGCGAGTCGATAATCTGCGTCTCCGCGAACAACTGGCGCGCCAGTCTGGATTGCCTAACATCGTCTCAGTTTCTCAAGCGATGAAAGAAGCTGTCAGACTTGTCGAACGGGTGGCTCCGTCTGAAGCTTCGGTGCTAATTACAGGCGAGTCGGGCACTGGGAAGGAGCTGATCGCCCACGCGATACATCGCCTGTCGACTCGGTCGGAAGGTTCCTTCATCGATATCAACTGTGCCGCGTTTCAGGAATCGTTGTTGGAGTCGGAACTTTTTGGTTACGAAGCTGGTGCATTCTCAGGCGCTAAGGGACGCAAGCTCGGATTGATTGAACTGGCGGACGGCGGTACGCTCTTCCTGGATGAGGTTACGGAACTACCGGCACAGCTTCAGGCTAAAATGTTGCGCGCAATTGAAACGAGAACATTCTTCCGCGTGGGCGGAGTGCGCAAGGTTGAAGTCAACGTACGAATCGTGGCCGCGACCAATCGCAACCTCGACACCGTTGTTACCGATGGCGTATTTCGCTCAGATCTTCTTTACCGCATAAACGGGTTTCAAATCGATCTCGCCCCACTCAGAGAACGGCCTGAGGACATCGAACCGTTGGCACGTCATCTGTTGAATAGTGTGGGAGGCACAATTCCACCTGAGCTGGAGCCGCAAACGCTGGATGCTATGCGAGCTTACAGTTGGCCGGGAAACGTTCGGCAACTAAAGAATTGCCTTGAGCGCGCCGTAATTCTCTCCAATAATGGTCGCATTACTATCAGTGACCTGCCTCCCGAAGTTGTGCGCCCTTCAATGCCCGCCGCCGCATTTACTGCCGCCCCTTCACCGCTCGGCGCGAATGTTACCTTAGGTCCCGGCCCCAGTTCATTCGGTTCGGTCACCGGCTCATCACCTACTTCCCTACGTGATGTGGAGCGACAACAGATTCTCGCAGCGCTTGAACAAACCGGCTGGCACCGCGGAAAGACTGCCGAGATTCTCGGCATCTCACCTTCCACGCTTTATCGCCGCCTGCGCGATTACAATCTCGAAAGCCGCCCGCGTTAGTTCCTGAGTTAGTTCAAATTGTGGGGGTACTAGCGTCTGTTTCCTTCAACCGCTTGCGATCGATTTTGCCGCGATCATTTTTTGGTAGTGAGTCGATGAATTCGATCCAGCGGGGATACTTGTAAAGAGCCAGGTGAGTCTTAACAAATGCCTTCATCGAGCCCGCCAAACCTTCGCCGGCATTGAAATCCTCGCGCAGCACCACAAAAGCCTTCGGTTTGATTAGGCCATCGTCCCCTTCGGCGCCAATCACCGCACACTCCAGCACAGCTTCATGTTGCAGCAGGCAGTTTTCAATTTCGCCCGGCGCTACAAAAATGCCGGATACCTTCAACATGTCGTCCGTGCGCCCGTGGTACCAATGATATCCTTCGTCATCGACATGGAATTGGTCTCCGGTCGTGCACCAGTCTCCAGCAAAGGTCTCCTTGGACTTCTCGTGAGCATTCCAATAGCAGAGCGCCGCTGAATCGCCCCTGATCCTCAGAGTGCCCATATCGCCAGTGGGAACTTGCTTGCCTTCCGCATCAACGATCTTCGCTTCGTAGCCGTTGACCACTCTGCCGAGCGATCCGGGTTTCACATCTCCGGGCCGATTGGAGATGTAGATATGAAACATCTCCGCCGAGCCTATCCCATCGTAAATTTCCACATCCAGAGTCTTTTTCCAACGCTCATAAAGCTCTATGGGTAAAGCTTCCCCGGCAGAGTAACAGAACCGCAAACTCGACAAATCACGGTGGCTGGCATCGGGTGCATTGAGCATCGAGTTGATCATCGTCGGCACGGTTGTAAGGATCGTCGGCCGATATCGCTCGATAACTTCGAATAGTTTTTCCGGAGTCGACCTCTCTGAAAAGAGTGCAGTCGCGGCGCCTACCGCGAAGGGAAATAACAGATTCGTCCCCGTCGCGTAACCAAAGAAGAGCTTGGGCACTGAGACAGTCAAATCGTTTTCACGAACGCCGATCGTACCTTTGGCAAAGACTTCGGTATTGAAGGGCAGGTCATGCTGAAGATGCACGGCACCTTTCGGATGGCCGGTGGAACCGGAGGTGAACAGCCAAATGGCGATGTCGTCCCGGTGAGTGTCGGCAGGAGTGCACTCGTCGGATTGAGCCTTGATGATGCTGTCGAAGGAGAGCCAGGTCACCTTACTTTCGGACTCACCAGTCTGGGCACCATTTTCGACCTGGCTAATCTGCAGGTTGGGAAGGAGGCCTGTCTCCACCGGTTTTTCGCCAACTACGAGGACTCTTCTTAGATAACGAGCACCGCTTGTTGCCTCAGTAAAGACTTCCGATAGCGATTGAGGAATGATGGCAACGCGGGCTCGTGTGTAATCGAGATAGTATTTGTAATCTTCGGCAGGCAAGAGCGGGTTGACCATCGTGATCACGGCACCGATGCGCGCCGCGCCGAACCATGTCCAGACAAACGCGGGACAATCCGGCAGGACAATCAAAACCCGATCTTCGAGCTCGACGCCCAACTCACGCAGGGCGTTACCTGCGCGATTCGACCAGCGGACGGTTTCGCCGTAGGTGAACGTTTGGTCCTCGAAGTACAGACAGGTTTTGTTTTCACGGCCTTCCTCTACATTGTGGTAGAGGAAGTAGTCGGCCATGTTGAAGCGTTCGGGAAAAGGAGTCATGAGAGTTCGTTAGTCATAGAATTCGCGGCGATGACCGACAGTTATGATGGTTACTTGCCGAGCTTAGTCATCGATCTCGTAACCGATCCGCCAGTCACCGGCACGAATCCGCCACTGCCTTTCCGCAGTTTTCACCTTTAGCGATCCTGGAGGGCGAGGATTTGCAACCAGACCATCAATTGCTGCTGCGATGCGTGCGAGGATTTGCCGATCCAGTTTGCGTTTTCTCGACTGGCCCGTTTTGTGAGCGAGACATTGTAAGGAGGATCAAGCATCGTCATCGAGCTTACCTTCTGAGACTAGCTCAGCTTTCACTTTTTCCCAGGGTATGCGCTCGTCGTTCTTCGTTTCTTCGGCGATCCGACTCACGTGCAAATCTTCGCGTAACTCCTCGTACTCGTCGAGGGGAAGGATCACCGCGGTTCTCTCACCGTTTGCATCTTTAACGTACGGAACATTCCGTGACATTCTGTTTTACTCCAGTTCGTAATTCGCGGGCATTCTAACACGCTGACTGAACCGCTAATTCACTCTTTAGCAAACGGACAACCTCCCTCGCCGTGTTTCGTATCCAGATAAGTGCGCGCCTCCCAGAGTTCCGGGAAGAACTTTTTGTCAAGCGTGGTTCGCAGGTATCCGACGCCTTCGGATCCTCCGGTGCCACGCTTGGTCCCCACCATGCGCTCAACCATCTTGACGTGATGGGAGCGCCACAGTGAAAAGTATTCATCATGTTCCAGTAGAGCTTCGGCCAGTTGAAACTCTTCATACCGCTTCTCAAAATGGGTGAGTATTTCCAATACAGCCTGGGCCCGTTTCCCGTAACGTGCTTTCTGTTCCTGTTCCGCCAGAAGACTATCGTGAGGTGGGGCATCCAGGCCCCGTTTGCGTAAAGCTGCGTAAAACGCATCTGCCAGAGATGGGGTTTCAAAACGTCTCAGCAAACGCGCGCGAGCAAACTCATCCTCACGGAATTCATTGAGAAGGTTTTCCTGTTTAAGTCCAGACGCAAACTCAATCTCGCGAAACTGCATTGATTGAAAACCGCTGGCCGGATTTAGTTGATCCCGAAATCCCAGAAAACTGATGGGCGTCATGGTCTCCAGGATGTGTATCTGCGTCACCAGCAGCTTTTCGATTTCTACTACGCGATGCATCGTCTGAGCGGCGGCGGCCAGTCGACCTTCATTCATCCGCACCATCGCCGCGTCGAGTTCATGAAGGATCTGCTTAAACCAAAGCTCGTAGGCCTGATGAATCGTGATGAAAAGCAGTTCATCGTGATGCGCCGGATCAGAAAGGCATTCCTGCAGTCCAATCAGGTCGGGCACTTTCAGATATTTGTTGTAGGAGAGGGTTGAGTGCTGACCGTAATCGTTAGACATTTATCTTTGATTGTTGAACCAAGGGAATTACTTAACTTGGCGACAGGAGACTTACATCACGGCCTCCACGTGCCAGCTCGTTCCTTAAAACGCGGCCCCAACTCCTTCAATCGCCTGGTAAGCTCCGGTGTCGCGAATCTTCTTCATCTCGTCAATGACAAGCTCCAGCTCCTCATCGGTATTATAAAAATGGGGCGAGATCCGCACGCCCGCGCCTGGCCGATAATCGACAATGAACTCTCTACGAATCAGTTCCTTCGTAATCGCAGCCGCACTGTCGTGACCAATGGTTATGGTGCCGCCCCGGTCCGCTGGGTTCTTCGGACTCGTCACCTTGAATCCCGCTTCCTCGGCCAGCGCAATCAGCCGAGTGGTTTGTCTCACGCTTTTTTCACGAATCCGATCAACGCCAATCTCATTGATTATTCGATAACCTGACTGCGCCGCATAGAGTGCTGGAATCGGGGGCGACCCGTGTAGAAAGCGCCTGATGTCTGGCGCGTACTTGAGCTCCGTTTCAAAGGCAAAAGGAGATTCATGGGCCATCCAGCCGGTAGTCTTTGGTTGCAGTGTCTGATGAAGATCCGGACGCACGTATAGGTATCCTGCGCCTGGCCCACCGCAGAGCCACTTGACCGAACCACCAGTCGCGAAGTCGACGTTGAGGTCGGTTACATTAAACGGAACCGTGCCGGCTGACTGGTACGCATCAAGCACAACCATGGCGCCAACTTCGTGAGCGCGCTCTGTGATAGCTTTCGCGTTCTGCAAGAATCCACTCTTGAAGAGTACATGGGAGAAGGGAACCAGCAGCGTCTCTTCATCGATCGCTTCGAGGAAGCGATCAAGAGAGACTGTTATGCCGTCGTCCGAAGGAACAGTCTCGATTCTCAATCGCCCGTCGCGCGCGTGAGCTTCGTAGACATACATTACCGAAGGGAAATTCAATTCCGAATAGACGATCTTGTTTCGTTTAGGCGTGGGCTCAAAGCAGGAGAGAATCAACGATTGACAGATCGAAACATTCTGATGCATGACGACGCTGTCCGGCGCACCGCCAATGATCCGTCCCACCTCGTTGCCGATAGTGACAGGCATGTCCCACCAGCCCTCGGCCCAGGCGCGGACGCCGCGCGTGGCCCAAGTTTCAGCATACTCGGTGAGCCGCGAGATCGTTTCTCTCGGCATTGCCCCAAGGCTGTGGGAGATGAGATAGACGGTATTTCCCAAAATGGGAAACTCAAGGCGCCACTTGAGAAGCTCGTCGGTCAATAGTGGTCTCCTGCTGAACTTTTGAAGATAAGGTTAATTTATCATAACAAAGGAGAATGATCTTCTCGCCCGGGCTCCACGATGGGGTTTACCGGAACAACTGCCCGCTCGTGTTAAAGTTATTTCAATAACATGTGGAAGTTTAAGAACCCGATCAAGCATCCCATTCCCGAAACGAGCTGGCCTACAGCTCAAGCGGCGGCGTCTTCTCTGCTATATCATCCGGTCAAAATTGGACCGATTAGTGCGACGAGCCGAACCTGGGTGCCGGCGATGGTTCCCTGGCGCGCCACCGAGGATGGCTTTGTCACGCAGGAGGTTCTTGATTGGTATAAGCGGTTCGCCGAAGGACGCCCGGGAGTTCTAGTCGTCGAAGCAACCGGGGTGCGTGACATCCCAAGTGGTCCTTTGCTCCGCATTGGTCACGATCGGTTTTTCCCCGGCTTAAGGAAGCTGGTTGAAACAGTTAGAGCGGCCAGCGGCGGAGAGACAAAACTCTTCATTCAAATAATCGACTTTCTTAGTGTGAAGAGACGGCCGGAAAGAGAAAAGTATTTCGAGCGGTTCCTGCAGGTTAGTCAACGACATCGAGAAAGGTTGGCGGAAGCTACGGCGGACCCTGGGTGGCTGAATTCGGTTGAAACGAGTCTGCGGTCGTTTTTGAATGACGCCCCTGACGACCTGCTGGAACTGGTGCTTGATGAGCGTGAGTTGGAATCACTTCGCTTTGGTTACCGTGAACATGTTACCGACATGCACCTGCCACACGTTCATGAGTTACCGCAGGTGCTGCCAAACATTTTCGCAGAAGCAGCAGGCCGGGCAAAGGAAGCGGGTTTTGACGGCGTCGAATTGCATTACGCACACGCGTACACAATGGCCGGGTTTCTAAGTGCTCTAAACACCCGCAATGATGGCTACGGAGGTTCTTGCGAGAATCGGGTTCGTTTGCCGCTCGAAGTTTATACCGCAGTCCGCAAGAAAGTTGGCGACAACTTTGTGGTAGGCGTTCGCTTCCTGGGCGATGAAGTAATTACAGGCGGCAATGAAATTGACGATGCCAAATATTTCGGCGTGGAGTTTGCGCGTGCGGGAATGGACTTTCTCTCGATTTCGAAGGGCGGAAAGTTTGAGGATGCGCAGCAGCCGAAGGCTGGGCAGGCCGTTTATCCCTACACGGGACGAAGCGGCTATGAATGCATGCCCACAATTCTTTCTGATGAGGTAGGACCTTTTGGACGGAGTGTTCCTTTAGTTGCCGCTATTAAACGGGCCGTAAACGAGTCGGGGTTCAAACTCCCCGTCGTCGCGACCGGCGGTATCTCAACTTTCGAACAGGCCGAGGAGATTCTGAAACGAAGACACGCTGACATTGTGGGCCTAGCCCGTCAGGCGTTGGCCGATCCCGACTGGTTCATAAAGGTGAGACTCGGACGTGGCGAGGAAGTCAGGCGATGTACCTATACAAACTACTGCGAGGCCCTCGACCAGGCGCACCGTCCGGTAACCTGTAAATTATGGGACCGCGTGGAACTAAATGAACCGGGTATTGCCACAGTTGATAATGGCCGTCGGCGCCTCCTCGCTCCTGCGTGGAAACCTTAACTTGACTCTGGGACCGCGGGCGCCTCGCCCGCATCGTTACCTAATAGGCTCCTTACAAAGCAAGAGTAGGGCAAGAATCCGAATATTCTGGGATCGCCGTGGTCGGGTACCTATACGGGCGGGGCGCCCGCGGTCCCAGTGTCCGAGTCGCGTTCTGCCTCATAGCGAGCAATAAAATCCGGGGAGCGCTCACGCAGTTTCTCGTAATCCACCCGTCCGCTTCGTGTCATCAGCGCGTAGGCCAATGCAATCGGACTCAGATTCATGTAGGCCTGCGCATTCTCAAACCACCGCATGCTTTCAAAAGCCGCCGCTTGATACTCCTCGATGACCGGCTTGCGCGTTAACTCAAACTTTCTCAGGGCGTCCTCAACCCGTTCTGTTGTTGCAAAGCACTGATGCATGGCGATGGCATCTTCCATAGCCAATTTGGTGCCTGATCCAATCGAGAAATGGGCCGTATGCAACGCGTCGCCCAGTAGCCCGGTATTCTCAAAATACCAATGTTTGTTCGTTACTATTGTGAAGTTGAGCCAGTTTGACTTGTTGGAGAGCAACGGTGCTTTTTCAAGATCCTTTTGAAACACCCGCTCGAGATATTCTCGGGTTGCGTCGCTGCTCATCGTGTCGAAGCCCGCTGTATTCCATGTCTGCTGATCGCATTCGATGATGAAAGTGCTGGTAGTTTTGTTGAACTTGTAAGAATGCGCAGCGAAGACACCATCATCATTCTCGCGAAACGTCAGAGTTAGACCGTGGAACAATCGATTTGTGCCATACCAGATGTACCGATTGGGGCGCACATCCAGGCTCGGTTGGAAATGAGCCCCGAACTGTTTTCTCACCGTGCTATTAACACCATCAGCGGCTACCAACAAATCGCCGTCTCTGCGTAGCGAGTCTATGTCGGTGACCTCGGTACGGAAGAGTAAGCGAATTCCGATCGCTTCACATCGTCGCCGTAGAATCTTGAGCAGATCGAGACGCGCAATTCCGGAAAAGCTGTTGCCATGGATAGAGATCTTTTCATCACCACGAACGACGTCCACATTGTCCCACGCCTCGAAGTTACGCGTGATTTCCGAATGCGACTCCTCATCAGCCGCTCGGAGATTCGCGAGCGTCTTGCCGGAAAACACCACGCCCCAGCCGAATGTGTCGTCCGGCCCGTTACGTTCATAGATCGTGATTTGATGCGACGGATCGGCCTTCTTCATCAGGATGGCAAAGTACATCCCAGCTGGCCCGCCGCCTATAACGTTGATCTTCATTCGTCTGTCTTAGCGCTGATTGTAAAGCTCGAGAATCGCGGCCCAGCCCGTTGGTAACATACCTGGCGCTTCGATCATTTCACGGCCATACTTGATCATCATCTCAAGGAAGTATTTTGCATGAAGGAATGCTTCTACTATGGGGCGCCCGGTAACGGTCCAACTATGGTTGTGTTCGGGCTCCCATGTTATGCCGGTTCCAGCAGCAACGATTTGCTCAAACCATTCGCAGAGTTGGTTGCCATTGGTGTTGGCTATGCGCTTGAAGATATCGACCGCGTTCGAGGTGTAAGCCTGCAATTGATAGACTTTGAAAGAGTGATGATAGAAGCGATAGATTCCATCCTCATACATAACCTGGAATGGAACTAGCAAGCGTTCAAGGTCCGTTAAATAAGAGTGAATTGCATTGAGCAGCTCCTGGTCTTTCTGAAGTCGCCCATTCAAAGGTTCGGCTTGCTGTTGGTTGAACATCCCGTCACTCCTTCAAAAGCTGACCCGCAATAATCAGTTTCTGTATCTCCGACGTTCCTTCGTAGATTCTGAGCGCGCGAACATCTCGGTACAGCCGCTCCACCACGCTGCCGCGCACCAGTCCCGCACCGCCGTGGATTTGCACTGCACTGTCAATAATTCGGCAGGCCGCTTCGGTGGCGAACAGCTTTGCCTCGCTGGCTTCGCGCGTGACGCGAGCTGTGCCCAGGTCCTTCAGATGAGCGGCACGATAAACCAGCAGCCTCGCAGCGTCGAGTTCAGTAATCATGTCCGCGAGTTTGTCCTGAATCAATTGGTGCTCGGCGAGGAGCCGTCCGAATTGTTTTCGATTGGTAGCATAGCGAACAGCTTCATCGAGTGCGCGACGGGCCATGCCGCAAGCGGCGGCGCCTACACTCGCCCGAAACATGTCCATGGTGCGCATGGCCAACAGGAATCCATCGCCTTCGGCCCCGATCAGGTTGTCAGCAGGTACGCGACAATCCTTGAATTCAATTTCCCCGATGGGATGCGCTGAGATCATCTCAGTGCGCTTGACGACGCTAAGCCCGGGCATCCTGGCGCCGACGATAAATGCTGACAACGCAGCCCGGCCATTGGCATCAGTGCCGGTCCTGGCAAAGACGGTGTAGAAATCGGCAACCCCGGCGTTAGAAATAAAACGTTTGTTGCCGTCGAGTACGTAGGCGTCACCATCGCGTCTGGCAGTGGTTTTGATTGATGCAACATCGGAGCCCGCATCAGGCTCGGTTAAGGCAAAGGCAGCGATTGCCTTACCCTCTGCGGCGCGCGAAATCCAGAAGTCGCGGACATGCTCAGGAGCCGCCTGACTGATGGCATAGGTTCCCAACCCCTGCATTACGAAGGCCAGGTCGGCGAGTGCTGAAGAATAGGAAAGTGCCTCGCGAATCAGACAGAGTGCGCGCACGTCGAGTTTGGTGCCGGGCGACCCAACTGCATAACGCAACACTCCTGCTTCCGCGAGAGCGGCGACGAATTCGCGTAACTGCGCGTCGGTATCGCCTTCTTCAGCGGCCCGCGGCTCAATCGCCTCGGCCACAAAAGACTGAATGTCTGAGGCCACCGTCCGGTGATCAGAGGTAAAGAATGGTAATTGATCGATAAACTTGTCAGTCATGACTTCAAAAACCTAAATGGAGAAAAGAAAAGGGGAACGGGTAAAGGGGAAGGGCAAGCGGCTTCAAATCCCGCAACCTTTACCCATTTCCTGTTACCCTTTACCCCTTTGAAATTGTGGCGTCCGTTTCGCCACAAATGCTTCATATGCCTCCCGATAGTCAGGATGTTGCATGCAAAGAGCCTGGGCTTGCGCCTCGGATTCCAACGCAGCGTCGAGGTTCATATGTAGTTCGCGGTTCAGCATTTCTTTCGTTTTGGCGAGGGCGAAAGACGGACCCTGGGCCAGCCGTTCGGCGAACTCAAGCGTGGTTGCTGCTAACTGCTCACCCGGTACCACGCGATTGTAGAGTCCAATTCGTTCCGCCTCTGGCGCCGATATGAAGTCTCCCGTGTAAAGCAACTCAGTGGCTTTCGCCAGACCTACCACGCGCGGAAGCAAGTATGCTGCGCCCATATCGGCGCCCGACAGACCCACTTTCACGAAGAGAAAAGCGATCTTCGCTTCCTCACTTGCCAGCCGGATGTCAGAGGCCAGGGCGATGCACGCGCCGGCGCCGGCTGTGGTTCCGTTAAGACTGGCAATGACTGGTTGTGGCAATTCGCGGATGTTGCGGATGAGTTCACAAGTCATTCGGGTGAATTCTAGCAGGCCTTCCATGTTGCGAGAGAAAAGCTCGCCGATGATGTCGTGCACGTCACCGCCGGAGCAGAAGGCCCGGCCCGCACCGGTGATTACCACTGCCCGCACGTCAGATTCACTTCTCAAAGCTGCAAACGTGTCCGTTAGTTCCCGATAGACCTCGAACGTGAGCGCGTTTAGGCGTTCCGGGCGATTGAGCGTAATTGTTACTACGCCCTTCTCCGTCTTCTCATAAAGGAAACTCTTCGGATGAACCATCTAATCACCAAGGAACGTTATGAGCCTAGAACCGCGACCGCTTCAATCTCCACCTTTGCTTTATCCTCGAGCAAGCCCTTCACTTCCACCAGCACCATGGCTGGGAAGTGTTTGCCCATGTGTGTCCGATATCGCTCGCCGAGACGGCCCTGCTGCTCAAGATACTCGACCTTATTCGTCACATAGATCACCATCCGGGCTATTTGCTCTGGCCGGCCGCCTGCCTCCGTGACGACCGTTATCACATTAGCCAGCGCCCGATCGAATTGCTCAGCGAAGTCTTCACTGACTATCGTTTGGTTTTCGTCCCAGGCAATTTGGCCTGCGACAAACAGCAATCTGCTGCTGGCGTCGGCCAAAACGCCATTGGAGAATCCTTTCGGGGAGCCGAGGGATGCAGGATTGATCAGCTTAAACGTCATTAGACTGAAAGGGACGGAACTGAATTAAGTTATTAGATTCCGACGTGGGGAGCAAGGTCATAACCGACAAGGCGCCGAGGCGCCAAGATCTCCAAGGGTCAGAGGAGGTCAGAAGCCAGATATCAGAAGCTCAAGTCAAGAGGTTAGTCAGAAGTCAATTGGGCGATTAGACATTTGGCACTAGTTGCTGCTACGACAGAAGCTGACGGACCGCTGACTTATGTTTTTGGCGCGCTTGGCGTCTTCGCGCTTTGGCGGTGGTTCCTTCCCGCAACGGAAAAGGTCGCCCGATGAGAGGCGACCTGAGCCATGTTTACTTGAGTAACGTTGGGTTAGAGAACCTTGTCCAGTCGGGACGCTAGTTGGGCAGCCAGATTGCCATTCGGATCCAGTCCGCCGATAGGCTCACTGGCATTGCCTTCTTTGTCAATAATGACGAATGAAGGCAACTGATCTATCCCAAATTTCTTTGAGGTTGCTCCGTCCGGATCGCGCAGGACCGTAACCTTCAGACCGTATTTCTGTGCAAACGCACGCAGCTGGTCGTCTTTGGCAAAGTTCTTGGATTTCGGGTCTTCAGATTCCGTGCTTACCCAGTAAACCACCACGCCTTTGCTGCTGTATTCGTCGGCGAGTTTTCTGACTCCTTGTAACTGGGTTTTCGATAGCGGCAGCCATGAGGCTCCAAACGCCAGTACCACAACCTCACCACGTAGGCTGCTTGAGGTTATCGTTTGACCGTCAATCGAGCGCAGAGAAAATTCAACCGGGCTCTTTTGGGCCACCGCGAGCGACGAACCCAACACAATCGCGAGTAACAGGGCCAACACAGATTTTCGGTTTGTCAGAAACATTTACTCTCCTTTGCCGTTCCTTGAAAGGTCAGGCACCGAGTTAGATGAGCGGGCTGGCCGATTAGTTGGCATGCGAAAGCCCTTATTAAGGCCGCTGCTAAGGTAATTCGGGTGGGGGAACGCCCAGGACTTCCTGATGCAGTGTGCAGTAATCATCCCACGTGTCCATGTCTCGCGCAATGTAACGCGAATCGACGGCGACGCGGCTGACTTGAGCCTGATGAGCATCGAAGAACGCCTTCAGACCGCCGCTTGAATTGAGGCTCAACAGGTCATCGCGAAAGACGAGATCGATCAGCACCGGATGTCCGCCGCGTCCACCATTAGTTGGCATGACGAGACGCGCGCCCTGTTTCCATTCGTGGATCAGTACCCTGACTACTTCAGCAGGCACCGCCGGGTGGTCGGCCGGCGTGATGACAACGGCCTTTGCACTGACAGGGATTTCGCGAAGGCCACAGGCGATCGAAGCGCTCATCTCGCTGGCCGCGTCGGGGTTGATCGCGAAGATCACCTGAGAATCTTTGAGGTGGTACCTCAGTTCTTCCGAACCCGGACCCTTGCTGACGACGACTACGAAGGTCTCAATTCCGCCATTGCGAAGGTACTGAATGCAGGTTTCGATTACTGTCCTGCCGCCGAATGGAAGGAGCGGCTTGAACGCACCCATGCGCTCGGATCGGCCGGCGGCGAGGATGATGGCTGCAACGTCTTCCACGACGGAAAGATAACCACAAAGGCAGGTGACCACCAAGTCACAAAGGACTCTTGAAGGAAAACAAGACAATGATCAAAAATGAAGGGAAATAAGGGGGGGGATCAATTCTCGCCGATTTAGAAAGAGCGGTGGCAAGCCCACCTTCCTGACCCCGAGTTGATCACCATGGAGTCTGATTTCTTGACTGAAAATCCCGGCTCTACGGTGATGCCCTGATTTCATCCGAGAACCAGAGACGAACTGTAATCAGCTCGAGGTCAGGAATGTGGGCTTGCCCCCGCTCTGGTGATTTTTGAGCTTCAGCGGAGGTCTTGCAATGCGCGCAGCGTGTATTGCCGAGTCATTTGTTTGCGCCAGTTCATGACGAAGTCGGTGTTATCAAGGGGACGGGCCTTAACGTAAGCGGCTTCAGCGGCGGCTTGGATATGGTCGCTATCGAGTGGTTGACCAATCAGCGCTTCACTCGCTTCCTTCACTTCGATTGGAGATGGAGCAATGCCGCCAAGAATCAGCCTTGCATCTTTAACAGAACCTGCCTGATCAGTTTGAACCCAGGCAGCAACTCCCAGCACGGGAAAATCAAACGCGCCACGGCGGCGGAGCTTTTGATATGACGCGCGCCAACCACCCGTCGGCGGCAGGTGAATGTCTACCAGCAACTCGTCCGCGCGCTTCTTCAAATAGTCGATCCCGTCGTCGTTATAGAATCCCGCGGCGTCGATCATTCGTTCACCCAAAGTTGATGCCAGACGAAACTTCGCGCCAATCGCTACCATCACCGGAACGAGGTCAGAAGACTGCACGGCCCAACACTTTGAACTCCCGGGAGCCACCCAGCAAACATCACCGTCTTTCTTCAAACAGAAGTTGATGCCTTTGCGCCATTCGTAATTCTGATCGTAGTAGTTGCAACGGGTATCCAGCAGCAGGTTGCCGCCGACTGTTCCCATGTTACGCAGGATTGGGGTTGAGATCGTCCGCGCCGCGTGAGCGATAACCGGATAGTCGCGATTAATGAGCGGATGCTCAACTATGTCGGTGAGTGTTACCGACGCGCCGATGCGAACTCCTGACTCTCCGTCACCTGAAATTTGATTTAACTCTGGGACGCGCATCACGGAAATAACCGTGCGCGGCGTCTGCTGACGACGCTTCATGTTTGGATAGAGGTCTGTGCCTCCAGCCACAAACTGCCCCTCCGGCCCGGAGCCAGCCATAATCTTCACCGCCTCCGCGATCTCTCGCGGCCTGCGGTAATCAAATTTGGGTAGACGCATCATGA
>JANNJZ010000234.1:0-5007 GCA_031396065.1 Pyrinomonadaceae bacterium | reverse complement strand
GAGCGAGTGCGCGGATCGCGCACTCGCTCCTACCATTTCGAACCCTTACCAGACAAACCGCGGGTGGAAATTCAGCACACCTTGCTGGGCGTGGAATTGAAGGCGGGGCGCAAACGGCTGCTTTGCCCTGACCTGGCGACTGCACGATACCTTTCCGTATTTGCCCGCGCCGGCTGCGAAGACGTGGCTGTTCCCTACGACATCACCAGGATATCTCAGCTGGCTGATGAACTGGAATCTTCATGGCATCGAATGTTTCTTCTGGCAGAACATCATGCCGCCGGAAAGTCCGATTCATTCAAGAATCGAATTCGCAGACTGTTAGTCAAGGACATCAAAGCTGAAATTCTTGAGGCTGGCGCCGGAGCTTCGGTTCCAGAGTTCAAGCAGAGCACCAAACAGACACGCTAGATTGTAGGGGCGTCACTCCGTGGGCGCCCCTCGTCTCGCAAGGTATTAGTAAGGGCCGAAGGGCGTCACTCGATAGGCACTCCTTATCTTCGGCAGACATCAGTTCCGACAGAAGGGGTGCCACGGATTGACGCCTCCTACAACATAGGAAATCAGCTGATTCAACTCCGTGCTTGCGTTAAAGCAGAGTTCGAAGTTTAATATTGAAAATGAACGAAGAACCACGGGAAGTATCAATGGACGAACCGCCAGTGCTTGAAGCCAACGCCGCGCTTCCATTCCCTTACAATCAGCAGACTTTTTGTCGCTACGAGCCGATCGAGAAACAGATCGAGCGCGTGCGGGTGCTGGTCGTTGACAGTTTGCTCCGCGATGAAGACGACCTGTCGGACGTCGCGCGAAGTGAGTGGGGACAGGCGGCGGCGCTGGAGATCAAACGTGAGCGGCGAATTGCTGGAATGGCAATCGAAAACATTATCAGCAACGTCGAGCGTCTGGTTCAGGAACCCATCATTCAGGTCGCAAACCTGGCCTCGGTGGGGGTGGCAGCTGAACAGTTTGTGCCGGATGCGATTGTCCTGAGCGGGACCCTGCGCGACTTTGATTTCTACAACCCGACTGTAATCGAGACGTTCTGCGAGTTCATTCGCCGGACCACAGTTCCAGTCCTCGCGATTTGTGGCGGACACCAGCTGGTCGGCTTAGGTTTCGGAGCTCACGTGATTACGCTCGACCGGCTCCAGCAACACGAACAGCGCGAGAACCGGCCGTTGGAGTATCAATACCGCTTCATTCGCATAACCGAACCCAAGGATCCGATCTTTCGCGGGATGAACAATCCGTCATCCGGGCTTTGGCAGGATTACACCCAGCAGTCACGAGTGCTTCGTGTCTGGCAAAATCATGGCCTCCAGCTTGATAAGGTCCCTGACGGTTTCACCTTGCTCGCCACTTCATATCTATGTCGCAACCAGATGATGGTAAAACGCGACGATGGGCAGCTTATCTATACAGTCCAATTTCACCTCGAGAAATCCTTCGAAGACTGGAACAAGAGCCGCACGCGCTGGGAACATCCAAACGAATCCCGCGACGGCCGCATCCTGTTCGAAAACTTCCTGGGTCTGGCCCTCAATCATCACGCTTAGTCTGTCCGTTGTGAACCGTCCTCGAAACATGTGGTTCACTGCTCCTCAAGCAGCAACGGAAATAGCTGGGTCAGATTGATGGGTTGCACGGCTACCCGTTAGCGCTAAAAACCAGCGGAGTCCTTTACAGAACGACTTCTTTGGACCCTCTCATTCACACCGAGGCTTTAGAGACTGTGTGAAAATTCAACATCAGAACAACGCTGAAAGCGTTCGCTAATTTTAGCCCAGGGTTGCTCTGAAACCCTGGATTCAAAAACTCAAGAGATTTCTCGCAACTCTGAAGGAGTTGCGACTGCTTTGCTGGTGGCGAATCGCGACTCAACTCTTTCAGAGTTGCGTCTTCGACAAATGAATGCATTTCCCCAGGGTTGCCAAGGCGCAACGCTACCACCCCATGCGGGCTGCCCGCACGGGGACCCCGGTCCTGGACAGGAATTCGCCAACGCTTTCAGCGTAAATAGCAGCACAAGATGTTAACTAAGACGACTCTGGCGAAGGCTGCCAGGCATCTGGCCAAGCGTGATCCGGATCTAGCTTCGATTCTTGAAAAGCTCGGGCCTCCGCCGCTATGGGCAAGGCAGCCCGGCTTTCCCACCCTTGTCAAAATCATTCTCGAACAGCAAGTGTCGCTGGCATCAGCCGCAGCCATCTTCGCTCGTTTAGAGAAAAATGTCGTTCCCTTTCAGCCAAAGCGAATGATTGAGTTGGGTGAAGCCCACCTCAAATCCCAGGGACTAACGCGACAGAAAACTGCCTATTGCCTCCACCTCGCCCAATCGCTGCACGAGCGGCGTTTGACTCTGTCGCAACTTAATCGAATGAGCGACGACGACGCGAGGTCCGCACTGATCCAGGTTAAAGGAATCGGTTCGTGGAGCGCCGACGTGTATCTGCTGATGGCTTTGGGTCGAGCCGACATCTGGCCGGCCTCGGATCTCGCGCTGGCAGTTGCTGTAAAGAATCTAAAGCAACTTGAGGTCAGACCGAATCCAAATCAATTGGTGGAAATGGCGGAATCGTGGCGACCATACCGATCCGTGGCCGCGAGAATGTTGTGGCACTACTATCTGGAAGGACGTAAAGCAAACTGTTAGTTTGCGGAACGGAACGCAGGCTGCCGGATTGATTGTTAGCGAGCCATCGCAAACTAACAGTTTGCTTTACAAGGTGCGACTATTTCGAGATCGTCGATGCGGTAGTAACTGGTCGTGAGGCCATGGTGAAATCACTGGCCACCGGCACATTCTCCATCGTCAACTCCACCAAACGATCCACTACTGCATTCAGGTCCTTAGTCTCTTCGAAGACGCGCAGCTGTTCCTCCGCGGAGGTGCGGCGTTCGAGAATTGTGTGAATGTGCTCAATCTCCTTGCGCGAGTCGAGTTCGTCTACCACGTCGTCGACGAACTCGAGTAACTCGAGAACCAAATCACGCGTTGGCACTTCCTTCTGTTTGCCAAAGTCGATCATCTTCCCGTCGAGTCCCCAACGAACTGCCCGCCACTTGTTTTCCTGAATCAACATGCGGCGGTACAGGCGAAAACCGAGGTTCTTCTCAATCAGTTTAGTGAGTTTGGCAACGATGGCCTGAAATAGTGCCGCAATGGCAATGGTGTCATCGACCCGGGTAGGAATATCGCAGATGCGAAATTCAAGCGTGGGGAAGATTGGATGTGGACGCAGGTCCCACCAAATCTTCCGGCCGTCATTTATGCAACCGGTCTTCACCAGCAAATCGACATATCGTTGGAAATTACTGTACGAATCGAAGTGGTCCGGGAGGTCGGTGCGGGGAAACTGTTTGAAAACCTCGGAACGGTACGACTTGAGTCCGGTATTGTGCCCCATCCAAAACGGCGATGACGTGGTTAGCGCCAGCACATGCGGCAAGAAATAGCGCGCGGCATTCATGATGTGAATACGCCGCTCCGGGTCGGCTACGCCGACGTGGACGTGCAGGCCAAAAATCAGCAGCGAGCGAGCGACAGTTTGCAGTTCCTGAACCAGCAGGTTGTATCTTTCGTCGTCATAAATCTTCTGGTCCTGCCAGTGCGAAAACGGATGGGTTGAGGCAGCGACGATCACCAAACCCGTCTTGCCGGCCAGACTCGAGATGATGCTCCGCAAGCGCGTGATATCCGTGCGCGCCTCCTGAATGTTTTTGCAGATGCCGGTGCCGACTTCGATCATCGACTGGATCATCTCGGGCTTGATCTGCTCGCCGAGAATCATCTTGCCTTCTTCCAGAAATTCGGAAACGTGCGACCGCAACTCGCGCGTCTTTGGATCGACAATTTGAAACTCTTCCTCAATTCCTAGTGTGAACTGACTGAACATAGATTCCTCTCCCTTATTCGTGAGGGGCCGCTTTTTCCATTAAGCGTTCCTGAATGACTCGCCAGTTGGGTCTGATTTTGCGGACATACTCGTGTCGAAAGTGCTTGAATGCGCTGCGTGGTGAATGCACCGGGCTGTAAAGATCGAAGTGAACGTACCATTTTGGTGGCGTTTGATCCACATACAGGAAATGGAGCGCCGCTTCTGACCGACCCTTTTCGTAAAAGCCTCCGGTCGTGTCTCGATGTCTGGCCAAACGCCTGGTGAAGTCCTTTCGTCTTGCTAACGTGGGTTCAAGCTCAGCCATCGGAGCAAACTCAATCCCTACGCCTTCTTCACCGTAAAGGTTAGTGACCTTTTTGACGAACTGCCAGAGCCCCTTCTGACGCAAACGAGACTCAATCAATAACAGAGCCTGTTGCTTGTCAATTGCGAGCGCATCGAAAACATCTTCATCGGCTGGCGCACCCCAGAGGCCCGCAAGTTTGTTTTTCAAAGCCTCGCGCAGACCCTGCGAAAGATCGCTCCATCGCAATTGGCTCGCGTCTGCGACCGGCTCAGCCACTTCCAAGCTCGCGCTCAATTACTTCACGATTCTCTTCTGACAAGCTTTGAAACCTGAGACCCACGCCTTGTTCCGGGTTGGTATAGACAACTTCCGCATTCGCGACCACCTGCTTCCCATCACGAAAGGGGATGCGGACCAGCAGCACCGATCCTTCCGGAAGATTGGCCTTCGTGTTCATGTAGAATCCGCCGATACTAATGTCTGTAGTGGCCGCAACTCCGGTTGCATCCTTGCCGTCGTAAAATACGTCGACTATCAACCGGGAACGATCGTGGCGCCGACGTTCGTCAGGTCCGTCTAAACTCTCTTCGGGCTCATCACGCACAGGCGATTCTCCTTGGGCTTGTCGAATCAAGTTCAATTGTACTTTGCCGCGTTCAGAGTTCAAGCTCTGCCGGGTTACCGAGACTGTGTGGAACTCCGGTTCTCAGCGCCAAAGGTGCGAAATGTAATAGCCCAGGGCAACGCCCTGGGTGCGGTCCACGAATCCTGGAAGCGCTGAAGGTGCGAAATCGAAACTTGTTCACCGAAAACACCAGT
>JANNJZ010000196.1:0-100044 GCA_031396065.1 Pyrinomonadaceae bacterium | reverse complement strand
TGCTCCGGCGCCGGCAACGCCCGCCGGTTCACCTTCCCGTTTGGAGTCAGCGGCATCGCCTCTACCATCACGAACACACTCGGCACCATGTAACTCGGCAGCCGGCTCCGCAAATACTGCTGTAACTCACTCGTTCCTAATCTCTCATCGTCCTCATCGCCCTCCCGCTCCGCCACTACGTAGCCCACCAGCCGCTTCTCTCCGTCGGCACCCTCCATCGCCGTGACCACCGCTTCCCTCACTCCTTCATGCTCGCTCAACACTACTTCTATCTCGCCCACTTCTATCCGGTAGCCCCGCACCTTCACCTGATTGTCTACTCGTCCCAAATACTGCACATCGCCGTCCGGCAGATAACGCGCCAGGTCTCCCGTGCAATACATCCGCCCGCCGCCCAACTCGGCAAACGGGTTCGGGATAAACTTCTCGGCCGTCAGACCGGCCCGACCCAGATAACCCCGAGCCAGCCCATCGCCCCCGATGTACAACTCGGCCGCCACACCAACCGGCACAACCTGTTGAAATTCATCGAGCAGGTAGAGAGACGTGTTGGCGATCGGACGACCGATGGATATGACACCGTCGCCCTTTTCAACTTTCTCGACGGCTGACCAGACAGTCGTTTCCGTTGGGCCGTACATGTTCCACAAGACCGCTCCCGCCTCAATCAGTTGTCTGGCGAGATCTGCCGGGAGGGCTTCACCACCGCAGAGGATTCTCAAGCCGTTCGCGTTCCGCCATCCCGTCTCCAGCATCATTCGCCAGGTGGCCGGTGTCGCCTGCATGATGGTTGCGCCAGAACTCTCTAACAGTTCCAGCAACTGCACACCGTCAGAGGTCACTTCCCGGCTGGCGATTTCAAGGCGAGCCCCGACAACAAGCGGCAGGAAAATTTCCAGGGCGGCGATGTCGAAGGATAGTGAGGTCACCGCCAGGAGCACGTCGTCTGGCTGGAGTTCCGGCTCTTTGGCCATCGATGAGATGAAGTTGACTAGCGCGCGGTGCGGAATCTGTACGCCCTTGGGCCGTCCGGTCGAGCCCGATGTATAGATAACGTAAGCGACGTTTTCGGGCACAGTCGCACAGGCTGGGTTCTCTTCGAACCCTTCGGAAAATCGTTCATGGTCCAGAAGAACGACCTTGGCCCCAAACTCCGGGCAACGCCCCAACAGTGATTCCTGCGTCAGCAGCACGCTGATGCGAGCGTCCTCTGCCATAAACCGCAAGCGCTCCTCCGGGTAAGCCGGATCGAGCGGCACGTAAGCGCCTCCAGCCTTGAGCACGCCGAGTAGACCAATGACCATTTCGATGGAGGGTGAGACGCATATACCAACTCGTTGTTCGGGCCCGACTCCCAGCCCCTGGAGGTAACGCGCCAGTTGATTGGCGCGCCGGTTAAGTTGGCCGTAGGTCAGTTGCTCACTGTCGCAGACCACCGCTACACGGTCAGATATCAGCGCCACCTGTTCTTCAAACAACTGCTGCAGACTCATATCCCGTGGGTACTCAGCCTGAGTCTCATTCCAAAGCTTCACCAGTTGATTGTGCTCAGCGTCCTCGAGGAGCCTTAGGTCGGACAAACGCCCACTGGCATTCGTCACGAGGTCTTGCAAAAGATTCTCGAAGTGGCCCACCATTCGACGCGCAGTGTCGGCGTCGAACAAGTCTGTGTTGTACTCCAACGTACCCTTGAGCTGCTCGCCATCTTCGATAAAGAGATAAAGGTCGACCTTAGCCGTCGCGCTCTCGACGCGCTGAAGGCTCATCTGGAGGTCTGCCAGACGAAGCTCTGTCCGCGGCGCGTTCTGCAGTGCGAACATCACCTGGAATAAGGGGTTTCGGCTCAGGTCTCGTTCGAGTTGAAGTTCCTCGACCAATCTTTCGAACGGCAAATCCTGGTGGGCCATCGCCCCGAGCGTGGTTTCGCGTACGCGGCTTAACAACTGCCGGAATGTCAGATCGCCGGACAGTTCGGTGCGAAGCACGAGCATGTTAAGGAAGCAGCCAATGAGTTCTTCGGTCTCAGACCAGTTGCGGCCGGCAACGGGGGAGCCGATCAAGATCTGGCGTTGTCCCGTGTAGCGATAAAGGAGCGTCTGAAAGGCCGCCAACAGCGTCATGAACAGGGTTGCGCTCTCCTCACGGCTGAGTGCTCTCAACTGATCCGACAGTGCCGACGACAGCACGAATTGTTCACTCGCGCCGCAGAAAGTCTGGACGGCTGGTCGTGGGCGGTCGGTCGGCAAATGCAGCAGTGGCGGCGCGCCGGCCAGTAAGTGCTTCCAATAGGAAAGCTGTTGATGGAACCCCTCACCCTGCAACCACTGGTGTTGCCAGTACGCGAAGTCCGCGTACTGGATTGGCAACTCCTTAAGCGGCGAGGGCCGGCCCAGGGTGAAGGCTTCGTACAGCGCGGCCAGTTCGCGGATGCAAACCCCGATGGACCACCCATCGCCGATGATGTGATGCAGTGTGAGCAGCAGCACGTGCTCGTCTGCGCGCAGCCGCAATAGACTAGTTCTTACCAGGGGACCAACGGCGAGGTCGAACGGACGCTGCGCCTCCGCAACGCAGATCTGCCGCGCCCTGGTTTCGGAGATCTGTTCAGACAATTCGCTTAGATCAACAACCCGCGGATTTGAAAAAATACCTGTTTGAACGATCTGTACCGGTCGTCCCTCCTCCGCAGTGAAGACCGTACGCAGGATCTCGTGCCGCTGGATAATCTCGTCGAGCGCACTCTCAAGGGCACGCTCGTCAAGCTGCCCACCGAGGCGCACGGCAGCCGTGGCGTTGTAGAAGCTGCTGTCCGGCTCGAGCTGGTTAAGAAACCAGAGCCGCTGCTGTGCGAACGAAAGGGGCGGAGGGCCGGAACTCGTCCGGCGAGTGATGGTTTGGGTACGCCCCGCCCGCCCGCGCTTCTCCTTGAGTCTCTGCTCAATAAAGACACGCTGTTCGAACGTCAGGTTTGAGATGTCTACCTTCGCGCGACTCATACTGATCCGCAGCCTCCTGGCGCGACTCTATTCACCGATGGTTTCCCGACTTTCGTTGCTGGAAAGATGACTTAACTCTTCGATCATGCTCGCGAACTCGCTCGGGTCTTCCTCGTCGAGTTGCATTTGGGTAATCACCACCGCGAGCCCAGCGATGGTTGGCTCCTGGAAGAACAACTGGAAGGGGAGGTTAATGCCGAAGGCTTCACGGATTCGCGACATGACGCGAATGGCCAGCAACGAGTGGCCGCCAAGCTCGAAGAAGTTATCATTGATGCCCACCCGTTCGACTCCAAGAACCTGGCAGTAGATCTCGGCGAGGCTTATTTCGGCGGGCGTCCTCGGCGCGACATGGTTTTCGGTGAACCGTTCCTTGATCTCTTCGAGCGTCGGCAACGCGCCGTAATTGATCTTACCGTTCAAGTTCAGAGGCAGCTTCTTCATGTGGACATAAACGTTAGGGAGTGTCTCTTCGATGATGCTCTTTCCCAGATGCTCGCGTAGAGCAGACGGGTCCAGCTTCAGCCGGGAGACGTAGTAGGCGACTATGACGTCGCTCCCGTTCTTGTCGGGCCGCACGACGACGACGCTTTTCCGCACCTGCGGGTGTTGCACGAGCGCTCCTGTGATCTCATCCAACTCGACCCTGAAGCCATTGAACTTGACCTGATTATCGGCGCGGCCCCTGAAATCCAGGAGCCCGTCGGGCCGGTAACAGGCCAGGTCACCTGTTTTGTAAAGCCGCGCTCCCTGCTCCGTGCCGAAGGGATTAGGGACAAATTTCTCGGCCGTCAACTGCGGCTGATTGAGGTAACCACGCGAGACTCCGGCCCCGCCGATGTACAACTCGCCGACCACCCCCACCGGCGTCAGGCGCTGCCGGCTGTCAAGAACGTACGCTTCAGTATTCGGAATCGGCCGCCCGAGCGGCGCGGCGGCGATGAACTCTTCGGTAGCATCGCCTATCAAGTGATGGGAAATAACGCCGACCGTCGTCTCCGTCGGCCCGTAGTGGTTATGAATTTCGCAGCCAGGGGCAAAGCTCCTGACCCTCTTGAACAATGTCTGGCCCATGGCTTCTCCGCCGAGTATCAGACGCTTGCGCGGCAGTGCGTAGTTGGAAGCCGACGCCGAGAGTAAGGCGTCGAGATGCGACGGCACGATTTTCAGGTTGTCGATCGGTTGAGACTCGAAGTAGCTCGACAAAGCGGCCGAATCGCGCGCCATGTCCTGTGAGATGATGTGCAAACAACCTCCGAAACAGAGCGAGGGAAAGGTCATTGTGTGCCCAAGATCTGCCGCGAAGGTTGAGACGATGGCGTAACTTTCGCCGGCCGTGAACCCCAGGCGAGATTTGATGGCGTCAACATAATTGACTAGTTGCCGGTGCTCGACACCGACGCCCTTGGGCTTTCCCGTAGAACCCGAAGTGAAAATGACGTACGCCAGATTCGCGCCCGTCGTGAGGCGCTCGATATTGTCCGTCTTCTCGCGCGCGATCTCCGGCTGTTCAGTGTCAAGGCAAACAACTTGCGCGCATGTCTCTGGCAGCTCGCCGGCCAATCCCTGGCGCGTGATAACGACCTGCACCCGCGCCTCTGCCAACATGTAACCCGTGCGCTCCTTTGGTTGGGCCATATCCAGGGGAACGTATGCGCCGCCGGCCTTCAGAATCCCCAACATTCCGATCACCATCTCCAGCGAGCGTTCAACACAGAGTGCGACCAACACCTCCGGTCCCACTCCCAAACGAATCAGGTAATGCGCCAGTTGATTGGCGCGCAGATTCAGTTCTCCATAACTGAGTTGCCGACCTTCAAAAACTACAGCCGGCTGATCGGGGAAACGCGCCGCTTGCGCTTCAAACAGTTCGTGGACACCTGAGCTGAGCGAGTATTCCTTTTTCGTCTGGTTGAATTGGACCAGCAGTTGTCTGCGCTCGTCAGCGCTGAGGAGCTCCAACTCATCAATAATCTCTTGAGGATTGCTGAGCACGTTCTCCAGTAACCTGGTAAATTGTCCTATCAAGCCACTGGTTGCCTCTGCCGTTATCGATCCGGAGTCGTAAAAGAACTCTGTCAACAGAGCATCGTCCTGAACGCTGCAGCAGAGTTTTACTTTGAAGCGGTCGAAGCAAACATGTTGCTTGTATGGCGAGAAAGTGAGCGCGCCCGCGCGGTGGTTTCGCTGCTTTTGCTCATATTCGAATGCGACGGAGAAGAAAGGCGACTCAGAATCCTTTTGAGGCCCCGGACCATTTTGTTCCCAGGTAAAATATTCCCGCCACTCCTCTGCATCCCGCGTCGCCTGGGTTATCTGCCTGAGGACTTCGCTGAATTGGATGCCTGCTTCAAAACGGCATCGGATGGGCAACCATTTCGCAAAGAGACCGAGCGCTCCATCAAGCTCTTCATGTTTTCTCCCGTCGCACAGGTTGCCGATAACAATTTCAGAATGCCCTGTGAGCCGCCACATCAGAGTCTGCCAGCATGCGAGCAGGAGGTTGCCGGCCGAAGTCCGATACTGACTGGCGACGGATTCTATTTGGGCTGTCAAATCACGACCGATTGTCGCTCTGATACATTCCGGCTCGAATCTTGACTCGGTCAAAGGCCGGACCTCGAAAGGCAAGCTCATGGTGGATCCGGCTGAAAAGTCCTGCGTCCGCCAAAACTCTTTCCCTATCTCGGCATCCTGGCCCTCGAGTAGTTCGTTTTCCCATTCGGAGAAATCAGCGTACTGCTGCGGTTCGAGAGGTAATTCTCCGACCTGCGACAACGGGGAATAGCAACGGCTGATTTCATCAATGATGTTCTTGAGTGTTTGCTTGTCGGCACAGAGCGAGGGCAAGGTCATCATTAACACATGCCGCTGGCGGGATAAGGTGAGCAGGTGGAGCCGCAAAAGCTTGCCCTGCTCGAAGTCGAAACCAAGCCGCCCTTCATGGTGAAATATCTCGTCAATTCTGGCTTCTTGCTCTGGCCGACCAAAATTACTGAGGTCGCTGTGGCGCCAGGAAGGCGGGCCGCTCTCGACCATGATCTGTAATGGCAGTTCTAAGCCGGGGCGTCTGTGAAAGGCTGTACGCAGAATTTCATGGCGCTCAATCACTCTTCTCAGAGCTTCTCTTAAAACTTCTTCCTTCAGATCACCCTCGATCAGAAGCGCACACTGACTGCGAAAAGCAGAACTGTCCCGCTGCAAGAGCCACAGCCGTTCTTGTTGACGAGAAAGACGAAAGTATTCAAGCTGAACCTGCATAGTGTTATCTCTTAGCCTGTCTCTGCCTACGTGACGATCCGAAGGCTGAAACTTTGGACCTCAGCGCCAAAGGCGCGAAATGTGACAGCCCAGGGCGACGCCCTGGGTGAAGGTCAAACCAAACATGGAAGCGCTGAAGGCGCGAAAAACGTCGCTGTCGTTCGAAGGTAGGGTGATTATCAAAGGGTCGCAGATATTTCGCGCCTACAGCGCTAAGAGAATTTTCGAGTGGTTCCCACCTGGGCCGGTGGCCCAGGCTTTCACATTTCGCGCCCTTGGCGCTGAAGCAGGAGTACATGGGTCTGTTTAGAGAGTGCACTTGTGCACCCCTGGTGGAAAGAGTTACGCGTCATTGTGTATTTACCGACGGGGCACACAAGTGTGCTTTCTAAACGGACCCATATCCGGAGTTTTCACACAGTTCTCTACCGACGAGGTACTGACCTCAGTGCCTTCTCCCAAAGGAGTTTGGAGGTTACGCTGGCGGGTGGGATCAAACAGTCACCAGCAGACCGTCGGACCATATATCAGCGGGGCCGGGACCTGGGGCGCTGGGATGCGAGCCGGGCCTCATATTCTGCTGCCAGCTTTTCGCTGCTTTCACCATCTGCTGCAAATACTCTTGTTGCATAACTTGCTTTTGCTGGTCGGGGACAGAAGCTATTTCGAGAGTCAGCATCTGATGCGCACTCGCCATTAATTCCCTGAACAGGTCAAAGCTAATTCCCTTCCCAATCAGGTAAGGAATAGTCCAAAAGTCGAAGGACCATTGCGGCAACCAGACTGAATCCTTGATCGTCAGGAACATCTTGTCTATATGGTCCATCGCTTCCAGGCTATCCATCGTGCGGTGGCTCCAGACAAACCCCTGTCCATTGATATCGTAGTCGCTGCGTTGGTTCTGAATCGGCGTACCCGGCTCGCAATACCACATCTGGGTGCGGTAGTAATCAGGCTTTGTCTCCCGTATGAAATCGACCGTCTCGTGCACGGTCGCTTCGGTTTCTCCGGGGAAGCCGACAATAAACGACCCGAAGGTCATAATCCCATATTGCCGCAACCATTTAATTCCCTGCGCATACTTCTCAATCGTGGCCGACTTGTTCATGTTCTTGAGAATCGTCGGCGAACCCGACTCGATGCCGAGAAAAACCCCTTTGCAGCCGCTTTCCGCCATCAACGCAATTGCCTCTTCATCCGAGTTGCTGCACCTGAAATAGGAGTACCAGTTGAACGGGTATTTATTCTTGATCATCAACCGGCAAACCTCTTTGAAGCGGGGGAACGGAACGTTAAAAGTGTCGTCAATAAAAACCAGATTACCGACCTCACCCAGTTCCAGAATCGAATCGAGTTCCTTCTCGATGATCTCATTACTGGTAAGAGCGAGGGCACCGGCCCGAGTTGGGTAATTGCAGAATGAACACTTGAAGGCGCAACTGCGCGCGGTCCGCGTCTGAATGGTGGCGCCGAGGTTTTCATCTTGGAACTTACGCCAGTCGATATAATTCTCGTCGAGCGAGTTGTTTTCAGCGATGACTTTGGTTGTCAGCAGCTTCCCGTTTTCCAGGTATGCGATGTTCGGAACCAGGCTTAAGTCTCCGCCGTTTTTGAGGGAATCGACGATTTGTGAAAGGGTAAGTTCACCCTGCCCTTCGATGACATAGATGTCCGCTCCAATATCGTCGAGGGCAGTTTTCAATTCATCGGCGTTCTTATAGTTTCTCGCGTGGTTGGAGATTAGCGGACCGCCAATTACGATCTTGACCTTCGGGTTGTGCTCCCGGATGAACTCGACGATTTCACTGGCGGGCAGGTTGACCACGTAGAAGGTCGTCGTAATCGCGACACAGAGTGGGTCGTCAGCGAGATACGCAATCAGCTTTTCCTTTTCGTGCTGGAAGAGATTGATGTATCGGGTTTGATGGCCGTTGTTTCTGAGGAAGTTCGTCAGGTACACAGCCGCAAGATTTGGGATATCCCCAGACTTGAGTTCTTCATGTGGCAAAGCCGGCACACTACCCGCAGGCTGGGCCAGGGCAAGGGCGTGGTTGAGCAGGCCCATGTAGTCCAGCTTCGTGCCTCCTAAATCGACGAAACTGAATTTCAAATCGCGATAGGCCTCCGCCTCCTCGCCATAGTTTCTGAGGAAACTCTCATACTTTACGAAAGGAACTTCGTTGTAGCCGATCACTATGCAATCGAGATTGTTTTTTTCATTCTTCATTTTATGATTTTCGTAGGCTGGCGTTGGATCGGGGCCGGCATCAACATTAGCGAGTCTTGGAAGGCGCCCAGCAGACGAGCGCTTTCAAATCCGACGTCATTTCAAAGAGCTTTGGCCAGCATGGCTTCGTCCACCGGTTGGAGGTCTGCCATAGCAAACATCTCACCCATTGCGACCATGATCTTCCGCGGACCCGTGTATGGGTTGCGTCCGTGCGCGCTCAACATGTTGTCCAGCATCAGGATGTCTCCTACCTGCCACGGAAAGCTCACTGCCGATTCACGATAGACCTCCCGGATTGCGTCGACCACGGAGTCTTCGATGACTGAGCCGTCGCCGTAATAAACATTGCGGGGGAGGTCCTCAATCTTGAACAGCGATAACAGGGCTTCTCGGGTTGAAGGTTCGAGACAGGAGACGTGATGAGCCTGAATTTGATTGAACATTACTGTTTGACCAGTCTTCGGATGCGCTGCCACGGCGGGACAAATCTGACGCGTGCGCAAACCATCGACACCCTTCCATTCAAAGTCCATGCCCACTCCGCGGCAATAGGCTTCGACATCCGATCTGTCGCTGGTGCGAAAGAATTCCTGCCAGGTGACATCAAACCCCTGCACGTAGTTTCGAACATACATCAACCCCTTCTCAGCAAATTTACCCCGCAGCGCCGGATCCAACGACTTGTAGATCTTGCGACAATCCACGATCGGCGTCTCACCGCCCTGCATCGCAGCCTTGGCGCAATAGAACCAGAGCTTGAGCGGCCACCGGTGCATCTGGGAACTCTCGTTGTGAGGCAGAATGGCAAGATCGGAAGGATACGGCGTTGAGCCGTAAACATTGCCTCCGATTTCTTCCCGAGGTAAATCACCGTAGTCGCCGAACAGCCCTGGACAACTGGCCAGGGCAAACTGCTCAAACTCAGAAGCGGAAGCAACCTTGAAACCGCGAAACAGGATTGCGCCATGCTCCAGTAGCCTTGTCTGGATGAAATCCTGATTACCCTTCGCCCATTCGATCGGATCAAGGCCATTTATCTTTGGATAGACTACTAACGGAAAAGACTGACCGGGCAGAATGGAATCCGTCTCCACTGTGCCCATCGGCGTGAGATCGATGGCTTTCCGTCTGACGCTCTTCATCCTCCTGGCCAACGGTCTCTGGCCACTTAGCCCGGTCAAAGTCAGGGTTGTGTGGTCGATGGTGGTCAGGGGTTCCAGCTCGCTCAAGCGTCGATCGGGGTGGGCGCTAATGCTGCTTAACAATGTCTGCAGGTGCCCAGCCATGCGAGCAATAGTTGAAGCGTCGAAGAGGTCGGTTTTGTATTGCCAGCCGCAGGTGATCGATTCCTCGCCTTCGATCATCACTAACACCACGTCATACCTGGTTACGCATTCTTCAATAATCATCGGCTCCATCGTCAGTGCGCCGGCCTGCTGACGTCCGACCATGCCGCCGATGGTCCCATCCCGCCCCGGCCGGTCGAGATTGAATACCACGTCAGATAGTGGCGTACGCGAGGGGTCGCGCACGGGCTGCAATTGTTCGATTAGAAGCGAGAAAGGGTATTCCTGGTGGTCAAGGGCTGCGAGCACCGTTTTACTAACCTGGGCCAGGAACGCCTTGAAGTTAGGATTGCCGGAAAGATTGGATCTCACGATGACGGGGTTGGCAAAATAGCCGACCATCGTTTCAAACTCGGCGCGGCTGCGGTTGGCCGTCGGAGAATTGATGAGAATATCGTCTTGACGGCTGTAGCGATGAAGGAGCACGTTTAGTCCAGCCAGGAGGACTGTGTAAAGCGTGGTCGCTTCCGCCTTGGCCAGCGCTCTCAGCTGCCGGGTCAGCTCCTCGTCCACTTTGAATTTGTGAATCGCTCCGCGGTTCGTAGGAATCAGCGGTCGGGGACGATCAGTCTGCAGCTTCAGCACCGGCAGTTCACCGGCCAGTTCTCTTTGCCAAAATTCCCAGAGACGCTCGCCCTCGGGCCCGTCGAGCATCTCAGCCTGCCATTTAACATAGTCGGCATATTGGGCGTTTAGGGGTGGCAGAGCGGCCGGCACTCCGTCCTTCGCAGCAAAGTACATGACCTGGAGTTCAGTCAGGATAATCTCCATTGACAAAAAGTCGACCGCGATGTGATGGGCAGCCAACGAGAACACATGCTCGTAATCGGATCGGGTGAATAGATTGGCCCGCAGCAGCGGACCTTTTTCGAGATCAAACGGACGTCGGTATTCCTCCCCCATGCGATGGTCCAGTTGGGCAGTGGACCAGTCTTCGGCTTTTGTCACCTTGAAATCCGCGACTTGCGAAGCAAGGACCAACTGGACTGGTCCCTCATTGCCTCCTCGATAAACTGTCCGCAACGACGGGTGGCGGTTGGTCAACTCCTGGAAGCCGATTTGCAATGCTTCAATGTCTAAAGTGCCCCGGATTGTGACGGCAAGTTCGATGGTGTTATAGGCGCTGCCGGTTGAAAACTGATGCATGAACCAGAGAGCATGCTGCCCCTTCGATAGTGGATGCTCCACCAGCGCCTCTGGAACCGTGCCGAATATGCGAGTCGTCGAATCCGTCTCCGACGCCGGAGTCAGCTGGGGAAGCAGCTGCAAACTAAGCTCGGCAACGCTGGCGCCTCGCAGGAAGGTCGCCACCGGCACGTTCACTCCCAGGTCGCACTCGATGCGGTTCTTGAGTTGTATCGCCATTAGAGAGTCGAGGCCGATAGTATTGACGGGCTGGTCGATGGCGACTTTGGTCGCGGGAAGCTCCAGCACCCTCGCCACCTCTTGGCAGATGTAGTCCGTCAATAAACGGCCGCGCTCTTTTGGCTCGTGTAAAAGCAGCGAAGCTCGCAGCACGCGATCTTCCCCATCCGGCCCATTCGGATCGGTTTTCGATGTTGACTGGATGGCCATCGAGTCGCGCTGATCCAACTGCGCCAGGTTGAGGTGTGCCGACCGTTGGAGTTGCAGGCCGAGCGCTTGCACGAGAACATCGCCGTGCTCGTTTAGCAGGCGCACATTCCCTTCGACGACTCCATCCGCCTTGCCGGCCAGCAAGTGTGCGTGATTCCAGAGGCGTTTTTCGGGGCGACCATAGACTCTAAGGCTGCGTAATCCGACTGGTTCGTAAAGCGCCTCGCCGTCACTCGGAACTCCACTCGGACCTCCATTCGGTGACAGCGTGGTAACCAGCAACTGGAAGCAGGCATCGAGGAGTGCCGGATGAATTTTGTGAGCCTCCGCCTCCCAGAGGAGGTCATCTGAAAGCCGGAGCTGTGACATGGCTTCCCCCTCACCGAGCCAGAGACGCTCGAGCTTCGAAGGGCCGGAATCAAATTCTGCGCTTCTCCGATTAAGTCGCTCGTAGGGTTCTGAACTGGCAAGTTCCTCCCGACAGCGCGCTTGAATATGACGTAGAAGATCTTCTTGTGGAACGTCCGAATGCGCTTCTGAAAAAATCGCATCTGCCGAGGTTTCCGACGAGGATTGGATGAGGTTTACCGGGCTACCCGCGGAAGAGTTGAGATGAATGGCCACGTCCTGCACTGCGACTGCGGCGACCAAATCCGCCGGGCAGTCAAACCGCTGTCTGAGCTGGTTGAGGTAGGGCAGGTTTTCCAGAACCAAATCCGCCTTGACCCCAAAGTCCAGCTGACAAATAACCTCGTCTACCCCCAGATCTCTTAGTTCCGCGATCGCTTTGGAACAAGTCTCCAGTGTCCCGAAGAGGACTCTCTTCTCTGTTATCAGGCGGTCGCATATCCATTCCACATACTCGTCCATTTCCTGAGTGGAAAGGCGAGCAAAATCTACTGGGCGGCCTTTATTTTGGGCGAAAGCCTTAAGGAGGTACGAAGCTGAGCGGATATAACGTCGGAAGGATTCCTGGACTTCTCCATGAATCAGCCCTTCATCGTCGGTGACAAACGCAGGCACCGCCACTGTCACCCGCCCCGCCCGGGGACCATGCCCGAAGGCCGCCAACGACTGACGGTAAACCTTTATCTTCCCCGCCAGTTCCTCGAAGCTCTGATTGAATAAGTGGGTGAGCAGGTTAGCACCGAGCTCTCCGGCTTTCTCGAACGTCTGCGGACTGCCGGCCGCGGTAATCCAGACAGGCAAGCTTGGTTGCAGCGGCGTCGGGTAGATTCTTACCTCGATCTGTTTTCCATCAACTCCCTTGACTGCAATTGACTCCCCTTGCCAAAGTTTCTGCACGACTTGCATTCCGCGATACATCTCTTCATGACGGTCGTCATACTTCTCCGGAAAGAAGACAAAATCATTCGGGTGCCAGCCTGATGCAAACGAGAGCCCGACCCTTCCACCCGAAAGGTTGTCGACCATGGCCCATTCTTCGGCGACCCGAATCGGATTGTGAAGTGGCAGGACAACGCTTCCGGCTCGCAGGCCAATTTGCCTGGTCTCCCTCGCCAGAGCCGCATGCAGCACAACCGGATTGGGATAGAGTCCTCCTTCCTTCGTGAAATGCCGTTCGGGAATCCATACTGATGAGAAACCGTTCTCATCCACATACTTTGAACTCTCCATCAGCAACTCATATTTCTCTCTGTCAGCCACAGATTCACTGCTGGAGAAGAAGAACAAACCGAACTCTACGCGTCGGCGCCCAACGGACTCTACTGGAGATGTCATTACGTGCTCCTGAGAAACTCAAACTCGCTTCAGGTTGGACAGGCATTCCTGCCTATCACTCGTCGCAAGCAAAGCGACAGGCCGAAATGTATGTCTTACTGCTCTTCTTAATTGCGGATGTGGCTCAGCTTTTCATTGTTCTGTGGCGGAGGTTGGCAATTCATGAGCGCCGTAGCTGCCACAGTGGATGGATTGGCCAAAAGAATTTTCCCGCGTGCTCGCAAGGTCCATGATGCCTGTCCCTGCGTAGTGCGCGGGTCGAGACTGAAGAACTGAAACGAAGCGGCTCCCGAGACTGGGTCAGAAATTACTAATTGCATCTTCTGTTGGGTGGCCTTGTCGTGCGAAAGAGCCAGCGGCTCGCTAAACTTCATATTCTCCAATGCGTGGGCTGCGTCGCCGAAAACATCTGTCGCAGCGGCGAGGGCAATTTCCATGTAAGCAGCGGCCGAGAGCAGTAGCGTTCCTCTAATGCGGTGGGTGCCCAAACCGGAGAGCATCTCGGTGCCCAGATCCATCTCCCAGTAGTGTGTCCCACGGTTAACGGATGACGCGATGTGGCGCTCGAGCAAGGGATGGCCTGCCTCCCCATTGCGTCCTGCTCCGGAGCCTTGCCAAACATGCCCACTCTGCATCCTCGGATCCTCAATCCAATAACGTTGCCGCTGCCATGGATATGAAGGCAACGTTACATGCTGAGATGGCTCCGGGTAAATCCGGCTCCAATCGACCGGGTAGCCTTCTTTGTAAAGCTGGCCCAAGGAGCCCAGCATCACTGTTCGGTATTCTTTCTTTCGCCTCAGAGACGGAAGCGCGTTGCCCTTATACTGATGATGGCTCAGACACTGCACGATCGCGGCCGAAAGTATCGGTTGCGGACTCAATTCGAGGAAGATATCGTGTCCTTGCTTAGCGAGCCTTGCTATGGTCTCCGAGAAACGCACCCGCTGCCTGACGTTGCGCCCCCAATACTCGGCATCAAATGTTGGCTGCTCGCCCGATAGCCCGGTCACGGTCGAAAAGATAGGTACCGTCGGTGCTTTAGGTTGGAGTCCCCTGAGCTCTTGCTCTAACTCTATCCGGGCCACCTCAGCTTGAGGGCTATGGCCTCCTCCCGGCGCTGATAACATCCGTGTCCCCACACCGCGCTGTCGGAGCAACTCAAGTATTTCTTCCAACGCCGCTGCCGCGCCGCCGAGAACCACCGATTTTGGAGAATTGTGAACGGCGACAGAAAGGAAATCCTCATAGCCGGCGATGGACTGTTCGGCATCCTCCACCGCAAGCTCCACGGCCGCCATCGCCCCAGGCGCTTCGAGTTGCAATCTCTCCTGCATGATGTGACTTCTATGGAAGATGACTCGCACCGCATCGGCCAAGGTGAGAATTCCCGCGACGTGAGCAGCGGCCACCTCTCCCAAGCTGTGTCCAACTACAGCGTCCGGTTCAATGCCCCAGGATCGCCACAAAGCAGCCAAGCCTATCTGCAGGCCGAAAAGCGCAATCTGGGTAAACTCAACATCGCTCCCCTCCAGTCGAGAGACGGCCTCGTCGGCCATCATCTCTTCCAGTAGAGACCACTCCACATAATCGCGGAGAAACTCATCACATTGCGCCACGGCGTCGCGAAATACCGGTTCGCCCTTGAGAAGTTCGCGACCCATTCCCCACCATTGCCCGCCATAGCCGGAAAAAACAAACACAACTTTGCGCCGGCGGTTGGCAGATATCCGGCCAGCGGCGGCTTGCGCACGAGTGCTTCCATTCAGCAGCGACTCCAGGCGCTCCGCCATCTCCTCGCGGGAACGAGCGACCACGGCTAAGCGATAATCCTGGTGCGGCCGTCGCACACTCGCCATCTGACAGATGCTTTTTAGCGAGCTGGAGTGAGTCGCCTCCGAAGAGGCGAGAAGTTCCTGGTATGCCTGGGCCAGTAACCGCACTGCTTCCGGAGTCTGAGCTGAGATTGGAAGCAGGTAGGGAACCACTCCTTCGTCATCGGTCTCCGGCAGCGGGGCTATGTGGGAACTCGCTGGAGCTTCCTCTAAAACTACATGTGCGTTGGTGCCGCCAAACCCGAATGCGCTGACACCGGCCAGAGCTGGGCCAAGCGCGTTGGGCCACAAACCAAGTGTTTGCTGAACCCGCAGACGGAGAGTGTCAAATGGGATATGCGGATTGGGCTGGCTGAAATGGAGACTCGGTGGAATCGCTTTATGCTTAATTGCTAAGGCCACTTTGATGAGACTCGCAATTCCGGCAGCAGCCTCAAGGTGCCCGATATTACTCTTCACAGAACCAATGACGCAGGCATGTTCGGTGTCGCGGCCACTCGCGAGCACACTGCCAAGCGCCTTGGCCTCAATCGGGTCGCCAAGCAAGGTGCCTGTTCCATGCGCCTCAACGTATTGCACGCGGTCGGGAGAAACTCCCGCATCATGGTAAGCCTCTCTAAGCACAGCCTCCTGCGCCGCTACACTCGGAGCCGTAATCCCGTTGGATTTGCCGTCCTGTGTCACCGCGCTTCCTCTGATGACGGCATAAATCTCGTCGCCGTCCGCCTCCGCTCGTGAGAGCGGTTTCAAGATGATGACGCCTATACCTTCCCCACGCACAATACCGTTTGCTTGCGCATCAAATGCCTTGCAACGGCCGTCAGGACTCGTTGCACTTGCTTGTGAGAAGCTCACGGTCACTGCCGGGGTGAGAATTAGATTCGCGCCGCCGGCGAGGGCCAGCGTAGACTCGCCGCGCCACAGGCTCTGACATGCAAGATGCACCGCGACTAACGACGAGGAGCAGGCTGTATCGACAGTCATGCTCGGCCCGCGAAAGTCGAAGAAATAGGAGAGACGGTTTGCAGCGATGCTCATGGCACTGCCGGTCGCCGCGTAGGCGTCGATGCGTCCGGGCTGGTTGATTTGCATCGAGCCATATTCGCTGCCCGAGAGTCCGATAAAGACGCTGGCCCGCGTCCCGGCTAAGGATTCCGGCACTTGCCCGGCATCTTCGAGCGCCTCCCAGGCCACTTCTAAAAGGAGGCGCTGCTGCGGGTCCATGTGAGTAGCCTCGCGTGGAGCGATCCCAAAGAAAGAAGCATCAAACTGATCCACCTGATCCAAAAACCCTCCCCAGCGGGTATTCATCTTTCCAGGTGGCACCGGATCCGCCGCGTAATAAGCCCGCGAATCCCAACGCTCGGCCGGCACTTCTGAGATCGCATCGATACCATCCCGCACCAATCGCCAAAACGCATCGGGACCATTTGCGCCGGGTAAACGGCAACCAATCCCGATGATGGCCACGGGCTCTCTGACCGCATCTTGCTTCTCATCGGTCGAAGCTAAATTGGTTTGTTCTATTTCGCCGGCCAGGTGCTGCGCCAGAGCCCCAATCGTAGGGTGCTCGTAAATCAAGGTCGGAGAAAGCGACCGGCCCAGCCACGAACCAAGCTCTCCGGTTATAGCGACGCTCGCCACCGAATCAAGTCCATAGCTGCGGAATGGCTTTCTGACATCAACTTCGTCACGATCGACGCCTATTCGCTCGGCGATCTGACACACTATCCACGTCTGAATGATGTCGGTTGTTTCGTTAGGCGATAACGAATCATCGCCTGCTTGAGGCGCCAACCGAACTTTGACGGTGGAAGGCTTCGTGGCCGGCTGCACCCATTGCTCGACGAGATTTAAGTTGCCGGCCAGGAAATCCGCCCGGCAAGCGTGGCGCTGGATCTTGCCGCTGGTTGTCTTGGGAATCCTTCCGAACTTCAGAAGCGCGACGGCGTAAACTTCAAGCTCGTGTTCTTCCGCTACTCTTTCTCTTATTCCACTGACTGCTTCGTCGACACTCGCGCCCCGAAAATGGCGATCGACTTCGGCAGCAACCACCAGGCGCTCCTGGCCGTCAACCTCGACGGAGAAAGCCGCTACGCATCCCGGTCTCAAGCTGGTGTGGGATTGTTGGACTGACCATTCGATGTCTTGAGGATAGTAGTTGCGCCCACGAATGATGATCAGGTCTTTCAGTCGGCCGTTGATAAAAATCTCGCCGTCCTTCAAGAACCCGAGATCACCTGTACGAAGAAAGGGTCCCTCACCTGTCTCATGAATGTATCCGCGGAAAGCGCTCTCGGTCACCTCAGCTTGCTGCCAGTACCCTTGCGCGATGTGGGGGCCGGCGACCCAAATCTCTCCAACATGGCTTTCGCCGAGTCTAATCAAAGATTCGGGGTCAACGATAGCGATTTTCTGGCCGAGCCAGCTACGCCCGCAACTGACGAGATTTCTTGCGCCCTTGTCCCCAGGCGCGATCTCAATCACATCGTTTTGCTCCAGCGCTCCGGCGTGGAACGAAACCAATATCGGAGCCGCTGACTTTTTGCCGCCGGTAACGAAGACCGTCGCTTCAGCCAACCCGTAGCAAGGATTGAGCGCCTCGGGACGGAAACCGCAGGGCTCGAAATAAGCCGCAAACCGATCCAGCGTGCGGTGTTGGATTGGCTCGGCGCCATTAAAAGCAACGCTCCACTTACTTAAATCCAGGGTCGAGCGCTGCTCCGGGGAGATCTTGTCCACACACAAATCATAGGCAAAGTTAGGAGCGCCGCTCGTGTTTGCGCCGTAGCGCGACATGACCTCTAACCAACGGAAGGGGCTTTGGAGGAAGGCGGCTGGCGCCATCAGAATTGCACGTGAGCCCAGGTAGAGTGCCTGCAACACAATGCCGATCAATCCCATGTCATGGTAGAGAGGCAACCAGCAACCAAAGGTGGTCTGCTCTGTATGTTCGAAGGCCGTCCTAATCATGTCCTCGTTGGAGAGGAGGTTGCCGTGACTAACCATTACGCCCTTCGGAAGGTTCGTGGATCCGGAAGTGTACTGAAGAAAGGCCAGCGTGCCGGCGTCGGCCAGCGGGTCACACCAGGCGTCCGCCGAATCGGCATCGAGGGTCTCGGTAGCTATCCAGCGCAAGCCTTTCAGATGGGACGCGGCGGCCCATCGCTTTTCCACACTGGAGAGGATATGGGCCGTGGTCAGCACGATTGTGGCCTGGGCATTTTCTATGATTGCCTCTAATCGCGGTGACACGGGACGGTTGAGATGCGGTGGGTATGCCGGCACGGCTATTACGCCGGCATAAAAACATCCGAAGAGCGCGGCAATAAAGTCGAGCCCCGCAGGATAAAGCAACAACGCACGCTCCCCACTGGCTGCGTGCTTTTGCAAAGTGGCGCCGATTGTCCTGGCCTGACGATCCAACTCCTGATAGGTCAGACTGGCCTTCTCTGTTTCGCCATCCTGCAGAAACGTTAGACCAATCCGCGCGGGATGATGTAAAGCTCTCCAACGCAGGAGTTCAACGAATGTTGAGCAGTTCTTAAATGGATCGATTTCTTTGTCCATGCTAATTAGCGGGATGTGATGAAGACCTTGGCGGCCTTCTTCTCGGTCCGCCCGTTTCAGGAGCTGGTAAAGCTCGCCGTCGGTGATTGGATTAAAGCGGGTTCACTTGATAGAGCGGAAAGTAGTCGGTTGTCTTGTCGGTAGCGCAATCCTCTGCCAACTGCGGGATGTTATCCCAGCTACAAACGACATCAGTGACTGGGGGAGCCCACCCGGTCTGCTCGGCAAAAGCAATCGAAGCTACGCCTTCAAAATATCGGGCGCCGTGTGAGAAAACATGGACGTGATGATTGATACATTCTGTCGCGCGAATCACTGAAAGGTCCATACCCTTCTTCCACCCGACTGTCGTAATCACACCTTGTCGGGCGAGAGCCTTCATCGTTGCGCGGAATACCGGTTTACCGATGTTGTCAATAAAGATTGAAGCTCCCAAACCGCCGGTGTCCTCTTTGACCAATTGAAGAAAGGTTTTTTCAGACTCTCGGTATAGCCTTCTGTAGGCTGAATCGGTGCGCACCCGCTTCTCGTCAAAGTCGAGGTTGCTGAATTGACGTCGGTCAATCGCTTTGATGCCCAAACTTTGAATTAGCTTAAGACGCTCATCGTCGGAGGCCATCATTGCCACCTGGCAGCCGAAGTACTTGGCGAGCGTTAGCTCGGCAAGCGTGACGCCTCCTCCCCACCCCCAAACAAACGGCACGGGCTGTAGATCCTCTGGCATCTGGAGTCGCCAACAGCCATAAGCAACCTTCCAGTTGGCCCAGGCAGTAGTGTAGCGAAGAGAGAATGCCGCCCATTGCTGGGCAGATAATTTCGAATCCTTGGGAAGAGGAATCACCTGTTTTTCATGAAGTTTGATCCGTTTGGCAAGTAGGCCGATGGTGTCACGCGCGTCATAACCGACAACCTTGATCAGGTAACCAAACTGATCGGTCGTCCCGACGGCGGCAAAAAGGCAGAGGTCCCCTTCCTTAACGTTGGTCACCGATGACCCAACCTTCAATATTCGCACCACCCCCGCGTTACCGATGACAATCTTCTTTTCACCACGCTGTCGGCAAACGTCAACTGGACTCCTTTGAATTGCATGAGTCATATTGCCTTCCCAGCAGCCGTAAATCGGTTCCGCCAACACTTCGTGTTCCGTAATGTTCGTGAACGAATAGGTCTCTTTCCTGAGTTCAGCGGGTTCGAGTTCGTGGGCGTCGTCGGGAGCTGAATCAATCACCCAAGCCTCGGTGGTGATGCTCTTATTCTGCTCGCTTCTTAGCGTAAGCGGGGCCGGATTGATTACCCAAGCCTCGGTTGTGACAGTACTCATATTGTCCTCTTTTCTTGATCTAAGCGCTTCTTTCGTTGGCTGGAATCTACCGCTTTTTAGGCTGGTCCTTCCTGCGCACGGGGAGGAGTTTTTTGGACTGAGAGCGATGGGGAACGAGCAGCTATGTCAAACTTTTGGCCCAGGTGTTAGGAAAGGCCTGCACCGATGAACGATTGCGCTGTCAACGCAATATCAGCAGGTTCTTTGAGCACGACTCCAGCCGGGAGTGGGAAACAGCAGATGGCGAACCATCTTTTTACCCTTTACTGAGAATTCGCAAACTGGGTGTCGAATCGCTTCAATGGATGAATCAGCGTGGTTGATGATCCCCGCACCACTGGGAATACCAATTCCATGTACCTGTGCGTTCGCTAGTCGAATGGTTAGCTTGAGCGTCTTCCATTCCTCATTCTCTTCATGAACACCAACAACAAAAGGAATCAACTCAAATGTCTTAATAAGATTTTCGGGGGCCGGGTGTCCTGCGGTGCATCCCAACAGACCCAGCTGCACAGCACCTGCCGATACCCCCATCAGAAGCGCGCCTTCAAAATACCTTCTGTAGATTAGTTCCTTGAGCCCACTCTTCTCGAATATGTTCCAGCCCTTTTCGACATCTCCTCCGGCCAATAGGATGATGTCGGCCTGGGCCACATTGCTGGCATCGTCAGGCGAGAAAGAAGCTCGCACCATCCGGCAGTCGCTAATTCCAATGCTGTCCATAGCCTCTCTGAACATCGAAAAAGAGCCGGGATCGTCACCGTTTGAGGCTCCGATGTAGGCGGCTTTTCGAGGGCCATCTCCAATTGATTTTCTGACCGAATGCAAAAACGGCCCGCTCTCGCTGCGCCAAAACAAGAGCTGGCTATCGGCAAAAAGATAGATTGGTTTGAGGAGCAAATTCATCGATGCTCACACCCTACATCGAGAGCCTTCTGGCCCTGGAGTCGTTTGAAGTAAGAAGGATAACTATCAGAACACAAAGTGGCTTGGCCTGGTCTTGCCAACCAAGTGACCTCAGTCTAAAGTGCCGGCTTTCCTGACCAGTTCTCGTTCAATCACGATGTGAGATTGGTAGGTCACGGTATTGAGAAGGATCATGACGCGGTCGGAGTCTTTCATACTTCTCTCGAATATTCCGGTGAATCCCCTCAGTGGTCCTTCACTGATAACGACTTCGCTGCCCACCTTCAGTCCATCGCTGATTTTGACAATGTTCTGGTCATCACTCTGTGATTTGATCAGGCTGATAACCTGATCGTCGATCGGCGAGGGGTTGCTGCCTATTCCAACTACGCTCTCGACGCCCCGGGTGTACCGCACTTTGTGAAGGAATTCATCGCTTCTGAATCGCGCAAAGATGTACCGGGGAAATAAGTGCTTGGTGAAATAGGTTGGCGTGCGTGCATAAGGTTTGGAACGGCGCGCTCTCAGCTTGGGGGCGAAGGTCTCCACCTGCCAGGATCGCAAATTCTCGTCCGCTCGATCTTCCTGTTTCGGATGAGTATGAATCGCATACCAGCTTAGGGTTTCTGCTAGGGCTGCTGTACTGGTGCTCATGGAAATTCCTTAAATTTGACCCGGCCGAATATGGTTTGAGGGACCCTGAGTCCGATTAGACTCACACCTCGGTCAGTGTGCGCAGCACGCTCCTGAAGGCGATAACGGCATCGATAATGTGTGTTTAGATTGCGGCCGAAGTTCAAGCCACAGATTGCCGGGGTTTGGATAGAGCTACCGCATGAGGCGCTCAAGAGAGACAGAAGAAAATCGGTGCTCTCAGCGCCCAGCGTGGGCAGCGATGGTGGACGGACGGCAACTCATGAGCGACGCGACCTGCGAGAGTGGAGCGAAGCGGCAGAGTGCTGACTACTAGAGGTCAAACCACAAATCACCTTGTGGATGGGAACCTCGGTGAAAAAAAGGTCCTGTCAATGGCCAGAGAAGCGAGTGTGCGCGGTCGGACCCGGAACGAAAAGAGCGGGACCTTTAGCGCTTGCAAACTTGAAGCTCATGGCTTGAGACGCACTCTAGTGTCCCACGCATTTCAATGCAAGAGTATTTGCATGGCCGATGTTGTTATTCGTTGGAGAAGGTTGCTAAGGGAATTACTCGCTACGTTTTGATGGGGCTGAACGAGAAAATGTTTGAAAATCTACGGCGCTAATGACGTTTGCCTATCCACTTTGCGGTCGACGTTCGACCGTTCAACTCAAATCCTATTGGACAAGCCACCGCCGACGCGGGTCCACGAAGAGAGTGGGCCGGTCCCTGCTTTTATTTTTCCCGATGCTTCGGATACTTTCCAACTGCTGGAGCAATACCAAACCTAGACAACAAACCTACGTGTTGTTGATTACGGTTGAATTGAAGAGAGTGCCAGACTATTAGAGCGTCCGAGGATGTTCAAAGATAGGATGCCTTGGCTCAATTGTGAGTCTCATGATCAACCGCGCAGCGCTTACGCGAGATTCTTTTTCTCCCTTGGAGGCTGTTTCTCAGAGAGGTAAATCAGAGAATAATGCTGCCCGGCGAGCCGATCCAGTCACCGGCGACGGTGATGGGAGTTTTCGCCCTTCCTTCGCTAATACCCCAATGAAACAGCCACTCTTCAGGGAATTTCATTGTATACATGAAGATTTGTTATTGGCTCTATGTGTGCTGGCACACAGACTCTTTGTGTGGTAGCACACGCCAACTCTGTGCGTTAGCGCACATTCTTGTTGCCTTGCTATTAAGCTCACCCGCGCGTACTACTTAACATACGTTTTACTTCGGGACTTGATTTGGACTTAACGCCGTCGATTCGGGTGCACCTGCGGTTGATCTAGACAAGGAGTGGTATATGTCAAAAAGAGTTTCATCCCAATATTTCGCGGACACTCTGAATTTCCTTCGCACTCCTATCCAAAAACCAGGATCAACACGCTTGGCATGGAGAAGGGGGGTTCATTGCCTTTGCTTGAACCCAAACGACCCTGACGGGCGATGGCACTTCAGTTGACGAGATAAACAGAATTATTGACAGAAATCTTAAAGGATGTTTCCTCGCACCCTTGATCCATCAGTCGATAATCTCTTAGAACCCCTGGAATCTTAATCCGTGCCGCTCGGCCCCTCAACGCACACGTGTGTGCGCTCAGGCCAAGTGGCCACCTCAAAAGAATAGGAAAGACTCATGTTATTGCCCCATCGCACAGACCCCTCAGATCATAGAATAAAAATTGCAATCCGTTTTATTGAAGAAAACCTTAGCCGACCGCTCTCACTTAACGAGATAGCGCAATCCGTAAACATTTCCCCATGGCACTTGTGCCGTTTGTTCAAGGTTGAAACCGGTACATCTGTTACGCAGTATCTTTCAGAGCTCAGGATGAAAATGGCAAAGCAGCTTCTTGAAACCACCTGCCTGAGGGTTAAGGAGATCCAGAATCAGGTGGGCATACGGGATGAAAGCCACTTCGCCCGAACATTCAAAAAAGCTTCTGGGGTCACCCCGTCGCAATATAGAGCACAGTGCTGGACACAGCACGCGGCTATTCCAGACTCCGCGCGCCAACACGTCCCAGGCTGATGGCGCTTCTGTCGGATCACGATTGCAGACTCGACCGTTAGACTGCAGTATCGACTCGTTTCGACATAAGCAATCAACTGCGTAGCGTAATGATTGACCGTTGCGACTAGATCGTCTTTAACGTTGGATACTAAGTTTCGCATTCGTCGTCATTCGCGCTTGCGTGTCACAGAGCCGAATGGCTTATTACTCCGGGGTCGCTCGTTCTCTTTTGCACGCTCCAGAACAGCACTCCACTGAGACCCATCAACGGGAGCTTAAATGCTATCCGGAACGAATCAACAATCCTCGCCAACAAATACCAAAATCGGCCATGCAAATCACCTTGCATTGGTCCACCTCTGACAGTAAAGTCTCGCTCAAGCCATGAGCTCCAGGGCTTCTGCACTAAAGGCCCACAATTCTTCCGCTTCGCCGTACTACGCGCTTACTCTCTTCTCTCCTGGCCCTGACACGATTTCTTTTCCGAGAGGTTCTCATCCAAATGATTGTTGGTTGCTTCCCGTAATCCGCTCTCTGCCGCTTCGCTTCACTCTCCAGAGGCTGCGTCGCGGGAACTTGATTTCCGTCACCTCCGAAGGGCGACGGCCTGGGCCAGTTCTTTCATTTGACAGCCTTAACGAAAGGTTCTTAGGCGTTCCACATCCTTTCTTATTCTGAATCCGATATGTCGAGTCTATTTGATAATGAAATTTGCCCCTATCGTCATGAAGTTTGGTGGGACGTCAGTTGGTGATGGCTTTGCCTTCACCCGAGTAGCTGACATTGTTTCTGCCTACAGGACCATGTATCCCGTCGTGGTCGTCTCAGCAATGAGTCGCGTCACGGACGACCTCGTTTCGATTGTCGCTATGGCCACAGATGGCGACGAGGCTGCAGCCGTGAGCGCCCTCGAAAATCCCCTTGCTCGCTACCTAAGTGTTATCCAGAGTCTCTTGACGAAGGAATCTTCTGCTATTGAGTTGGCCATCGAAAGCGCTCGGTCGGAGATTGCGGAATTGCTCCGCGCAGCCGGTGCGATTCCTCAGATGCGCAGTATTTGGCAGGACGCGGTCATCGCTTATGGAGAACAACTCTCCGCCACTTTACTTGCAGCTGTTCTCCGTGAGCGCGGCCTTCGGGCGAGCTACGTGGACGCACGACGTTGCATCGTCACCGATGATGTGCACGGCTGCGCTACGCCTCTCATGCCGGAGAGCGAGCGGCAAATACTTCAAGAGATCGTTCCTATGTTGGAAGCGTCAGAGATTCCTGTTGTGGGTGGATTCATCGGCTCATCCCAGGAAGGTGTTACCACCACCTTGGGACGCAACGGCTCGGACTATACGGCGGCGCTTGTTGGTGCTGCTCTATCCGCCTCTGAGATTCAAATCTGGACCGATGTGTCAGGCATTTTGACAGCCGACCCGCGCCTCATAACCGGGGCACGCACGATTTCCAGATTGACTTATCTGGAAGCGGCGGAACTCTCTTACTTCGGTGCGAAAGTGCTGTATCCAAAAGCGCTACAGCCCGCCGCCGCTCGGCTAATCCCCATGACTATTCGCAACTCGCTCGCCCCAGATGAGACAGGCACGTTGATTAGTTGGGAGATTGAGGAGCGGCCATTGCCGGTCAAAGCCATTGTGCATAAAACGCCTGTCACAATCGTGCGCATCGCCTCCAACCGCAACCTCAGGCCACCTCAGTTTTTACGCGGAATTTTTGAAGTCTTTGACCGTTACCAGACGACCATCGATATGATGACGACGTCCGAGGTGAGCGTGTCGCTGCTGCTCGATGATGTAAGCACGTTGCCGTTCCTGGTTGAAGATCTAGGCCACCTCGGCGCAATCGAGATCGAGAACCAGCGTGGGATCATATCCGTCATCAGCACAGGACTACGCTGTAGGGCGGCGGTTGCGGCCCGCGTGTTTAGCGCTTTGAGTGACATTGACATCTTGATCATATCGCAAAGTGTGTCGAGCACCAGTTTGAAACTAGTCATTGACGAACGCGAGATTGATGATGCGATGAGGAACCTTCACGAAGCCTTTTTCGAGCAGATCGTCGAAGAGAACTCTGCGACTGGCGCTTTGGAAACACTCGGAGCAGGATGGTGACGCAGTGTCCACGGTCTAATCACCCGACGCTTTGGAGATTCGTGCGCGGCGAAATCGCCTGTTTCAATTTCATTCCCCAGTATCGACTGTCTCTACGAATTCCCCACGAAGACTCACGGCCGGCCAGAAAGCCATAATGAACAACATAGTCATATTGAAGTTTGGTAGTTCAGCGCTGCGATGTGAAAACGATTTGCCGAGCGCGGTTCATGAAATCTATCGCCACTGGCGTCACGGAGAGCAGGTCATTGCCGTGGTTTCTGCTTTTGGCAGTACCGGGGATCAATTGATGGGCGATGCCGGGAGCCTATGCGCGACACCTGATAAGTCAACACTCGCAAGTGATGGCGCATCATCGTCAGCGCTTTTGGGATTGGCACTTGAGAAGGTCGGCATTCCGGCGCGCGTGCTTGATGCAGCGCTGGTCGGGTTTCGCACGGTAGGGAGCATCGACGCCGACACGATCGCCATTGACTCCGCACGACTGCGGAATGAGTGTCGCAGTGCTGTGGTGGTCCTTCCCGGATTCGCTGGTCGAGACCAGAGCGTAGATCCAATGTTACCTGATTGCGGCGGCTCCGATTTCATGGCGCTCGTTTTGGCGCATCGGTTGTCTGCGCATTGTGTACTAGTAAAGGATGTCGATGGACTCTATACAAACGATTCGGCGTTTGCCGGCGTGCGCCCGTCGCGCTTCGCCGAAGTCAGTTATGAAACTGCGTTGCGTATAGGCGGTTCAGTGGTCGAACTAAAGGCAGTTCACTTTGCTAAGGCCCATCGGCTGCGCTTTTCAATCAACGCAATCGGAGCCGGCGTCGCGACAGAAATTGGCCCCTTCAGTGATCGCATAGCTAGCTCTCTAATTATGGTGGAGCCTCTGCGCGTAGCGCTGATTGGCTGCGGCACGGTGGGGGGCGGAGTCTACGAACGACTGGCCGCATTGCCCAACCTGTTTTCTGTTGTCGGCGTAGGCGCACGAACGGGCGGGCCAGCTCGTGCGCTCGGGATTTCGAATGATTTGATCACTTCGCATCTTGAAGATTTGATCGCAAGTCCATGCGATGTGGTGGTTGAATTGATTGGTGGGACAAGCCAGGCCGCAGCGGTAATTGAGCAATCTTTGCGGTTGGGACGGAATGTCGTGACAGCGAACAAGGCGGTCATCGCCGCCCATGGCGACGCGCTCGAAAACCTTGCCAAGGATTGCGGCGCTTCACTGCGGTACAGCGCAGCGGTGGGTGGAGTTTTGCCCGCCTTGGAAACGATCCAACGAGCCAAGACGTTTGGCCCATTGAAAGAATTCTCGGGAATACTCAATGGCACGTGTAACTTCGTCCTGGATCGGCTCGCGGCCGGCGAAACTATGAATGCCGCAGTGCGAGCGGCCCAGGAATTGGGATATGCGGAAGCTCAGCCCCAGGTCGATCTTAATGGCACTGACGCCGCACAAAAGTTGATACTTCTGGCGCGAGCTGCTTTTGGTGTCGGCCTGGCGCTGGAATCGATTGCTCGCACAGGAATCGAAGATCTGAACTTAGAAAAGCTCAAACAAATGAAACGACGTAGTGAGGTGGTGCGCCTGGTAGCGCGATGTCGCCGCTCTGGACAAAACATAAAAGCGAGTGTCGAACCAGTTGCACTTCCAGCAGAGCATCCGCTGGCACAAGTGCATGGCGCTGAGAATCGATTGCTGGTCGAACCGGAAGTGGGAGAACGCCTTATGGTATCGGGAAAAGGAGCAGGACGCTGGCCCACTACCGAGGCGGTGATGGCCGATTTATTTGAGATAAGAAGAAACCAGATTGCAGAAGAGCTGGAGGTGCTGGAGGAATGTGTCGCATAAAGCTTCCACCGTGGTTTTGCTTGGTGCTCATGATGATTAATACGTGGCGTTCGCGCTGCCGATCTTTTCCCACTGCTTCCCGCTAACAACAGCCGCGGAGCCTTGGTTAATTCGATACACGTGGTCTGGAAATCGGCCCTGGGCAGTGCTTTGGACGATCGCTCTAACAAGGTCGGAACCCTGGCAGACTGGTGGCGAGTGGTCAGAAACACCAAAACAGGATGCAGGAGAACCAGAGCTGTTGAGATAGCGAAAGATAAAGTTGGTTCTAATGCATTCGCCCTCGCGTGAGAAAATCAGAGGCATCGGTTATGGTCTTGCGCCGAGAAGAATGGCAATTGACTCCGGCGAACTTGCATCTCGGTCGTGACGAGATTCACGTCTGGCGGGCATCTCTGGAACGAGACGCCAACGAGGTCAAGATGTTCTGGGCTACTCTAGCTCTCGAAGAGAGGCGAAAGGCGGAGAGCTATCACTTCGACCGAGACCGCCTCCATTACGTGGTCGGGCGCGGTATGCTAAGGACTATCCTGGGCCGCTACCTCGAAACCCCACCCTCGGAGATTTATTTAACGTACAACGACTACGGGAAGCCCGCGCTGGCCGAGGATCGGGGCGGGTTACGTTTTAACGTCTCTCACTCGCACGGCGCTGCGCTCTACGCCTGTACCCGCGAGCGGGAACTGGGCGTGGACATTGAAATGCTCCTTGACGACTTCGCCAGCCTTGTGATTGCCGAGCGCTTTTTTTCGGGAACGGAACTGTGCGAGCTGCGAACACTGCCGGCAGGGGTGCGAACGCAAGCGTTTTTCAACTGCTGGACGCGCAAAGAAGCATACATCAAAGCCATCGGCTCAGGACTCTCACATCCCTTAAATGGCTTCGCCGTCTCGCTCACCCCAGGTGAATCCGCACGCCTCATCAGCTCGGACGTAGGCCCAAGGGAGGCCACCGAGTGGTCAATCATCAACTTAGATCCATTTCCAGGGTTTGCCGCCGCACTAGCCATAAGGGACCGCAGCCCTAAGCTTCAATTTTGGGAGTGGCAGTAGAGGTGGGAGCCGGAAGTTCCAGTCCAAAGACACACTGCAACTCCACAGTCTAACAGCGCCAAGCCTCTACGGCTCTGCGCCTCTTGCGACGGGCACGCTCCAAGCCAAGCCGCGGCCACACGAGCAGCCAAAGGGCTCCGGCGTCTTCAGGCCGACACGTTGCTTCACAGGATGTCTGACAAGTCTACTGCTGGCGACAGCCCGACAAACAGCGTCGCAGCCGCCGCGGATTGTTCCCGAAGTCCTGAAAGCAAGCTTCGACGCAGCCCGAGATGTCGCCGTCCTCGAACGGCGGCTCGAACTGCGCCGGCCTGACCGTCTCGCCCGCAGCGGTGAACGCCCCGGCGCTGCGGTACGTGGCGTATGTCTGGTAGAGTGAAGCTTCAGCTGTGAATCCTGGCAGGTTCATTTCGCAAACCTCCTCCTTCGTGTTGTTCCTTCGGCGAGCGCCTATCATGAGAACGGTCCTGCGCACACAGTTACAGTGGCCCTGGCCCTTAACCGGCGTGGAATGACTGCCGGCTTGAACGAATCGGGGCTGAGCCTCAACCACAGGAAGGCCGAAAGCACTCGGCGACGCTAAAATTGAAACATTCTACACGTGTATATGCAGTTCGATTGCACCGCAAAGCACGCGTCCCAGCACAGGCCTGGGTCTCCCAGCATCCGGTTGCATAATCTGCCGCATCTCACCGCCGCGCTGCCGCACCTCTGGCTGCACGTATCGTCAATGTATAAATGCGGCACCACCTGCGCGGTGCCCGCTGGCCCGCCCTTCGCGGTGGCCCGGTAGCTGTAGCCGCTACGGTAAACTGAAGCTTCCGCTGTGAATCCCGGTAAACTCATTTCAACCATCCTCCTTATGACTTCAAAACGGCGAGGCCGCTAACGTGCGCCCGACGCCGTTAAACCCGAAGCATATCGCACCCAGCTTCGCAGGCGGCTGTCATCCCCAAACACCTGTCTATGCAGACCATGTTGAAACCAACCTGTCTGCACGTTTCATGGCAATTCCACCAGAAATTAGCACATTTATTGTAGCACCAGCTAGATTGGGGCGTGACACTCGTGACGCCAGCGCGCGCCGGCCCGCGTGTCGCGGCCAGGCGATAGCCCACGGCGCTGCGGTAGAGCGAGGCTTCCGCGTTGAACCCAGGTAAATTCATCAGTCTAATCTCCTTTCGGCTTTTCAGTCTCAGCGGTCGTAGTAAGGCGACAGCTTGGTGACGAGGAACGGAAACTTTTCGGTCACGTCCACGCGCACGAAATACTTTTCGGTCACGTCGGTCTGGCGGTTGGTGAACGCGAAGATAATGTCCACGACTTTGCGCGTCGCGCTCAGGCGCGAGGGGCGCGCCTCGACCGCCGTCAGCGCGCTGTCGCGCCCGTAAGCCTCGGTCGCCAGCGCGTAAATGGCCGGGTAGCGCACGGCCAGATAGTTGACGGCGCGGTGCTCGTCGGTCGAGCCTGCGTTGTCGGCCAGTTGCATGATGCGGTCGAGCAGTTCCCCAGCCGCCGACCTGAACTGCTTCTCCTGCTTGGCGGCAATCGTTGCGGGCCGCGGGATGGCCTTGACGAGCGCGTCGCGGTCGAAGGAGTAGAGCTGGTCGAAGGCGACCAGCGGCACCAACAGCCCGTTGCACATCTCCGGCGGGGCGATGGGGCCGCGCCTGCCGACGACGACATCCACGTCCAAGGGGCTTGGAGCGGGTCGGACGGCTTCGAGCAGCAGGTCGTAGTCCGCCGGGTCGCGCGGGATGAGGAGGTAGGTCTCTAGCCCCTCGATGGTGAAAACCCAGCAGACTTGGCGCGCGAGGTAGCGGTTCTCGCGTAGCGTGAACACGGAGTGGAACGCTTCCCGGTCAGTCAGCCCGGCGGTGTCGGCCCGCCCGCTGGCCTGCGCGAACTCTTTCTCGACGGCGAGGCTGGGGAAACGCACCTCGACCTTGCCGATAGCGAAGACGTAAGCGATTTCCAGCGCCCCGCTGGCGTCCTCCGCGGCTTGGCCCCCGCAGCCGCAACTGCCGCCTGTCCCTGTCTGGGGCGAGACGCTGGCCGCCGGGCGGGCATCTGGGGATAACGGCGCGGCGCTCACGCCGGAGCTTTGCTCCGCCGGTTGCTCGTTGACTTCTGTCTGTTGCATGGCTCTTTTCTCCTTCAGGGACGATTCCTTCTCATTGATTGGTAAGCGGCCCAGGCGTTCAACAAAGGGGGAACGACTGCGGCGCGCCGCGACGACGCGGCTTGCGTGACCGCGAGTTTCACTTCGGACGGCGAAGCTTCGGGGAACGCCGACCACAACAGCGCCAGGGCCCCAGTCACGAAAGGCGCGGCGGCACTCGTGCCCCCGAACGTGAGCGGCGGGCCGCCTGCGCCGAGGCTGCGGATGTCCTCGCCGGGCGCTCTCAAACCCCGCCGCCCGATCCCTGCCCCCAGGTTCGATTGGCGGCTCGGACGGCCTTCCCCGTCGCAGGCGACGACCGGGATCACCCACGGGTGGCGCGTGATGGCCGTCCCCCCGACGGTGCCCTGGTTGCCCGCCGCCGCCACCACGAGCACCCCGCGACGGGCGGCTTGGTTGAGCGCCTCCTCCAACTCGTGCTGGCCCGTGAGGGACACTTGGTCGAGGCCGACGCTCAGGTTCACCACGCGCGCCCCCGCCACGACGCAATCCACGATGGCGACCGCAAGCTCTTCGGGGCGCGCGCTCGGCATCTGCTCGACACCCGCCGCCGTCTCCGCAAAAACGGGCCGCACCAGCAGGGTGCAGCCGGGGCAGATGGCCGGGGCCGGCGAACCCCTGCGGGCGCAGAGGACCCCGGCGACGAGCGTCCCGTGGAGACAGGCCGAGCTATTTGAGCGCGCGCACGAGCCGCTCAGGCTGCCCTCGACGTGACGCACTTTCGCCTGGGCTAGGTCGGGGTGATTGACCGCCACGGGGCCGTCAACCAGGCCGATGCGAATCTCCTCGCGCCCATCAGTAATGTTCATTAACGGCATGAGGCCGGTGAGTTCCATAGCGCGCATGACACTTTAGCCTCGATGAGGGCGCTAACCGCGACGCTTTCTCGCAGAACTTTCAATTGAAATGCCCGCCCAGTGCCCGGTGGAAAGCATCACGTCAGGGGAACCCGGCGTCTGAAACAAGTTTGAGGACTATTAGGCGAACGGATGATACTTCAAAGCTCTATTTTGTCAATGGTGAATGCGGCGAGGGAGTGCCGAAATCAGACCTGATGATGTTGCGGCACACATTGACTATCCTGGCCAACCCTGCCCTGCTTAAAGTCGTGCCCGGTCGCCGACTGGTCCAGCCGATTAATGAAGACATGGGCCACCGGTTGACACACTGCGGAAGGATTGCGACGGCGCTTCGGACATGAAGTCGGGTGAAGATAGGGTTGTATTTCCCGACCACGCCGCGGTGTCAATTCCTGCCGGTGGAAACGCTTCACCACGCTCCAAAGTAGGACTACTCGTATCGTGGATAATGAAATACGTGGCGGGCTGACCGCTCGTGGTCTTTGACACTTCGCCTGACAGTCGCCCACCAACTTCTTCCTCGTTTATCTGCTGGGAAGCGAGGTATCGAAGAACGCCTCTTTTGTAATAGTACCGGTGGATTCTCCGATCAGCCGGTCGAGTGGCGCTGGCAGGGTTATCGCAGTGCGCTCGACCTCGCCGAATTTCTTGACGAGTCGCAACAGGCATCGCGCCTGCCCCTTAGCCGGGCCGGAAAAGGAGCAGGGAGTCGATCTGTCCTGTGCAAACGTTGGCTGAGCTATGCTCGCGATGAGCGTGATGATCGCTACAGTAACGTAGAGACAACTTCTGTGACGTGCACCCATATTATTTTTCACGTGCGAAGCAGTCCCCGCCCCTGATAGGAATGACCGGACTAGGACGCGGTCAGATGATGCTCTTTTTTATGACTTTCGAAAGAGCCGGCATTTGCGTGAACAGATTTTCGGAAGAGAGTACTTCGGATCTTTTCAAGTTCTTTTTCGTTCCGCTTGCCGACCGGCGGAAGTCCATCAGGGTTACCACTTCCTGCTGGAAAGCCTTCGCAACCGGGGCCGCTGGTTTTTCTCCACTCAGCAGCGCTTCCCCGCCAATCAAGAACTCGATCTGACTGTGCGCGTGAAGCATGAAGTTGATTTGCCCCTTAAGTTTTCGAGTCCGCCTGTCGGACTCGCATGCCATGTCCGCACAATGCGCACAAAGTTGACCCTGAAAGATGAACATCAAGGGCATTAAGAGGACACTAAATTCGAAAATGTGGGATTTTGCTGAGGAGATTGGAGAATTATGGTGCCGAAGGGGGGACTCCGTCTTTACTCCTAACTGATTGTAATACTTGGACTTACAAAGTATCAGAAAAAGCTGGGTCTCAACGAAGTCCCAAATGTTTAAGAACAGCTGCGGTAATTCTGAATTGAGAGTTCATTTCTCCTCGAGGGCAATCATGGTGACCATCTGGCTCAAGACATTCTTGTCCAAATATACATTGAGCATGACCCAATCATACCAAACAGCCTGAGCAACAACACGGTATTGTTACTGAGGACTCATGTCCTTTTTTGGTTGGCTATTTGGTTGTCCTATCTCAGGCGTTAACCTCAAGAAGGACGAAGTCCCACATGAGCAGTGACAGCTCCGGCAAGTCTCTTGATGAGCGGAGCCCACTAAGACTGAATAGGAGGGCTGCACGACGTGGCAGCGCGGCAGGGCTACCTGTAGCGGAGTGCATCACGTTCTGTTTGTCGCTTATCGATGGATTCTATACTGGGTTCCGAAATCATGCTGTCTGTCATTAGCATCAATCCGGCAATCGAAGCGGCATTCTGAAGAGCAAGACGAGTAACCTTCAAGGGATCCACCACCCCCGCCTTGACTAGGTCGGTGAACTCACCCGATTCGGCATTGAAACCAAAGTTCTTGTGCTGTGATCGACGAACAAGATCAACCATCATCCCACCTTCGCGCCCCGCGTTGTGAGCTATTTGGCGCATCGGCTCTTCAAGAGCGCGTTTTACAATATCAACTCCGAAAGCTTCATCTCCACTGAGTTTCATTTCTTCGAGCGCCCCGATGCAGCGAACCAACGCGACTCCGCCACCGGTAACCGTTCCCTCCGCAATAGCTGCTCGCGTTGCGTGCAAGGCATCCTCGACCCGCCCCTTCTTCTCTTTCATTTCCATTTCAGTAACAGCCCCTACTCTGATCACTGCAATCCCGCCAGTAAGCTTGCCCAGGCGTTCCTGCAATTTTTCCTGGTCGTAGTCAGAGGTTGCATCCTGGATCTGCCTCCTTAATGCGTCGCCTCGATCCTGAATGACCAATCTATCTCCCGTTCCTCCGATGATGGTCGTATTCTCTTTGTCGATAACTACTCTCCTCGCATGGCCGAGATCAGCGATATTTACGCTCTCGAGGTTAATGCCCAGTTCCGCGCTAATAACCTTGCCGCCTGTCAGAACGCCGATGTCTTCCAACATTGCTTTCCGGCGATCACCGGAGCCGGGAGCTTTAACGGCCGCAGCGTTAAGAGTGCCGTGGAGTTTGTTAACGACCAGCGTCGCTAGTGCTTCACCCTCCAAATCTTCAGCGATTATCAGCATCGGTTTACCCGTCTTATTTACCTGCTCAAGCAGAGGCAGAAGCCCTTTCACGGAACTGATTTTCGTTTCATTGATCAGGATAAACGGATCTTCCAGTACCACCTCCATTCGCTCGGCATCGGTAACGAAGTAGGGACTTAGATAGCCACGGTCAAACCTCATTCCTTCGACGACTTCCAGTGTCGTCTCCGTTGACTTGGATTCTTCAATGGTGATTACACCATCGTGACCGACCTGTTCAATTGCCTCTGCGATCGTCGTTCCAATCTCCTCGTCATTGTTGGCGGTGTTAGCGGCTAATTTCTTAATCTGAACGTAATTCAATTTATCGAAAATGACGCCTAATTCAGATTGCGCGTTAACGACTTGAGATGCGATGCGATCGGCGATGTTGGTTCCTACGCCTGCAGCCGCTGCCGCTAGGAGAAGTCGAGAGCCGATGGGCATCTCGCCGGACTTCTTCAGTTTTGAATTCTCTTCTAAGAATCTCTTAATTGTTTTGGAGGGCAGTTTTTCCCGTTCCAGGAGTTCAGCCAATGAAGGAAGTTCTGCCAGTTTCGCGGCTTCTGAGACGTCCGCGGAAAAAGACTGCGAGTCATCCCGCAAGAAATTTACAGCCACATCTACCGCTTTCTCAATTCCTCCTTTCAGCCCCAGTGGATTCGCACCGGCCGATACAAGTCTGACTCCCTCGCGAAAGATGGCCTGGGCCAGTACGGTGGCCGTGGTCGTTCCGTCACCGGCCGTGTCGGCAGTCTTTAAGGCCACTTCTCGGACCATTTGCGCGCCCATGTTTTCAAACCGATTGGGAAGATCAATCTCTTTCGCTACCGTAACCCCATCCCGCGTGATGATGGGTGATCCAAACTTCTGGCTAAGCAAGACACTTCGGCCTTTTGGGCCAAACGTAATCTTCACCGCATCTGCCAGGGAGTTTATTCCTCTCAGTAGGGCTGAACGAGATTGCTCACCGTAAATCTGTTCTTTGGCCATAATAATCAAAAATTTTCATTCATGTAGTTAATCACTGCAGTATTTGGCCGCTGCGATGAATGCACAAGCGCGCCGGCGACTACAATGACAAATTCATCAGAGTTGTCCACAATCTGAACAGCGAAGGAATCCTCATACCGTTTTAGAGGTCCAGGTGTCTCTTCGTCTCCGCGAGGCGTGATGAAAAGATCGACACGGTACCCTCTGCGACGGTCCAGCGTCTTGTTCAGGCGCACACCCATACTGGTGAGTTTTTCCTCATTGGCTTGAGAAACCGCGCTGCGGTCAATAATTACTCCCCAGACACTCTCCCACTTGGGTTCAGCTTTCGACCCGATCGCTTCCGGACCACTACCAGACGGTCTGAACTGCATCTTTTCTTCACGCGGAAAGTTCTTGGGCAACAACCTATCGCGTTTCCGGTGTATATCTTTTACGATTTCGCGTAGCGGGCGCCCGTCCGGAGGGTTGGCGTTGCAAAAGGGCGGCCAATTCTCGGGACTTTCATTCGAGTTGCCCTGTTGCAAATGCCACTCCGTGAACAGGAACACGTAAGCCTCTTTTTCGGTAGTCATTTTCGGTACGGGCCTCCGACGACATCACTCAACATAAGCGTAAAATCCGGCTCGCATCAGTAGCGACGTCAGACTCCAACCCATGGCAGTCAAGGAAGGATACATGGGTCTTTTTCGTATACCAGTTTTGAAAATTCAACAGCGGATCCCTGAGTTCTTCGGCGGCAGCTGAGGATAAGGGTTGCACGGGTGCGGCTATAGTGTTGAGCGCAGTAAGCATTCCTTCAGTAGACTCGATCAAAGCCTCATGCTCCACAAACGTCAAGCGAGTACTCTTAGCCAGTTTCTCGACCGGACCCTTCCACTTCCTCCACGCAGTGATCAGTGGAGTGAAGTCATGTCCTGGCTGAAGAGAAAGAGCCCAACTGCCGAGTAGGGAGACAGATGAAACGAACAAGAGCAGGACACTCCCGTATTTCACGTTGTTCACTGTTGCCTGTAGGTTCCACATACCGGGATGGAACAGTACGAACTGCTGCTTGCCCTCGGCAATTCGGATTAAACTCCAGATAGCTGCATACAGCACGGCAACGATTACGGTGGTTCCGAACGTCGCAGTGAGGCACTGACGCGCGCAAAGGAAAAACTTTAGCGTTCTGGAGAAGATCAGGGCAGACACCCCGAGCAGACCGAGAAGCAGAATAGACGTCGCTAACCAGAGAGAATCATCCGTCTTTGCTAAAGGTAATACCGCCTTGTTTATGGTCTCGGAAAAGTAACCGATGATAGCGAAGAGGAAGACCACGCCGAAAAAGATTGTATTGATGATCAGGACTCCGCGAGGAGGCAAGTAAAGAAATCTGTTGAGTCGTTCAAGCACTGTGGACTCCCGGAGGAACGAAGTCTCAATGTATGGTGCAGGCACAACTACTATACGCTACACGGAATGATGCTTCAAAGTGTAAATTCTTCTGCGAGGAGGTGGTTGATAATCAGTCAGCCGCGTAATACGAGCGGTCGTTAATCATTTAATGAAGAGGAGTGGACTGATCCTTGTCTAAGATGTGTTTCTTTTAAGAGTTAAGTTGACAACAACAAGGTCAATTATGCACAGTCCAGCTTAAAGCACCCTCACCGGTGACTTATCCTAACGGAGGTCGTTCTCATGGCCCACCAACTCAAACAGCATGCGACTACATACGAACTGAAACTGCACCTCACCTATTGGACCACCGCTCTCGGGCTGGTCCTTCTCCTCGCGTCAGGGGCGATGGTCCAAGCGCGGACGCGCTTCGTTTCATCTGCGATACAACAAGGAACTGTCTCAAGCAGCGCTGCGCAGGCCGAGCAGGAACAACGCACGCTTGAGCCGGGTGGACCGATTGAAAGAGAGATGGCGGGAGGTGCTGTTCATCTCTATAGGGTAGTCCTCACTTCCGGCCAGTATCTACACGTGTCGGTCGAGCAGCGGGGGATTGATGTGGCCGTGGCGCTGCATGGGCCAGACGGTGCATCCTTGATTGAAATGGACGGGCTGCGCGGGATGTTGGGCATCGAGGAGTTATCGTGGGAGGCCGCCAGCACTGGTTCGTATATCCTCGAAGTGCGCGCCAGAGCACAGGCAGCCAACACCGCACGCTACGAGGTGAGATTGCAGAAAGCAGTAATGGCGACTCCTCAGGACCTGGCACGAGTCGCAGCGGAACGGTTGTTTATGGAAGGGGTACGGGCAGAGGGGCAAGCCGCCGGGCTCGAAAGTGCCGTCGGGAAGTACGGGGAGGCGGTCCAGAAGTGGAGAGCGGCTGGAGATCGGAAGTGGGAAGGACAAACGCTCAATTACCTCGGCAGCGTTACCCAGAAGTTGAGCCAGCGCGACAAGGCGAGGGAGTACTTTGAGCAGGCGCTGGCGATCGGCCGCGAGATCCAGGACAAGCTTGGCGAAGGAACGGCCCTCAATGGCCTTGGCACTGTCTATTGGAATCTGAGTCAGAACGAAAAGGCGCGTACGTTTTATGAGCAGGCCCTGGCGATCTGGTTAGAAATCAAAAACAGGGATGGCGAAGGAGCGGCGCTCCACAATCTTGGCAATATCTACCGAAACTTAAATCAGAACCAGAAGGCGCGAGAGTACTACGAGCAGGCGCTGGCGATCAGGCGAGAAACCAAAAACAGAGATGGCGAAGCAACGACGCTGAATGGACTGGGAATTCTCTCCCTGGATCTGAGTCACAACGAGAGGGCGCGAGAATACTACGGGCAGGCACTGGCGATCAGGCGCGAGACCAGAAACAGGGATGGTGAAGCACAGGCGCTCCATAATCTTGGCATTGTCTACCGAAATCTGCACCAGAATGAGAAAGCGCGAGCGCACTATGAGCAGGCGCTTGAGATCTGGCGCGAAACCGGGAACAGGCAAGGTGTGACACAGGCGCTAAACAATCTTGGTGTTCTCTCCCGAAGCCTGAACCAGAACGAGAAAGCGAGAGAGTATTACGAACAATCGCTGGCCCTCGCGAGAGAGATCAAGGACAGGGTTAGTGAAGGATTAGCGCTCAATAATCTTGGCGAGACCTCTTCCGGCCTGCGGCAGTATGAGAAAGCGAGAGAGTATTACGAGCAGTCGCTGGCGATCTGGCGCGAGACCAAAAGCAGGGCCCGCCAAGGCTCTATTTTCAATAACCTTGGCAGTATTCACATGAAACTGGGCCAGAGGGAGGGGGCGAGAGAGTATTACGAGCAGTCGCTGGCGATCAGCCGCGAGATCGGGAACAGATATGGTGAGGGGGAGGTGCTCAATAATCTTGGCGAGGTCTACTGGGGACTGGGTCAACAGGAGAAGGCGCGGGAACATTTCGAACAGGCGATGGCGATCTGGCGCCAGATCAAGAACAGGGAGGGTGAGGGATATGCGCACCATAATCTTGGTCTTCTCTACCGAAATCTGAGCCAGTTTGAGAAGGCGCGAAATCACTTTGAGCAGGCGTTGGCAATCAGGCGTGAGATCGGCGACGACGCGGCAGTAGCACACACTCTCGTCAGCCTCGCCTCTCTTGATCGCGGCCAGGGGAGACTCTCAGATGCTCTTGGGCGAATCGAATCCGCGCTCGGCATTATCGAAAACCTGCGCACCACATACACCAATCAGGAACTCCGCTCCGTTTACTTTTCCACCGTTCAGGATTACTACCAGTTTTACATTGATCTCCTCATACACTTGCACAAACAGCACCCTTCCGCCGGACACGACGGGGCTGCATTGCAGGCAAGCGAGCGTTCCCGCGCGCGCTCTATGCTCGAGACACTGGCCGAGCTCGGCGCCGACATCCGCCAGGGCGTTGACCCACAGTTCGTCGAAACCGAACGTTCGTTGCAGCGACAGCTCAACACCAAAGCCCAAATTCAGTTGAAGCTACTCCGCGGCCCGCATACTGAAAGCCAGGCTGCCGCTATGGCCAAAGAGATCGAAGGGTTGACCACTGAGTATCAAACAATCAAAGCTCGGATTCGGCGGAACAGCCCGCGGTATGCGACGTTGACGCAGCCGGTTTCGCTCGGCCTTAAGGAAATCCAACAGCTCCTCGACCCCGACACACTGTTGTTGGAGTATGCCCTGGGCAACGACCGCAGCTACCTCTGGGCAGTATCCCCAACGACCATCAAAACCTACGAACTGCCCAAACGCGACGAGATAGAGGATTTAGCGCGACGTGTCTACGAATCGTTTAGTACGAGCAATGGAACAATGGGCCACGGCTATGCCGAAGCGGCAAGCTCTTTGAGCAGGATGCTGCTCGGTCCCGTAGCCACGGAGTTAGGAAAGAAACGATTGCTGATCATCAGCGACGGCCATCTTCAGTATCTTCCGTTCGCCGCATTGCCCCTGCCTCAGGTGACCGGCACGAGTTCAGGTTCGGGCGCCAGGGGCGTACGCAGGCGCGCGTCCACCATGCCGCCACTGATGGTCGAGCACGAGATCGTGAACCTGCCCTCAGCCTCGCTGCTGGCAGTTCTGCGGCAGGAGTTAATCGGTCGCACTCCGGCTGCCAAAATGATCGCCGTGTTGGCAGACCCGGTCTTTGATCGGAATGACAGGCGCATCAAACCAGGGACCGGCAGCCCGGGCCGAGCGTCCAAGGATCGAGAAAATAAATTCCAGGAGTCTCAGCCCGCACTGCGATCTCCCCCTGAGTGGGAAAGGTCGGCCAGTGAGGCCGGGGTGCTCAGCTTCGACCGTCTGAAATCCAGCCGCGATGAAGCCGACGAGATCGTACGCCTCGTGCGCGGAGGAGAGAGTCTCAAGGCACTCGACTTCGATGCCAGTCGGGTGACGGCATTGAGTGAAGAGTTGAGCCGATACCGCGTCATACACTTCGCCACGCATGGACTCCTAAACAACGTACACCCCGAGCTGTCCGGCCTCGTGCTCTCATTAGTGGATGAACGCGGTCAGCCGCAAGACGGGTTTCTGCGGGCTCATGAGATCTACAACCTCAAGCTCGGTGCAGACCTGGTGGTGCTGAGCGCGTGCCAGACAGCATTGGGCAAAGATGTCAGAGGGGAGGGGCTCATCGGTCTGACACGCGGGTTCATGTACGCCGGCTCGCCGCGCATAGTAGCGAGTTTGTGGCAAGTGCCGAGTAAGGCGACAGCGGAATTGATGAAGCGCTTCTACAAAGAAATCTTGGTCAAAGGGCAGCGTCCCGCGGCTGCGTTGCGGGCGGCCCAAGTCGAGATGTGGAGAGATGAGCGGTGGAATGAACCGTACTACTGGGCCGCCTTTGTTCTACAGGGTGAGTGGCAGTAATCAGAACGGGTTTGACTTTCACTTCTCAGTGACGCAGCGAAGCACTAGATTCGAGGACGAACGGCTGCGAGCGTTGTCAGTTTGTTTTTTATCATTGTATGACTTTGTTTATAGGCTGTGGACATTCCTTTAACACAAGAGACCACGGGCGCAGCTGATCTCGTCAGCAGGATCATGGCAGGTGATCAGCAGGCGGAGGAGGAGCTGGTCCAGCGTTACCGGCGAGGCGTGCGCTTCATCATCGATCAGTTAGTCCGCAACCGCAGTGACACTGAAGATCTGGTTCAGGAAACATTCATCATAGCCCTCAAGAACATCAGGCGGGGGGACTTGCGTGATCGAGAAAGTCTTCCCGCGTATATTTGCGGAATCGCAAAGAACGTCGTCTCGGGCCTCTACCGAAAGGCGTGGAGTGGAAACTTTACAGCTATTGACGAGATACCGCCTCCTATCGATCCTAATCGTAACCCACTCGAACAGCTCTTGCAGAACGAGAACGATGAAATCGTACGGCAAGTTATCGGGGAACTAAGAATAGAGCGTGATCGACTGGTGCTCTTTCTTTTCTACATCCTTGAAGAGGAGAAAGAGTCAATTTGCGCTAGTCTCGGGCTGACCAGCACCCACTTTAATAGGGTGATTTTCCGAGCGCGTGGGCGCTTCAAGGAACTCTATCAGGAAAAATTCAATAGGTAAGAAACGCTAGGAGTAGACGCCCAGTGGAAAGTGGACCATGCATCGAGCCGGTTTTCTCTCAGGTACTGCACCAAACGGTTACCGGATGCGTGTAATAATTCCGCCAGGAAGTGATCTATTCAACTTTGTATGGCACTTTATGGGTGGGCGAATGGCTGACTAGTGACAGGTGAGGACTTTGTGAACCATCGCTATATCGAAGAGTCTAATATCGTCGACCTTTACCTCCTCGGGAAATTACCCTCTGAGGAGAAAGCCCGCTTCGAGGAGCACTTCATCGATTGTCAGGAGTGCCTTGGCCGGCTGGAAACAACCCGAGATTTCGTTCGCGCCCTCAAGAGTGCCGCGGCGGAAGATATCGCGCGCTCGAGTGCCTACTTCCGGGTCGGACTACTCGCGTGGTTGATACGTCGCAGGCGCTGGCAGCAGGCGGCACTAATCCTAACTACTCTCCTCGTTCTGGTAGCCCTGCCGACGGCCTTCTTCCTCACGAAAATGAGGCGCATGCGAGAGGAACTGCATCAGGCGAAAAAGTCTTCTTCCGACTGGCAGCGCCAATATGAGGAGCAGCAGCGAGTGGCCAGCGGACTGGAAAAACAGCTACAGGACGCGAAGCAGAATTCGATTGATCGTGACATTCAAAACGAGCGCGAATCGCAGGCGCGTCCTGATGGGTCCAAGGAGGCGAATCTATCGACGGCCCCCCCAGTCTTCGCTTTAAGTATAGTGAGGAGCGCCGACCCTGGCTCCGAACCAGCGAACAGAATCTCTGTTCCCCAGTCAGCACCCTCAATCGTTCTGTCACTGGAATTGGAAAATGACTCGGACGTTCAATCGTACCGCGCAACAATCTCCAATGCTGACAACCAGATCGTCTGGAAGGCCAGTAACCTTAAACCACACTCCAGAGATACGCTTAGAATCAACCTCAATTCCAAACTGCTTACGAAGGGCGATTATCAACTCACCTTGGAAGGCCTCCTCCGAGAGGGGCTTTATGTTCCCCAAGGTAAGTACAGTTTCCGTGTGACCGCAGCAAACTAAAGGTAACCAGACCGTTGTCAGTGACCTAACGCTTGCCACTCACCTGTAAACTGCCGCCCCTCAGCACCCCTTTCAGCCTCTAACTTTCCGGACCCAAAAGTTTTTTTCAACATCCGGTGAGATAGATTAGGGGTTCCCTGCACTTTATCCATTGAGAGTCTTTCCACCTCGGCCGCTGGGGGCTGGACTTGAATTACTCATCGAGTGACATAGGAAAGTACCGATGGCAAAAGAAAGAATAGTCTCTCAGATCACGGCGCTGAAGAACTATAACCATGCTGACGGCATGAGCTACCAAATGCCTTCCGCGTAGTTGCCATCAGTACACATTAATCTCATAGAAGACGGAAGGGAGCAGCAAAAATGAACGCCTTCCCAGCTAAACCCAGCCCCAGCCTCACTACTGTCACCATACTTCTCTTCTCTCTCCTGAGCGCTTTAGTCCCGATCAGCGCGACCAATTTCTTCCCGGACTCCTTCACAACTGCCGCCGACAGCGGTGAAATCAGAACTGCTCCGGCAAACCATGCCCCTGCGATCACGCCCGACAAGCAGACTCAGGCGCGAATCACCGCGGCATACGGCAAGCTGCCCATGAGCTTTGAAGCCAACCGTGGGCAGACCGACGCGCGGGCCAAGTTCCTGGCGCGCGGGGAGGGCTACAGTCTCTTCCTGACCTCGTCGGAGGCAGTCTTGTCTCTAGGCAAATCTGCAGGGCGGGTGAACGGCAAGGAGGCTACGGTTTCGACTGCAAGGGCGCACAAAGGCGGAGAAACGATGCGTAGGAGCGCACGACAAGATGTGCTGAGGATGAGATTGGTGGGCGCGAACCCATCGCCCGATATCTCCGGGCTTGAGAAATTGCCGGGCAGAAGCAACTACTTGATCGGAAACGACCGGGCACGGTGGCATACCGACGTAGCGCACTTCGCCAGAGTCAGGTACGAGGCCGTGTACCGCGGTGTGGACGTGGTCTATTACGGCAACCAGGGCGAACTGGAGTACGACTTCATCGTCGCACCGGGTGCCAGCCCGGCGGTGATCAGGCTAGCCTTCGAGGAGACTCGAGACGTCGAGATAGACGCAGGCGGCGACCTCGTTTTGAGGACCAGAGGCGGCGAGGTGCGCCAGCGCAAGCCGATCATTTATCAGGAGGTGGGCGGTGAGAAGCTTGAAGTCGCCGGACGCTACGTGAAGAAATCGAAGCATCAAGTGGGCTTCGAGGTCGGCACGTATGACACAAGCAGACCGCTGGTCATAGACCCGACGCTTGTCTACTCGACCTATGTCGGCGGTAGCGGCAACGACCTGATTTACGGCGTCGCAGCCGACGGGGCGGCGAACACCTATGTGACTGGCTACACGGCTTCGCTCGACTTCCCAATTACGGACGGCGCGTTACAAACGGCCCAGGGCGGCGGGGAGGTCGCCTTCGTCACGAAGCTGGACGCTTCCGGCTCGGCGCTCGTCTACTCGACCTACCTCGGCGGAGCCGGTGGCAGTGTCGATCAAGCCTACGCTATCGCCGTCGACAGTGCGGGTCACGCCTACGTGGCCGGCACCACGAATTCACCCGACTTCCCGACGACGGCCGGCGCTTTCGACACCTCCGCCGATTCGAGCAGCGACGCTTTCGTGACGAAACTCAGCGCCTCGGGTTCGTCTCTGATCTACTCCACCCGGCTCGGCGGCAGCGTTGGTGACATAGTGCTGGGCATTGCGGTCGACGGTGCGGGCCACGCCTACGTCACGGGCCACACGGGCTCGGGCGACTTCCCGACGACGGCCGGCGCGTTCGACCCTTCCTACAACGGCGGCCGCGACGCCTTCGCCACCAAACTGGACGCTTCCGGCTCGGCGCTCTCCTACTCCACCTACCTCGGCGGCGGCGGCACCGAAGTAGGCAACGGCATCGCCCTCGACGAGTCAGGCAACGCTTACCTGATAGGGGAAACCCTCTCGGCGAATTTCCCAACGACGGCTGGCGCGTTCGACACTTCCCTGAGCGGCGGAACCGGCAATTCTGACGCCTTCATCACGAAGTTCAACCCGACCGGCTCGGCTCTCTCTTACTCCACCTACCTCGGCGGCAGCGGTGCTGAGGTAGCCTATGGCGTCGCCGTGGACGGGGCGGGCCACGCCTACGTGACGGGTTACACCACTTCAGCCAACTTCCCGGTCGCGCCGGGGGCTTTCGATCCGTTCTTCGACGGGAGCTTCGACGTCTTCGTCACAAAGTTCAGCACGTCAGGCTCGGCGCTCGTCTACTCCACCTACTTGGGAAGTGTTGGCGTCGACATAGCCTATGGCATTGCCATCGACGGACCGGGTCATGCTTACTTGACGGGTACTACGGACTCGTCAGACTTCCCGACGACGACCGACGCACTCGACACCAATTACGCCGGCGGTACCGACATGTTCGTGGCGAAGCTCGGTACGTCCGGCTCTGCACTCTCATACTCCACCTTCCTCGGTGGCAGTGACCATGAGACAAGCCACGGTATCGTCGTTGATGCGGCAGGGAACGTTTACGTGGCAGGGATAACGAAGTCAACCGACTTCCCAACGGCGCTGGGCTCGTTCGACATATCCTACAATGGCGGTTTCTTCGACGCGTTCGTCACCAAGATCGCCGGGCTCGCGCCTACCCCCACGCCGACACCAACACCCACTCCGACGCCAACGCCCACTCCGACGCCCTGTCCTCCGGTCAGTTTAAGCCCGCAGTCAGTGCCTTCAGGGACGGTCGGTGCTCTTTACAGTTTCACTTTCACACCGACGGGAGGGAATGCGCCTTACACCTTCGTCGCGTCCAGCAACCTTCCTTCCGGCCTGAGCTTATCAACCAACAGCGGCGCGCTCGCGGGCACGCCGGCGAACAGCGGCACCTTTAATTTCACCGTTACGGCAACCGACGCCAACGGTTGCGTGGGTGCCAGGTCTTACGTGCTATTCGTTAACTGCCCCGTCATCACCCTTGGCCCGTCCTCGCTCCCATTTGGAACAGTGAACGCAGCTTACGACCAACTTCTTACGCCTGTGGGCGGAACCGCGCCCTACGCCTTCACGGCCTTCGGAAGTCTGCCGCCCGGACTAGGCTTCCAGGCCACGGGACACCTCGCGGGCACACCGTCAACATCTGGCTCCTTCACTTTCACCGCCGCGGTCACAGACGCGTTTGGCTGCGCGGGTGGAATGCCTTACTCGGTCACAATCAACCCGGTCCCGACCCCCACACCGACACCACCAATCACTAGCGGCAAGATCGCATTTGAAACCACTCGCGATGGCAACAGCGAGATCTATTTGATGGACGACGACGGACGTAACCCAACCCGCTTAACGAATGATAACTCCAGAGACGGAGATCCATTTTTCTCGCCTGATGGATTACGAGTTGTTTTTCCGAGCAGACGGGATGGCAACTATGAAATCTATGTGATGAATGTCGACGGCACGGGCCAAACTCGATTGACTTCAAGTTCCGCCGATGACCTTCGACCGGCGTTCTCACCTGACGGCTCGAAGATTGTCTTTTATCGCAATCTAACCGCCAGTAACGGTGAGATCTATGTCATGAATGCCGACGGCTCAAATCAAACCAGGTTAACCAACAATTCATTCGTCGATGAGTTTCCAAAGTGGTCGCCCGATGGAACCAAGATCATTTTCGACAGTAACCGTGATGGTGATTTTGAGATTTACACGATGAATGTGGACGGGTCCAATCTGGGGAAATTGACGAATAACACCTCAGGCGATTTTGAGGCCTCTTTTTCGCCAGACGGCTCAAAGATAGTGTTTTTCAGTAATCGAACTGGCAATTACGAAATCTTCGTCATGAGCGTAAACGGCAGCCAACAGATCAATTTGACCAACAGCACATCGTCTGATGGATCGGGCTCATGGTCAGCGGATGGCAAGAAAATCCTGTTCGTCAGTGGGAGAGACGGGAATACCGAAGTCTATGTGATGAACGCTGACGGCACTGGACAGACAAGATTAACTATTAACACTGCCTTGGAGAATACTCCCGTCTCGCAACCTGTGAGGCTGTAGCGGTATTCCGAGGGCAGTTGTCGACCACGTGCCATGGAGTCTAAAAAATGAAGAACTACAAAGTAAAATGCGGAAACAGGTTAACGTCAATTGTCGTCATGCTGATTTTGTTCATCGTCTGTTTTGACGCCAGGTCGCAAAATGCCCTTGATAACTTTAACGCCGTCGGGAGTTTTGTATTAGGCATTGCCGTCCAACCCGATGGAAAAATTTTGATTGGTGGCAATTTCTCGAGCATCCTGGCAGTCTCGCGAAATTACATTGCCCGACTGAACAATGACGGTTCCCTTGATACCAGTTTTGCTCCAAGTGTCAACAATTACATCCACGCGATAGCTTTACAAACGGATGGAAAGGTATTGATTGGAGGGTTCTTTACCTCGGTCAACGGACAACCTCGCACCCACCTCGCTCGCCTCAACTTAGACGGTTCACTGGATAATAGTTTTGCGCCTGATGCAAATCACCAGGTTTATTCTATCGCCATCCAAACCGACGGTAAGGTTCTAGCAAGTGGTGATTTCGGTTTCATCGGTGGGCAGCCGCGTAATGGCATTGCCCGTCTAAATCCTGATGGCACAGCCGATTCTTTTAATCCAAACTCCAATAATTCGGTTTCCTCAGTTTCACTGCAAACGGACGGCAAAATAATCATCAACGGTGCGTTCACGGCAATTAGCGGACAATCGCGCAATCGGATTGCACGATTGAATCCGGACGGCACTCTTGACTCATTTAATCCAAACGCCAACGGGGTAGTGCTTGCTACCGGGTTACAAAGAGACGGAAAAATTCTAATGGCGGGGTTTTTCACTGCCGTGGGAGGTCAGACGAGAAACTATGCTGCTCGGCTTAATTCAGATGGGTCCCTGGACCCCAACTTTAATCCTAATGCAAATCACCAGGCGTATTCTCTTGCGATTCAGTCAGACGGTAAGGTCTTGGTAGGTGGCGACTTCGACGTCATTGGGGGGCAGTCTCGAAGCGCGATCGCTCGCCTCAACTCCGACGGTACAGCGGACTCGTTTAACCCTTGGTCCAATAATACCGTGTCTGCAATTTCAATTCAGAAGGATGGCAAAATATTGTTAGGCGGGCCATTCAGTATCGTCGGCGGACAACAGAGAAATATTGTTGCTCGGTTGTCAAATGATATTGCTGCCATTGAAACTCTCACACTGACGCAAACAAGTGTTGCCTGGAGCCGCGATGGTTCCTCACCACAACTGACGCGATCTATTTTTGAGTTTTCTTTGGATGGTTCAAATTATGCTTTTTTGGGTGTTGGTAGTAACGACGGTTCGCCAACCTCATCTGCAGATAACTGGATATTAAGTGGGCTAAACCTGCCGATGGACCAGAACGTTTTTGTCCGAGCACGTGGCTTCTACCGCAGCGGCAATTGGACCGGCTCAGAGAATATTACGGAGATAGTAAGAAACAGTACTTTTCCAGCGCCGACTCCAACTCCGATGCTACAGAATGGGAAAATTGTCTTCACGACAGACCGAGACGGCAATCAGGAAATATACGTTATGAATGAGGACGGAAGTAATCCGGTGAGATTAACCGAGAACGCCGCCGGGGATGAATATCCGGATTTCTCAATGGACGGCCAGAAAATTGTTTTCACCAGTTTTCGCGACGGTAATTTTGAGATTTACGCAATGAGTGCGGACGGCAGTAATCAAACACGCCTCACTAACAATCCCAGCCTCGACTCATTCGCCTCATTCTCGCCGGATAGAAGCAAGATCGCTTTTACAAGCGATCGCGACGGAAATAGAGAAGTCTATTTGATGAATGCGGACGGTAGCAACCAGACACGATTGACCAGTAATTCCAGTTTTGACCAATTTCCGGCTTTTTCACCGGATGGCTCCAAAATCGTGTTTGAGAGCGACCGCGATGGGAATGGCGAAATCTACGTGATGAATATTGATGGGACCGGGCAATTGAATGTGTCTAACAATTCTGAGATAGATCAATTTCCGGTTTTCTCGCCTGACGGAAACAAAATTGCTTTTACGAGCATCCGAAACCACAATCAGGATATTTACATCATGAACGCGGACGGTAGTAATCAGACCCGATTAACAACTGTTCTGGGTGGCGACTTCTTACCGTCATTTGCGCCCGATGGAACTAAGATTACTTTCGGAAGTTTCCGCGATGGCATTCAAAGTCATGAAGTCTTTGTCATGAACGCCGATGGCAGTAATCAAACGCGATTGACCAATAATTTTTTCTTTGACAGCTATCCCTCTTGGGGCGGCTCAACTCTGCCGCCACCGACGCCAAATCCGACACCGACGCCAACTCCGACACCAACTCCAACGCCGTTTCCGCCAGGAACGCTTGTAGTGACTAAAACAGCTGACACAAATGATGGGGTTTGTAATAACGATTGTAGTCTGCGCGAAGCGATTAGTGTCGCTAATTCACTCAATACCAATGACCGGGAATTTGACATTAGTAAATTCCGTAATCACAAACAATACCGCCACCAATGGTGTCGGTGGCGGCATGTACCAGTTAGGCGGAAGCTTAAATCTGACGAACACTATTCTCTCAAACAATCACGCCGATGATACCGAAGGGAAAGGAGGCGGTTTGTTTATCAATAGTGGCGACGTCACACTTTCAAACTCTACAATTACCGGTAATAGCGTCGGGAAAAATGGCGGAGGTATCTACAATGCCGGCACTTTAATCATTGATAAATCAACGATCTCTAATAACAGTACTTTTCGGGGCGCGGGCGGCGGCGGGATTTGGAACTCTCAAACTCTCACGATGACTAACTCTACCATTTCCGGCAATCGTACAGGTGGCAACGGCGGCGGTTTGCTTACAACAAGTGCCTCGATTACAAACTCTACGATTTCCGGCAATTTAGCTGAAAGCAACGGCGGCGGGATTTGGAATTCACAAACTGTCACTATAACTAATACTACGGTTGCCAAGAATTCTGCACTTGCATTTGGTGGGGGCGGTATTTGGAACAACGGCACTTTTAGATCGCGCAACTCCATTATTGGCGATAACACTGCCCCGAATTCACCTGACTTTAACGGTATTTTGACCTCGCTTGGTTTTACTCTGATTGAGAATACAAGCGGGACCTCGGTTCGGGGCACTTCAACTGGCAATGTGATCGGTGAGGATCCAATGCTAGCTCCACTGGCTGATAACGGAGGTCCGACGCAAACCCATCTTTTGTTGTTTGGAAGTCCCGCCATTGATAAAGGAAATGCGTCCGGCTCAATTTACGATCAAAGAGGATCGAACTTTGGTCGTACTTGCGATTACCCAGCAATTCCGAATGCAGATGGCGATGGCAGCGACATCGGTTCTATCGAGATTCAGTAGTCAGGTTACTCGGACAAATCACGTCGATTATTGAATCATGGTAAGGATCCTATTGTGATTCACAAGGGATTTGGGAGCTTGGCCAACCGATCAAACAGTTTCTTGGTTCCTACTAGTGGTGCGCGTCAGAGAGGCCAATGAGAGAAACCGGCGGCGAGTGGATCGTACTCATCTCCTTCGCGCTACAGAGGATCCTTCCGCACACTTCATACCTAAAGTCTTCTGGTTCTTTCCGGTTTTAGAAGAATAGGGCGAGTCGGGATCGGGTCAACGTCCAGAAAGCGCTTTCTATCAGTTTCATAGATCCCGCTCTTCGCATAGTAGTCAATTTTCGAGAAGAGTTCCGATCAACTACCTTCATGTCAAGCAGCCCTTCCAAATCGTGGCACGCTTCCCAAAGAATTCAGATAAACGGCGAAAGGGCCTCGTGCACTCGGCCCGAAGTGGTTTCCCCGCGATGGAGCGACCGGCCACGACAAAAACAATTTGTTTTCCATGACTTAAGAAGCGCGCTGTCAGCGTCCGGGAACGCGAGTTGATGAGCGCTCTTCAGCTTCCAGGAACTTCGTCACCGGCAACGCAGACCGCATGAGCGACGTTCAATCGGTCGATCAACGCGAAAGCGCAACCCTTAACCAACAAGACCTTCGACGAACTCCCGAACATTGCTCCCATCGTCGGGCAGACCTTCGTGATCATTCCGCCAGAGAGCCGACATCCCAAGAACTCGCCGAAGTACAGGACCTTGCCATTCGATCTTCCGGGTCGAACGGAAACAATAAAAGCGAAAAACAGCCACGATCGGAGTGAGCATGGAAGACGCGGCGCATGTTCTTGAAATATGAAAGCAGTGCAGCCAGAAAAATAGGAGCGGAAAGCGCTAGGCGCGATCAAGGAACCATAAGAACAGGAAACATAAATGAGATTTTTACTCGGACTAATCGTTGGTTATTACATGCGGGAGAAAAAACCACTGCTGATCACAATTCTTGCGATCACGACTTTCATAGTCTTCGTAGTCTTGCCTACTATTGCACTCACCGTACTTGCCATTTCCGTCCAACACCGTCGCCATTCAAGACCAGAGCAAACTCGCGTGCCCTCCATAGAAGGACTGAAATACGAAACTGCCGACGCTACACTCCGTGCTTCAAATTTGAAAATTCAGGTCTTGGCAACCAGGTCCGATCAGCGTCTCGAACCGGGATTAATCGTCAATCAAGTACCGCAACCAGGCCAACAGGTAGACTTGGGATATATTGTAAGCGTTACCGTCAGCGCAACCGATTTACAGGGACCAGGCCCGTAAAACAACCAACGTTTGCTGACAACCAATGACGCTCTTTAGAAGTCCTACCAAAACCTCGGCCCACTCTCTCCAATCGCTAAAACTCAACAGCTACAATAACAGTACGCATCTGCGGAGGCGGCCGGAAGACCTAGGCGACGTCGATACCAGAGAGAATGGATCACCTTCAAGCCGTCTTTTAAAAATAACGACTGCATAGATCCTAATACCGACACGGACACTCACATCGAATATCGACCTAACCCGGGCTTTGCCTCACAAGTCGGATTATGGGGCACGTGCCCATATCAAAACAAGAAATTAGAAAAGTGGGGACGGTCGATATTGGAAGAGGAAACATGAAAAAGATCTTGCCACGATAATAAAGTAGATTCAACGGCGTGTTACTAGACCAAAGGATTACACCGGTAACGTTCGCAATAGCTAGCACTTCACGCTTGTACGACCACGTATCTAGAGTGGCCCAAATTCTGGTTGTGGTCGGCGCGCTGCTGAGTCTTAATGCTGAAGCGAGTATCCACGAAGAGCCCGGGGGTGGGAAAACTGCACGCGCCAGGATCTGTACCGGTGCTGTTGGGTAACCGGCAGTCGCACCGCGATCTAAGGCATGAGGACCTGGTTTAGAAAACCTTGTCAAAAAGGGAAACAAGAAGTTGAAGGTTTGGATGGAGAGCGTGGTTCCCAACGAGATGGCCCGGTGTAGTGCTATGCTAAGTCACCCTGGAATTTTATCCAGAAACCAGATATACATTGTTCGATCCTCAAGTGCCTCTAGGAAAATTTCAATATGCTGCGCCCCGGCGACAAGGTTGATTCATTTACACTCATCAAAGAGATTGGGAAGGGCAGCTTTGGCGTCGTCTGGTTAGCGGAGGAGCGGACCATATTCGCAGTTCTGAGAGTAGCTCTGAAAATCGCCCTCGAAGATAGGGTTGACATGGGGGCGATAGAACGTGAGACCAAGATGTGGGTGCAAGCCAGCGGTCACATTAATGTTCTACCAATATTTAGTGTGAGGATTTACGATGATCAAGTTCTGATCGTCAGCGAATACGCACCAGAGGGTTCATTGGAAGACTGGCTGAAGGAGCACGACGGCAAGGCACCTACCTTCGAAGCCGCCGTCGATATGATGTGCGGCATCCTACTTGGGCTAGAACATCTCCACTCAAAAGGTATCATCCACCGGGATTTGAAGCCGGCGAACATTCTCTTACAAGGGGAAACACCGCGCCTCGCCGATTTCGGTCTTGCGCGACTGCTGCAGTCCAGTTCACGCAGTGTGGACGCTGGGGGCACTCTTTGCTACATGGCGCCTGAAGTATTCGGTGGCGAACGCTCCGAACGAACGGACATCTGGGCGGCAGGGGTAATTTTCTACCAAATGTTGGTCGGAAGTCTGCCATTTCCTCAGCAGGATATTCGCTCGTTGATAAGTGCAATAGACGGGCAAGAGCCTTTAGTGCCGTCTTCCGTTCCCCTGAGGATGAAGGAAGTGCTCGCCAAAGCGCTGCAAAAGCTTCCAGCAAATCGTTACCAGTCGGCAAGTGAAATGCGCAGGGCCTTGCGAGCAGCCACTGGCGTCGCGATGGCGTCAACACTGCACGGCGGGGAAGTTCTTAAACCTCCCTTGCACGCAAATCCGCATGCCGAGACTCTCTCTTCAGACCCGTCCGTTGCGTCGCTAGTTCCTCAACCTGAGACCATCAAGTCTCTGCCTCCGGCATTGCTTTTGAAAAATTTGAGGCTTCGGCAGAGCGCCGCGACAAAAGCAGCCACCCGTTCTGAGTCAAAAAGGCGCCGGTGGATTATTGCCGGCTTGGTGTCACTACTTATCGTGACTGTGGTGATGGTCGCAGTTGTTAAGCGCTACTTACAATCGCGTGCAGCAACAAAAGCACGGATAGACGCCGTGCTACACGCCAGTAAAGGCGATGCGCTGCTTGAGCGCAGTCAACTGGAAGAAGCTGAGGCTGAATACAGAAATGCAGTACTCCTGGATGGAACAAATGCTGTCTATCATATAAAGCTGGCATTAAGGCAAAAGGATCCGAGCGAGGCTCTTTCCATGAGCAGAGAGGCTGAGCGTTTGGCCAGGGAGTCCCTGCGATTAGGTCCTGACAAAGCTGCGGATCATCACTCTTTGGGAAAGGCCCTATCAATTCAGGCCAAGTATGCTGAAGGAGAAGCCGAATTCAGAGAAGCTATTCGCCTGAAGCCGACTGAAGCTGAGTATCATCACGACCTCGGATTTTACAATCTCTCCCCGCAGTCGAGGTATCTTGAGGCCGAGCCTGAAATTCGAGAAGCAATTCGACTAAGGCCAGATTACTTTGACTATCATGATTCTCTAGGGCAAATTTTAGGAAATCAGGGTAGGTACTTTGAAGCAGAGGCGGAACTGAAGGAAGCGGCCCGCATAAACTCAGGCGTCTCCTGGACGTACTTACACTTAGCAGACGTTTTATTCCTACAAAGGAAATGCAAGCGAGCAATTGAGGCCTATAACGAAGCTCTACGCCGAAGTCCCAGAGATGATTGGGCTCTCAATGGTATCGGGAACGTTTTATATGCGCAACGGAACTACTCTGCAGCAGAAGACCAATACAAACGGGCAATTGAGGTGAATTCAAATGCCCCAGTATATCACTCTAACTTAGGAGAATTGTTGTACCAGCAGAAACGGTATGCCGAGGCAGAGTCTGAATTTGAAAAGGCGGAATTCAGATATAGAGAATTGATTCGTATCTACCCAGATCCTGGTTTTCGCATTGACTTGGGCGATTTTTTGTCAAATCGTGAGCGCTACGATGAGGCGGAATCTGAGTATGAAGAAGCTATTCGGATACGCCCGGATAGCGCCCCATATCACTCTATCCTGGCAAGTTTCCTATACTATCGGAAGCAATCTGATAAGGCTGAGCAGGAGTTCAAGAAAGCTGAATCCAGATACCGGGAATTGGTCAATCTCAACTCAAATGAAGCTATTCATCATGTTAACCTCGCGCACTTTTTGGCCGATTGGGAGCGGTACGACCAGGCTGCCGCTTCATTCGAGGCAGCTCTTCGTTTGAGCCCCGATAAAGCACACTATCACTACTTCTTAGGAAACACCCTTTACTCTCTTAAGCGATATACTGACGCAAAGCCTAAGTATGAAGAAGCCGTTCGGCTACGCCCGGATAATGCTGACTTTCACAATGCCCTGGCTTGGACTTTAAACACTTTGAAGGAATACCAGGTGGCAGAAGCTGAATATAGAAAGGCGATCGATTTACGTCCGGATCATGCCGCGTATCGGTTTGACCTGGGTGAGTATCTGTTTAGCAGAGCGCGATATCCCGAAGCTGAGATGGAACTTCGCGAGGCCATCAAACTGAACTCTAGAAACGGTTCATATCATAACCGGTTAGCTTCCGCCTTGGCCTGGCAACAGAAATACTCGGAAGCGCAAGAAACACAGAGGAAGGCAGTAGAATTGGAGCCAAATGTTGCACAATATCACGCTAATCTAAGCCAAGACTTGAGGAGGCATGGTAAGTTTAAGGAAGCACAGGCAGAGTCTAAAAAAGCCAAGCAGCTTGAGGGAAAGAAGAACACACTTAATCAGCCGGATTGCAATTAGTTTTCTCTCAAGCTCTTAATCACGGTCGTTGGAATTTTAGGCCTTGCGGGCGGGGCCGGTGGCCTAACTGGTGTGTGTTATTAGGTTTGGTTCCCGAAGACTTCTTCGGGATCGGCTTAGGCTTAGTCGATTCTCCGCCGCCGCCCTGAGCACTGGTGTCGAGCACAAGAATAAGCTTAGGGCTACTAGAATCAAGATTCGCTTTATCGCTCGCTGTCTTGTCGCGGTTAATTGCAATTCGTTACTCTGACCTCCGCTGTTTTCTGTAGTCATCTCATTTTGTAAGTCGTGCCATTGTATTTCATATATGTGGTACTAAAACTGCGGCCGGCATTATAGACAGCGCCGATTTGAATATCACGGTAACCATTAGTACGGCGCGAGGTTACTTTCACACTGTCAGCAGCGCCGATATCTGCAAGTATTCTGATTCCTCCATCTCTAACTTCATATATCCAATACATCGCGGTTCTTGCACCAAATGCACAGCTCTCACCATTCTCAACAACCTTCCCTGAAAGCAAGTATTGTTGAACGTCAGAGGTGCTAAGAGATATGGCCTCAATATCGACAATCTTGTCTATGCCACCTGCTTCATCCATACATTTCTTAAGCCACTCAGGGTTATAAGCATTCTTGACCATTTGTGCAGCGAGTTGTTCTTTCACAATTATTGACAGGGCGGGAGCGCGGGCATCACCCGATGTGGTTCCTAAAGTTCTCTTCTTCGTGACCGCCTTCTTACTCGATCCCTTCTTGGTCGATTCGCCGCCCCCGCCCTGAAAGGCGCTGGCAGTCGAGCACAGGAATGAGCTGAGGGCAACTAGAATCAAGACTCTCTTCATTGCTTGCATCCGTCTACACCGCCAATCCTTCAGCGACTAATCGCTTTTCACCAGCCGGTAATCACCGCGAAGTTGCAGAGCGCGTCAGCTTTACTCGTTTGTTATCCAGCGCTGCATTCTTTGTCGTATTTCTGGTGACTGATTATTGTCTTCTGAATAGAATTTCACTCGGTTCCTATCTCTCACTCCTACATAAATTCTATTTTTGGTTATGTCAATCGCAATGATGAAATTTGTGTCGGGGCAGAAATGCGACATACAGCCCGTGGCTACAAGAACATCATTAGTTAATTCATGAGGCGCACCAAGATTCCAATGCCCATACATGAATGCCCATCTTTCCCTTCCTAGTAAGTTTTGGAGTCGTCTTCTAATCACCGGGTTACTAAGTAAATCATCTCTCGATAGACTACCTCCCAACTTTCGCAGAAAATCAATATTGTCAGGTTCTGTAAACTGAATGTTGGTAAAAGCATCCATTCTGCCGATTACATTATCTCCTCCATCAAACTGCGTTCCTTTGCCAATCGTCACCTTCACTCTCTTTCCTTTATACCTGGCCGGCATCACTTGCAGCGCCGTCCACGAGTTGCAGAGGGAAGCAAGGCACAATCCTATACGTTCTTTTCCTCTGTTGTCGGTGATCGTTAGGTAACAATTGTCACCACATTCAAAATCGGAAATAGTACCTTCTATGATTCTGGTGGCTTTTCTTTTTCCCCTCTTAGTCGATTCACCGCCACCGCCCTGAAAGGCGCAGGTTGTCGAGTACAAAAATAGGATGAGGGCTAGACTCGAGATCCTCTTCATAGCTTGCCTCCGTCTCTCCTGACAACTCTTTCGGTAACTAATCGTCTTGAACTAATCGCCCACTAGCCCTTATCCATGAGATATTGCAAAGAGCCCGTTGCGCGACGGAAACGAGTGTTGCTCTCGCGAAACTCTAAACGGTGTTCCCAAAAGCTTAAAACCTCTACCAGAGCGTCGGCATCGCCTCACGCTGGACTTGGACGCGTTCTGCAACCACGAACTTGCCGCCTTCCTCGATCTTGATCATGACGATCGGTTTGACTGCGTCGCGACCCTCGTTAAACGTCACCTTGCCTGTCAGACCGGGAAACTCGCTGGTCGCGAGAGCATCGCGGATGGCCGTGCCATCGAGCGAGTTGGCCCGCTTGATCGCGTCGAACATGATGCGTGCCCCGTCGTAGGCAGTCGCCGCAAGGGTGTCTGGGATCTTGCCGTAGCGAGCCGTGTAGTCGTTGACGAATTTCTGGACATTCCGGGCGGTGTCGTCAGGTGAATAGTGATTACTGAAGTAAGAGCCGTTGAGCGCGGCGCCACCGATCTTGTAGAGACTCGGCGAATCCCAACCATCGCCGCCGAGGAGTGGCACTGTAATACCTAGATCGCGCGTCTGCTTCGCAAACAAACCGACATCGGGGTAGTAGCCGGGAACGAAAATAATATCCGGCTTCGTGGCTTTAATGGCAATGATTTGCGCGGTGAAATCCTGATCTCCTTCCTGGAAGGACTGTGTGATTACAATCTGCCCGCCCAGTCTTGTAAAGACTTCTTTGATAACCTTCGCCAGACCGATTGGGTAATCATTTTTGCGGTCTACCATCAGCGCCCCTCGCTTGGCATTGAGACTCTTCGCGCCAAATTGGGCGATGGCCGCACCTTGCACGGGATCTATGAAGCAACTGCGGAAAATATAGTCTCCCTTCTTTGTCACTTCCGGGTTTGTCGAGGAAGGCGTGAGCATAGGGATCCGTGCGTTTTGGGCGATCGGGGCGGCCGCTATGGACCTCGAACTGGCCACCTCGCCCAAGATCGCATGCACCTGATCCTGCGTTACAAACTGCGTGACGATGGCGGCAGCTTCGGATGCGTTGGAACGATCATCCCGAACCAGAAGTTCAATCTGCCTACCATTGATGCCGCCCGCAGCATTGACCTCGTCGGCGGCCATCCTGATGCCGTAGGTGGAGGAGACGCCGAAGCTGGCCGTGACGCCGGTCAGCGACATAAAAACGCCGACTCTGACCTTACCTTGGCGTGCCGCTGCCGGGGCCGGTGGCCCAGGTGATGTGGTGTTAGCGGATCCGGTTCGCGAAGTTTCCTTCTTCGTAACCGCTTTCTTGCTCGATGCCTTCTTAGTCGATTCGCCGCCACCACCCTGAAAGGCGCTGGCTGTCGAGCACAAGAATAAGCAGAGACCTACGAGAATCAAGATTCTCTTCATCTTTTGCCTCCGTCCATGCTGAGGTACGTAAGCCATGCCTTGGCGGCGGCGCGTCAACCACCTTCGGTGCCTCCACAGGTAGCTGCACGATGTGGATTATCATCTCCTTCAGCCTCTCGGGCACTGCCTCCGGGCTTCACGTCGCGGACAATCACCGGCTGCTCCATCAAGTACAAGCGCCCACCCTGAGGGGTAAGAAGTGCAAAAGGGCAAAGCGCTAGGGAATCCGCACAGCCGCTACCACTCTAAACCCGAGGTAGTTTTTCCGGTACTCCGAGGGGTATGCGTGGCGAGAGGCCGATCTGTGGCCGCCTTCACCGGAGTACCACGACCCGCCGCGCAGCACCCGGTATGAGCCGCTGCCCGGGCCCGGGGGATCCTCACTCGGGCTCTGACTGTAATAGCTCTCGCTGAGCCAATCTCGGACCCACTCAAACACGTTCCCGTGCATGTCATATAATCCCCACGCATTTGGACTCTTGGTACCTACCGGATGTGTGGTGTTACGGGCATTCTTATAGTACCAAGCCATCTCGTCCAGATTCCCCGCATAATCTCCTGTCGTTCCAGCCCTGGCCGCGTATTCCCATTCCGCCTCCGTCGGCAGTCGATAAGTGTTTTCATCACGCCGCGCATTTAATCGCTCGATGAACTCCTTTACGTCATCCCACGAAACCTGCTCAACTGGACAATTGCCGCCGCAGTTCTTGAAATCACTCGGTTTACTGCTCATCACGGCTTGCCACTGTGCTTGCGTCACTTCGTACTTCCCAATATAAAACCATTGACTGATGGTTACTTGATGCCGCGGGCATTGCGAGAGATTCATGATGTTTCCGCAAGAGAGCGAACCCATCTGAAAACTGCCTGCGTTAATCCGCACCAACTCAAGTGTGACATCGTTGCCCAGATGGATGGACAGGCCGGGGCCAAAGACCTGCACCGGTTGGACGAACCTCCGTGTCATTGCGATGGTTCCGCTGCGGTTGCTCGTATCTCTATATGAGCCCTTCAAGGAACCCCCGTCTTGGCCGAGCTCAACAAAGATCGTGTCTGGGGAATAGTTGCCAGTGCCGCTTATTCTTGTCACGCTTATGGATGTCAGCATGAGCCTGTTGTCATCAAGCAATTCGCCGCGCAAGATTTCTCGAACTCCTGCCGACAGGAGCACACCACTGATGGCCGTGCCATCCTTGGTGATAGTGAGTTGAGCATCTAGGTGTGACCCAAACGCTCCAGACCATTGGCCGACGATCCCCTGCTCCACGCGCGTATGCTCTGCGACCCCTGCGATCCGAATAGCTTCGTACTGCCGCTCCCGATCCGCGGCTTGCTCCTTCGTGGCTGTGGGCGCTACTGTTCGCGTTGGCCCTGGCGCGGCCGGTGGTTTACTGGGTGGTGTGGTGTTAGCGGATTTGGTTCCCAAAGCTTTCTTCTTCGCGGCCGGCTTCTTCTTAGTCGACTCACCGCCGCCGCCCTGAAAGGCACTGGCTGTCGAGCACAAGAATAAGCTGATCGCTACTAGAATCAAGATTCTCTTCATCGTTTGCCACCACGGATACTGACGAGCAGCGCATACAGGACATTCATCGAATCGTCGCAGCGGCTACAAACGATAGGACCGTAACCATTCGTGCCTTCCATCACTTGCGCCGCAGTGTTGTAGAAATAAAAGTCCTTTTTGTCTTCCTTGTCACCCTTCTTGTTCTTGATAGCTAGCTTCACGTGAAGGCGCGACAACTGCTCGCGTTGATTAGGTTGCAGTTGGTTAGTCACTTCAAGAATCTTATCCGGCGTTACCGTGAAAGAACTCCAACAGCAACTGGCTGTGAAGGCGAAACCCGTCTTCGCCAACCTCACAGTCGCGTTGACCATGTTATTAATTCCAACCCCCGAGTTAAGTCTCACCGGGATTGTGATCTCCTTGCCAGCATCAATATCGTTGGTGAGGTCGGCAAGACTTCCAGGCGACATCTCGACATTCTTGCCGTACAAAGCAGCATCGGTAATGCCTACGTAAGGCGTAGGTGGTTCGGGCGGGCGACCCGCAGGAATGGGGGCCGGCGTTGGAGGCGCGGCAAAGGCATTCACGACCTCTTGCAAACTCTTGGTCTGACTCACCGCCTTCACTGAAGCTTTAGCTCTATTCAAGAGTGTTGCTATCGCCGACAACGCCTCTTCAGCCTGTGGACGAGGATCCTCTAAAGGGCGATTAGTGTACGTTTGAGGGTTCACTTCCCAGTCATATAAATTGAGCGTGTTAGTCTTTTTGGGATTGTTCGGGTCTACGAAAACGAGCCCAAGGTAGAGGTGTTGTGCGTTCGTTCGTTCGGAACCGATGTATTTTCGTTCCACGTTGCCCAAAGCTTGCAGGCTTACCGTAAACAGCTTGTAAGAACAATTCCCCTGCGTGGCAACCTGGGGATCGAAGGTTATCGTCTGCGCGGTGAGAACAAGCTTTACCAGATGCATAGACGAGCCCACAAATCCATGATGATGCCTTAAAGGAAACTCCAGACTTCCTCCCGCATTAATAGCCTGGATAGCGGATTCCCTGAAGGAGTTGAAGTCATTCTTCATGAAGTTGGTTTGAGCGAGAATGGTGAGCGCTTGCGAGTCTTTTGGATTTGCAGTGCGCAGCGTTCTGGCGAGGCTTATGGCTCGATCGTATTGCCTTCGCGACAAAGCTTCCTGAGCTTCGGATATCAGCCGATTTCGAGCCGCTGAATCGACTTCCAGAGTAACGGAAAGCTGAGCTTCTTGACCGGCGCTAACGCTTACCTCTTTTCTTGACGTAACGTAAAAGGGACTCGAAACCGTTACGGTGTGGGTTCCCGGCTGGCACTCGATCTTACTGGCCGGACCGGCAACGCGGCCAACACCGGAAATCTCGATGATCGCATTTGGGGTGTTTGTAGCCACCGTTAGGAATCCGATCGACAACTCAAGAGTCGCATCAATCTGCCCTTCCTTTTCGGCAGTTAATGACAGAGGAAAGATTGCTTCACGATAGCGAGACTTCCGAATAGCAACCCGGTGCTCGCCAACTGGGACATCGGCGACTCTTGCCTTGCCTGAAGCGTCAGTGCGACCTCGCAAGATGTCGTCAATATAGATTTCAGACTCTGCTGGTGTTGAAGAGATAGTGAGGCTCTGAGTGATCGGCTTCAGTTCAAAATTTATTGTTTCACTTTGGCCCCTTGACAGGTTGAATACTATCTTATCGGGTTGGTAGCCAGGTTTCGTAACGGATACTGTGTAGGCTCCGGGCTTCAACGACCCAATTACGAGAGTACCATTCGAGTCAGCGGTCCCGGCCGTGCGTCCATTGATTGTGACGGTAACGTCCGGCAGAGTTGACTTCACAATCAGGCTGGCGACCGTCGGAGTTTTCGGTCTTGCTGGTGAGACTGGTGGCCTAGCCGGCGTGGGGTTACTGGGTTTTGTTCCAGAAGTCTTCTTCGCGGTCGGCTTAGGCTTAGTCGATTCACCGCCACCGCCCTGACCAGCGCTCGCTGTCGAGCACAAGAATAAGCCGAGGGCTACAACTAGAATCAAGATTCTCTTCATCGACTGCCTCCGTGTATGGTGCCCTAATGGTTGAGTTAACGGGCACGGAAACGACTGCGTGCTCACGACAGTTGTCGATAACAAGCTAGTTGATTCGCGCTCCGATTCAGCGGCGGATGCTTCGCGGCGACACAGGGTTGAGTGCATTGTTGATTAAAAGAAAATCACCTCAGTGCATCCTCTTTCTTCTCGATGTTTTGATCTCAACTATCCTTGTTGCTTTCACCTCGGCGTCATAACCGTCAGAACTGCGAGCAATTCTCGTGTAGAAAAATCGCACTTTTCGCCCAACTTCATCAACTTTGCCTACTTTCCGTGCAACGCACGGAAGTTGGTCGTCCATTTTACAATCTCGATACAAGAGATAAACGAAGTACCTCTTGCTGTCGACTTGAACAACAATGGCTTGCCAAATCGCGAGGAATTCGCCACCATCAATTCCTCTAACGCCATTGAGTCCTTCTTTGATAGAAATTACCGTGCCGGTCATTGATCCGTTTGGAGCATTGGTTTCCGAAGTCTTCTTAGTCTCTGCTTTCTTCTTAGTCGATTCACCCGCACCGCCTTGAAAGGCGCTCGCTATCGAGCACAAGAACAAGCCGAGAGTCGCTACTAGAATCTTCTTCATCGCTTGATTCCGCTCTATACTGCCAATTCTTTCAACGAACCTTCGATTTCGTGAGGAGCCGGGAAAAATCATCCTTGCTTACTTCTTCCAAAACGATTCAATACGATGCACGTCCTTTTACTAAAGCTGAGATCGGACGCGATGGCATTAATAATAGGCTCAAGACTACCCACGAATAGAAATATTCATCCCGTGGTTCCTTGCTCAAAAGTCGGGGGCCTTGAGTTGAAGAACCTATCTGCGCCTGACGCTAAGTTGGTCGAGCGTCCGCGGAACGTTCGCTGATGTAAAATCCCCATTTCGAGGTCCCGTGTCCTGAGCCGTGAACCTGCCATTGCTTGCGACTGCCACCCGCCACTCTGGGTCGCCGACCCGCACGAGCGATCCGTCTGCGCGACGCCCCTCGAGGGTGTCGTATTTGAAGATCACCCGGAAGCGTCGCTCTCGGTACGTGGGCCAACCCAAGCTCGGCCCATACGTCATCGAATTCCTGCGCAATGTCCAGCATGTGCGTCCCCTGGATAAGTCGGTAATTGACTTCATTCGTGTCAACCGCGGTATTCGATACAATCTTCTCAATCCGGTAAGTGCCGAGTACAAATGTCACAGTGTTCGCTTTGTTGTCCACGATACCAAGCTTGGCTCCCGCCTCCGTCAGAGACACCGTCGCCGCACGTTCGACCCTGGCGCCATCGGAGAACACGAACGAAGGTGCGTCAGAGAGGCTCAATTCATCAAGCTTGATCAGTCCTTTCGTCGCGAGTGCGCGATACATCGGGAGGAGTGACATCAACTGTAGAGCGTGAAGAGAGCCACGATGTTTTCCAAAGGTAGTGGTATTTCCAAAGTATGTCGGGCCAAGGAACATCGCCTCACGTAGGTAATAGTTCCACCCCCGTTCCAGGATGGTAATAATTGTCCGGTTGCTCAGGTTAATTGTGGCAGGTTTGGTGTTCGCGGATGTGGTTCCCGAAGTTTTCTTCTTCGGGGCGGCTTTCTTCTTAGTCGCTTCACCGCCACCGCCTTGAAAGGCGCTGGCTGTCGTGCACAAGAATAAGCCGAGTGCTACTAGAATCAAGATTCTCTTCATTCGCTGGCTTCCGCTCTAAAGGGAACTTGGGGCCACGTGCGCAAGAATACAGTTGACACTGACGACCTTTCTATTTTGCTTGTTAACGCCTGAGTCTACACCGCCAATTCTTTATGCTGTTGTCCCGCTTTCAGGTCACAAACGGAGCTGGTAAGCCATTGGGGGTCGATGTTACTCCTCGACTGTGAGTAGGGAATCGACACCACCTGGTCTCCTTCCGCATAAGATCCGACCTGATAGGGAAGATGAACACCAGCCCCGTTGCAAGCTGGGCATAACGCTACATCCTCCGTTAACAGATCGAGAGCAGCACGAGTGGGCTGAAGCCGTCCTGTTGACTGTAGCTTTTCAGAGTCAAGAATAGAACTTTATTGCAAAGATCTTAAACTTGCCATTGACCTTCTTAATAGCAAACATATTACACGGTCTATTGGCATAACTATCCTTAAAGCACTCAATCAAATACTCTCCCTTTTCTATTACATCTTCATGCAAATCACCATAAACCCATCCACGATATTTTTTAGCGCTTATCGCTTTCATCATGTCTTTGGTAAAAATCTTGTCATACTTTTCAAAAAGCTGATTGGCCGTCTTACAACCTAATGGTGGGGATTGATTGCCTGGATTGTCTCCCCACTCATCTACAAATGGGAACTTGATCATTTGTGCCACGTTGGATTTGTCGCTTGTGCCTGCTGCTTTTGCAAGGTCATTCATGAAAACCTTTATGTCATTGTGCTTGTCAAAGTTGTATCTATCATCCGGCGTCGGGCTTTCCGTTTTGGTTCCGGAAGCATCCGACGGTTGAGCAGTCGCAGGCACATCCTTCGCACAACGAAAGCCCGTGTTGTCGTACTCGTCGCCGCCACGTGCTGGCCAGCCTACTCGAATAGTCGTGGTTGCTTGATCTGGCCGGCTGAGAAAACAGCCGCCGCGGATCACTTTTGGGTTAAGCGGAATCTCCCCAGAAAGTCTGCCGCCGGGGTACGCTACAAAATCGCTGGCGGTCCATTCCCAGGCATTGCCTACCATATCGAGAGCGCCGAAAGGTGACACTCCAGCTGAGTAGGTGCCAACATTTTGTACGTGGCCAAGGGGTCCCTGTACAGCATTGGCTAGATCATCCTTCCATTCACTGCCCCAAGGGTAAAGACGCCCATCTGCCCCACGCGCTGCCAGTTCCCATTCCTCTTCCGTCGGTAATCTTTTGCCCGCCCATGCGGCATAAGCACTGGCATCATCCCAATTAACGCCGGTAACGGGCCGCCGCTCCCACCCACTCGGATAAGTGCCATTAGACCATGTCGCGGGTGGTTGTCTGCTCGTCGCCCGAATGAATTTTTCATACTCTTCGCAGGTGACTTCATTGATATCAATGAAGAACGGTTTCACCGTGACTTTGTGTTCTGGCCTTTCAGACACATCACTTCGGTCGTTGCCCATTGCGAACTCGTTGCCAGCTACATAAGCCATACCGAGTGGCGGAGTTTGATTCGTAGCGCTCTTATCATCCTTGTTGGGTCCTGCGACATCAGTCGGTTTTTTGAGACTCCACGCAACCAATGCAATGATCACTCCCAACAAAACAACTCCGAACACCACAGCTCCAATCGTCAATAGCAATCTCTGATTTGTCCTGGTCACGCCCAATTCGCCACTGGGAACCGTCGACCGTGCTGAAGGGGTTGGGCCGCTCGCTTGAGCTGCTCGAAAATGTACGGTCGCCGGCATCTCGTTTGCCACGGGAGTCCGCGCGGCACTACGGATGACTGTTTCTTCAGTGCTGTGAGTCGGCGGTTGTTGCGGTCCAGACATCTGCGACCAGGTTGCATGGCCGGGCGCGGGCACGCTGGTCGAGTGAACGGCTGCTGTCAATTCTCGCGCGAGCGCGCTCGCTGTCGGCGGACGTGCGTCTCGCTGTTTCTCAAGTGCATGAAAGACCACCGCCTCAACTTTCGCTGATATGCCGCTGTTGATTGTGCGCAAAGATTGAGGCGGTTGGTTAACATGTTGGACCACCACGGCGGTTGAGACCGGCGAGTTAAACGGCACGCGGCCGCACAGCATTTCGTAAAGTACGATACCCATGCTGTAGATATCAGCACGGCTATCGAGTTCTTCTCCCAAACATTGCTCGGGGGACATGTAGTGTGGCGTGCCCATGACGCTGCCGGTTTGCGTGAGGTGACTCGCCACGTCGTCACGCAGCTTGGCAATGCCAAAGTCGAGTACCTTGACTCTCAACCCTGAGATAGTCGAATTGATGATGATGTTGTCTGGTTTGATATCGCGATGGACTATGTTCCGCTGATGAGCCTCATCAAGCGCGGCACAAACCTGGACAGTTATTTCGGCCGCTACGGCAGGGGAGAGTGGCCCTTGCCGTTTGATAATCTGGCGCAGGCTCAGGCCTTCGAGTAACTCCATTACCAGATATTGCAAACCGTCGCTGGTGACACCAAAATCGTAAATGCTTACTGCGTTCGGATGTTTGAGTCTCGCGGCTGCCTGTGCCTCCCGCCGAAAGCGTTCACCGACATGCGGATCGGCCACCCGCTCTGTATGCAGGATCTTCATTGCCACTTCATCGCCGATGAGTAGCCGCGTAACGCGATACACCGACCCCATGCCACCAAGGCCAATCAGGCTGTCGATCCGATAGCGTCCGTCGATCGTATGGCCGATAAGCCTGTCTTTCTTTTCCGCTTCAATCGTGGCCGCATTTTCGTCGGAGCTGGCAAGCGTCTTCCCATCACCCGCGGAAGGCGACCCGACTAACGTCGCACCGCAGTTATTGCAGAAGCGCGCGCCGTCAGCATTAGCGTTGCCGCAAGTTGTGCAGGTCATTTTGTTTCTGAACTCAGCATTGGAGTTTAATGGTTGATGACACCAAGAAGTCGCACAGCAGATCAGAACTCAGCCACTGGAGCACTATTCTGTCGCACCGAACACAAATTTCATGAAGTTCGTGGCGTAGTGCGAAAGGTTGAAGGAACCTTGCCTCAAAGACCGTGCGTTTGTTTCGGCAAAGATATCACTGCCGTAAAACGTCTTGAATTTTCGACAACCGTCCCTGCTATCAGACGCGTCCCACTTGCCAAAATAGACACAGCCATAACTACTGCCTTTCTCTCGAACTCCAAAGTTAAGATTGTTACCGTCAAGATAAGCCTTCAAGGCAGGGTAGGCGATTCTTCCTTGAGAGAAATAGGAAACGAAAGCTTCTCTACTCTTCTTCGTGGTTCCATCAGCAATAACAATAGAGACCCCCTCCAAGGCACCATCGACGCACTGGCCAACGTAGGTGGCCCGATCCAGTTTGCTGCAACTATACGCAGATGGGTCCTGACGTGACTCACCAAATACAAAAGTCTGGACCTGACACGGACCGGCGGACCCTTTGATTGAACACATAGGCGCAGACCCAGTGTCGAAGTCAAACCCACGCGAACGCAGAGTGACCATAGGAATAACCCCCATGAGCGCATTCTTAATTTGCTGCCGCCGGACTGAACCTGAGTTGGCGGGGGTGTTAACGGTTTTGGTTTCCGAAGTCTTCTTCTTCGGGGCCGCTTTCTTCTTAGTCGCTTCACCGCCGCCGCCCTGAAAGCCGCTGGCGCTCGAGCACAAAAATAAGGCAATGGCAACTAGAACCGATATTCTCCTCATCGCTTGCCTCCGTCTCTGCTAACAATTCTTTGAACAACCCCATCGCGGTCACTAGCCCATATCCGATCTCCCCTGGGAAGACACTTTGGTTGAGTTCTCTTGATCGGCAACCACTTCACAAAATGTCCTTTCGTTTCAGTGCCCACATTGTCAACGCCAGAAACACAACACTGAAGAACGTCAGCACTCCACAGTCGAGCGCGACGCGAGAGAAATAGGCCGAAGCAATCTCGTCTTCTGATTTGCCATCGAATACTGTCTGGTATTCGACGACGGTAATTCCAGCCGCTAAATTATCGCGAGCTGTCTTGTCATCAATGCTCACCGTATGAGCCAACGCATCGATGGTCCAACGCGCCACCATCAGGGCTGCTGCGTATCGCGAAGCCCCCAAACCGGTGTACTTGCCGATTGGATCAGGCGGTGCAGAAGGGGCCGAGCCCCTCGCTAAGGGCTTTGGTTGTGGTTTTTGATCCTTTGTGTCTTGGAAATGCTGATATTGGGTGGCAGTCGCTGGCTTAAAAGTCAGCGCATGATAGTAAACGTCGTCAATCGGCTTGATGTAGCCGCTCAGCAACAACTGCGGAATCAGAATCAAAGGCAGTATGCTCATTGCCTTTTCGGTTGAGTTAACCCACGCAGAGAAGAAAAGGCCCATCGTGATACCCGCCAGCGAAGTCAGATACAAAATCAACGTAAGCGAGAAAAAGTCACCAGTGCTGAGGCGGCCCAGGACCGCAAGGATTCCCACAAACAGCAAACACTGAATCAGGGCAATGGCACTCAGCACGGCAAATTTCGAAAACACGTAAGACGGAATTTTCAAATTGACGAGCCGCTCGCGTACATAAATCGTTGCCTCGGATACAATCTCTCTGATCGCGTTGTTTGCTCCAAACCAGATTGAAACGATCGCTGAGATAAAAAGGGTCTGCGAACCGTTTGGCGAGTCCCCCACGATAAGTGCAAGAATGATTGCCACGATCGGCGCCTGCGCAAGCAACAGCAAAGTGTTGCGCTTGTCTGCCAGCTTCACTTCTAAGTAGCGACGCGTCAGCGTCAGCCACTGACTCAAGCTAAAACGGCGCTCCGGGGCCTCCTGCCGAACGGCGGGCGGAAGTTGCAATGCAGCGCTCGTACGATTCAGCCGTTCAGTTTCTGCAAAGCGCGCTCGGACATAATGTTCATGCTGAGGCGAGGTTTGAAAGCGATTGCTCAACTCTTCCGGATCGCGTCCGCCGATGTGGCGGTAAATGTCGCCCGGCTCTTTGCAGCCAAAGTACTGCAGCGCATCATCGGGCGGACCGAAGTAGGCCAGCCGCCCACCACGCGTCAACATCGCAATGTGATGCATCTCGCGAAATTTTTCGAACTTGTGGGTGACCATCACCACGATTCGCCCTTCGTCAGCAAGCCGCCTGAAGAGCATCATCATGTTCTCGGTGGTTTCCGGATCCAGCGGCGAAGTGGGTTCGTCAAGAAAGATGAAACTCGGTTTTGTTATCAGCTCCAGCGCCAGGCTTAAGCGCTTTTGTTGTCCTCCGCTCAATTGCCCAAACGGCGAATGGCGCTGCTCATTCAGGCCCACTGTATCAATCACTTCGCCGATGATGTTCCGCCTCACGTCGCCTGAGGTCCCCTTCGGTAGCCGCAACTTCGCAGCATAATGCAGCGTTCTTTCGACGGTTAGCGCGTCGTGCAGAATGTCCCGCTGTGGTACGTAGCCAATCGAACGACGCAGGGCATTGAAATTCTTATACAGATCGAGATCGTTGATGAAGACGTTCCCGGTGGTTGCCGGACGAAGTCCGTTGAGAGCGTCCATCAACGTCGACTTACCGCAGCCTGACGAGCCCATCAGACCAATAAACTCACGAGGATAAATAACGAAGGAGATGTCTTTGAGAATCGTCTTGCCCGTGATCTCTTTAGTGATGTGGCGCGCTGTGATTGAGCTAGCGCTGAGATCGTGTTGCTTGACCGTTCGTCCATCAACGTTCAGCAAGAAGCCGCCGAGAAAGATCAGATCCTGCGGAGTGAGCTGGCGCGGCTCCGTCAGCGGTTCACCGTTCACAAACGTGCCATTCGTGCTGCCCAGGTCGGTAATCACAGGTTGACTCCCGTCCTCGTAACTCAGCATTGCGTGGTATCGAGATACACTGAGGGCATCCAAAACAAAATCGTTGTCAGGCGCGCGCCCCAGTCGTATGACAGGAATCTGGGCGGCACGTAAGATCATTGTGCCTACCGCTACAGCTTTGTGAGGACTTGGAGGAGAGATTGGGATACCAGAGCTTTGGGCTAAGGCTGGTCGGGCAGTCACTGCTCGTTCAACAACTGGAGCAGTGGAAATGACTAACCTGGAGATGGCCCTCTCGTCGGCAGCCAAAGGAACATCCCTTTGCTCCACCCCGAGTGAACCCGAGTGGTATGAGAAAGCAACTACGCCGCCTATCCCAAAGCCCACCCGATCGCCATCACGTAATGTCCGTCTGGTAATTGGCTCATCATTAACGAAAGTTGATTGCTTTGCCGTTAGGTCGATCAGCGTCACTTGTTGTAGCTCGTCGACCTCGAGTGCCGCATGGACCTTTGATATGACGCTTTGAGCCAGAACGATTTGACACTGGGATGCGTCGCGCCCTATGACAACCCGGTCGCCTTCAATGAAAAAGTGGTTGCCAGTCAGCTGCCCAACGAGCCCTTCGAGGTATGGTTTAGGGCCGACATCAATTTCATTTGGCATCTTCTTCTCATTACATCAAAGGCGGCAGACCACGACCCTCAGAAAACTCCAAGACGAGGCTGACTTCTTCTGATGAAAAAACTAGGATCCTAAGAACAACTGAGAAACGAACCACGAACTGGGCGGCGCCTGTTGGAGTCGGCATCAGAGGCGCGAAGAACCTCATTTCGGGCAGAGCTTGAAAGAGGCGGTGCGGCCCCGGAGATGTACAAATCAACGAGATTTGAACTCTATGCTTGCGTCAATGCGGCTGTCAAGCTTTCGAATTGCCTCATCTAAATCCCACTCCAAATGGGTATCGTTGCCTCACGTAAAAACCCACTCCAAATAAGAGGCAGTTTACCTTCGATGTTTAGGGAAGCATTGGAGGTGGAGATGAGGCTAAAGATGAAGGCGAGGCAGGAAGTTACGGCCGTAACGGCGGGCCAGTACCGTGGGGCGAGCAAGAGAGAGAAGCGGGAGCTGTTGGACCAATTCGTGGCCACCACGGGCTACAGCCGCTGGTACGCCCGGTTGGTGTTGCGGCACGAAGGCCGGCGGATCCATGTTGACAAACAAACGGCGGTGCTGGCGGTGCGGGGCGGCAGCGGACGCAGAGTCAGAAAGCGGCCGCGAGTCTACGATGAGAAGGTAGTGACAGCGCTGGTCAAACTGTGGCGGATCATGGACTACATTTGTGGTAAGCGGTTGCAGCCGATCTTGCCGGAGTTGGTGGCAGTGCTGGAGCGACACAATGAGTTCCGTTGTGACAAAGAGACCAGAGCGAAATTACTACGAATCAGCGCTGCGACCATCGACCGTTTACTGAAACCAGAACGGCGTAAACACGAGCTGCGCGGTCGCTCCGGAACCAAGCCGGGCACCTTGCTCAAAAAGCAAATACCGATTCGCACTTTCGCCGACTGGGACGAACAACAACCTGGCTTTGCCGAAATCGATCTGGTGGGCCATGATGGCGGGGTAGCCGCCGGAGATTATTGCCAGACCCTGGATCTAACAGACATCGCTACCACCTGGACCGAAACCGAGGCAGTGCGCAACAAAGCCCAGGCATGGGTGTTCGAAGCTTTGAAAAACCTGAGGAAAAACCTGCCTTTTCCGCTGCTGGGGCTCGATAGTGACAATGGCTCAGAGTTCATTAACCAGCAGCTCTCGGGATATTGTCAGCGTGAGAAACTCAGCTTCACTCGCTCTCGCCCCTATCGCAAGAATGACAACTGCTTTGTGGAACAAAAGAACTACTCGGTGGTGCGACGGGCGGTGGGGTACCAGCGTTATGACACCCAAGCGCAGTTGCAATTGCTCAATGAGCTCTATGCTCACCTGCGGCTCTATACTAATTTCTTCCAGCCGACCATGAAGTTGCTATCAAAGGAAAGAGTGGGAAGCAAAGTAACTAAACGTTATGACCGGGCTCAAACCCCTTACCAGCGAGTGCTGGCGGCACCGCAGATTGCCAAAGCAAAGAAGGACCTGCTGCGAGCCAAATATGACACTCTTAATCCGGCCGCACTGAAGCGGCAGATAACTCGTTTACAAGATCGATTATTGAGGACTACTGGGAGCGCCAAGCGTGTTCGCGTGCGCCCACGGCAGTGCCGTAACGATCGCTACTTTAACAACACCGACAGGCTTGTAGCTAAGTCATGAGTTTATCGCTTTACGGAGTGCCGGATGGGCAAACAGAAAAAGGGCAGAGCGTCTCGCCCTGCCCATCCGTATACTCACCTGTGCCGACGCTCGGGTCGCTCTCCAGCGTTGCCCTATCCTCCGGCCAGGCGACCCGTAATCTAGCACAAACTTGCTCCCACACAGCATACCACCATCAATTTCGCGCCACCATTTGGAGTGGGTTTTTAGATGAGGCAACGAATGTCATTTCGAGTGGGTTTTTACGTGAGGCAATAAGGCTTTTGAATTGCCTAATCTAAAGCCCGCTTGAATTGGGATCGTTGCTTCATAAAAGCCCACTCCAAACAGGTAACTGTTAACTTCGAGGTTGCGGAGAGATTGGAGCTGGAGATGAAGTTCAAGACGAAGGCGACGCAAGAAGTTGAGTCACTTATGAATAGAGACTTTAGGTTTCGAGCAACCGGCGACGCGTTTGATTTACAGTTGCTCCGCCATTGAAGACAGACTCCACGCTCGATGGACAATCGTTTCTGGGTACAGCGCTGGAGTTGTACTTTGGCAATTCGCTCAATTTCGTGAAAACCTATGGCTGGCCAAAGCGCGCGCGATACTCGGGCGATGAGATGAATGCCAACACCATCTCCGCGGCAATGAAGTCGCCGCCAAACTGATTCAGCTTCCCTAACCAGAATGCATAGCCACCTTCATCCGGATCGCGCCTCATGTAGCCGAAATATTCCAGCTGCACAAACGCGCGGTTCAATTCCGCATTGTAGAACGCTTGCCCGTAGGTCGTTGTGAACTGCTGGTTCCCTTCCGAGATCACATTGATCCCGTCTACTACTTTCTGCAACACACTGCCACGCGTCTCTGTTGCCGGGTTCGCGTTTAGTCCATTCACCAGCGCTGTGCGCTCCGCCGCGCTCGCATTCACTCCCGTTGTCTGGAACAGCTTGTCTACATATTGCTGATTAGTTAACGCGTCATAGATCGCCTTGAACTCCGCACACCTCGACTTCGTCCCATCCACGCAGTTTACAAATGTCGCGGCAAAGGCCGCTTTGTTCTGGTTGATCTTCGCCCCCGACAGCTGTCCGTTGACTATGATTCCATTTCCAACAGTCAGCGCATCAGGCGTGAACTCCGACAGCTTCGGTTGCCGGTTCAAGGCTCCCTGATACATCCGGTAGACGAAGTAGCCTGTGTATTGAAACTCCGGCGACAGGAAAAACGCGCCACTCGTGGTTTCGCGTTGCCGCAGCGTGCACTGCTCCACTGTCTGATTAGGTGGCCGGCGCGCCGGATCGTTGCACTTGGTGATGTTGTCGGTCCAGAAATCTTCCCCGGCCTGATCGGCCTCTCGGTTGAGGAAATCGCGATACTGTTGCTTCACAAACGTGCGTGCATCATCAATCGGATTCGGGGGCGGGGTTGCGGAGCTCACCGAAAAAGCCAGGGTCTTAACCACCGTGCCGCTGCTCTTGAACGTGAAGTTGTAATTTCCTGGCGCGAGCGCTCCCAAATCGTAGATTTGAGCGGTCGTAGTCACTGCTTCCACAGATGCTCCAGTATATCTTTCGACCAATGCATCGGTTGTGAAATCGCTGGCGACTTTCAGAGGCTGACCCCAATTGACCACCCGGTATCCAGAATTTGGAAACAGCAGCTTGAGGTAGGCATATGTCCTTCCGCCGGTGGTCCAGGTCCTTATCTCAACCTGGCCGGCCGTCAGCGCTACTGCTTCCCACGCCGACGGGGCCTGGTTCACGGCAAAGCTTTGTCCGGCAATCATTATGGTCCCACTTCGCCCAACGGAACCAACATTCGTGGTCACCGCGTAATTGACCGTCCCATTTCCAGCGCCACTGCCACCCGAGCCGATAGTGATCCAGGGCACGTCGCTGTTTGCTGACCAGCCGCAGCTACTGCTCGCAGCTGTGATCGTGAATGAACCGTTTCCTCCGTTGGCCGCAAACCCGGCACCGATCGAATTGAGACTGTAATTACAAATGGAGTTCTCATAACGAACCATCGTTAGATCACGATTCGTTGAGTTTAAGTTGACGGCACCGGCCAGAATTATCTTCCCGTCCGTTTGAACAGCCATATCATTGATTGCGTATGCTAAACCTGTATTCACGCCCTCCCCAAGATTGGTTATTAACCTGCCATTGCCATTGGCAAAACTTGTGTCAAAAGAGCCGCTGGGAGTTAATCTTACCAGCGCGAAGCCCCCGAAATTCCGTTCCAGATCTGCATAGCCACCGAGAATAATCTTACCGTCAGGTTGCAAAGCAACTGCACTAGCCGCATCACCCCAAGTGTTAAAATCTATGTTCAATTTCCCATCGCCGCCGCCAAAGGTGGTATCTAAGGAACCGTTGGAGTTGTAGCGAGCTACTGCCATATCAATAAAATTGATCGCGGTATGGCCTACTGCAACTATCTTACCGTCGGTCTGAATTTCCACATCTAACGCCGCATCAAAGGTGTTATTGCCAAAGTCGGTAGTCACTTTGCCGTCGCCATTGAAGGACGCATCCAAAGATCCGTTCGAATTCAATCTGGCCACAGCCAGGTTTGTTCCGGGCCCTCCATTAGAAAAGACGTCGGTAAAACCAGCGACGACGATCCTACCGTCGGGTTGAAGGGCAACGGCATTGACTTCGTTATAGACATTGCCGTTCCCAAAATCGACCACCATTGAACCATTAAGCTGGCCTGGAATATTAGTCAGGAAAGAGTTATCCAAACTTCCGTTTGAGTTATATCTGGCAACATATCCATGGGCATAAATACTGATATAGTCTGCTACTCCAGCAACGAGAATTTTTCCGTCCAGCTGAATTGCTATGTCTCGCGGGTATAACCAAACATTCGCATCAGTACCCACCCGATTTCCCACCGTGACTACTATGCCACCTGTCCCAAAGGAGGAATCGAGGCTGCCGTTAGTGTTGTAACGAATCAAAACTCCATCATCAAGAAAAGTAGTGGGATTCCTGGTGTGTCCGGCAATGATTATTTTTCCGTCCGCTTGAATGCCTAAAGCCTGACCAGAATCAGGTTGTCCTTGAAAATCAGTGGTGACTATCCCGTCGCCGTCAAACGAGGTATCCAACGTACCGTTGGGGTTATATCTGGCGACGACAAAGTCACCAGATCCGGTTGAATTTATTGCCGTGCCCGCAACTACAATTTTACCTTCCGCCAGAATAGCAACGTCGGCTATCTCGTCGGAGAACCCGAACACATCAGTTGAGGCTATGCCATCGCCACCATCAAAACTGAAATCGAAAGTTCCATTTGAATTCAACCTTGAAACGGTAAAATCGTTGCCGGAAGAATCTCTCCAGCCGTCGCCAACTGCAACGATCTTACCGTCGCTCTGCAGCGCCATTCCCGAATATCCGCCGAAGGGAGACAACTGATTGTTTCCGGCGTTTTGGACCAGCAATCCATCTTTATCAAGTGATGTGTCGAGTGTTCCATCAACGTTATATCGGGCAAACGCAAGTTCTGTTCGACTTCTTCCAGCGACCGTGATCTTACCGTCAAGTTGAACAACCACACCGCGTCCCGAATCTCCTGCATTGGACCCAAAGTTTGTAGTGACAATTCCATCGCCGCCGCCAAATGCAGTATCTACTGAGCCATTAGCGTTGTATTTGACTAAACCGAAGTCCTCAGCACTTTGACCAGCAACGAAAAACTTGCCATCACTCTGGAGGGCGATCGCGTTACCGATGTCTTCGGAATTCAGGTTTAGGTCGGTAGTGACCTTGCCGGTGCCGTTAAGAACCGAGTCTAGGGAGCCGTTTGTGTTGTATCTGACAACCGCAAAGTCTCTCTTGAATGACAGGCTATTTGTGTAACCCGCAACCAGGATTCTGCCATCCATTTGCAAGGCAATAGCAGCCGCTCGATCTTCCCTGTTGGTCAAGATGTCGGTGGTGACGATTCCGTCGCTATCGAAAGTTGTGTCTAGGGAGCCGTTTGTGTTGTATCGGAGAACCGCAAAGTCATCGCCGGTGGTGGCGCGCGCGCTGTAGCCCGCGACGACTATCTTGCCATCCAGTTGCAGAACTAACCCCCGGCCGTAGTCCTTACCGTTGCCAGGTAAATTGGTTATGACTTTACCGTTGTTTCCAAAGCTCGGATCGAGCGTCCCGTCAGTATTCAGCCGCGCCAGCACGATGTCGAAATTTTCGAAACCGGTGACGTCGGCCTCGCCCGCAACCACAATTCTCCCATCCGGCTGTATGGCGACGGCTCTGGCGATGTCGTCTCTAGTGCCCGAGTTGAAGTTAAGACTGAGTTTTCCATCATCGCTAAATGTCGTGTCCAGTGCTCCATTAGGATTCAACCGTATTACTCCGAAATCTCGACCGGTATTGGTTGTAACGTAACCCACAGCGACCACTTTGCCGTCAGGTTGGACCGCTACGGCGTAGGCAGAATCCGTAAGATTGTTTCCGAAGTCCGTGGTTACGGTGCCATCGACACCAAAGGTCAGATCCAGGTCACCAGGAAGTGGACCACTGATAGCAGATAATGATGACTGGCTAATAGCGAAGCTTTGACCAGCCACAGAAATGGTTCCAACACGCTCCGCTCCGGTGTTGGAGTCGACGACAAAGTTGACGCCTCCGTTGCCGGAACCAGTGCTGCTCGTACTAATCCAGGTTGCATTACTTTGCGCCACCCAAGCGCAGGTGGCCGGAGCTGTGACACTGAAAGAGCCATTGCCACCAGACTTCGCAAACATCGCGCTGGCTGGACTGAGAATATATGTACAGATGGGTGGTGTCGGTGACGGTGATGGCGACGGCGATCCCGATGGTGATGGTGACGGTGACGGCGAATTCGATGGTGATGGCGACGGTGACGGCGATCCCGATGGTGATGGCGATGGCAATGGTGACGGCGAGCCTGCTCCAGCGATCGTCACCGCATCCGGAGAGCCCGGGGCAGTTTCAACATTTCCAGAGTTGTCGCGCGCGATTGAATAGAATCGATAGCTCGCGTTTGACAAGCCGTTAAATTGCGTAGCGGTCAAATTAGTCCCAGACAACAGAGTCTGATACGGTCCATTGTTAACTGAGAAGAAGATGTCGTAGTTCAATAAGCCGGAACCGTTCGCCGCATCCTGCCCTGACCAGGAGATCACAAAGGTCGAGCTGGGCTGCGTCGGCGCCAATAGATTGACCGCGCTGCTGGGCGCCTCGGCATCTATAGTGTTGCTTACAACGTTGGTATTGATCGGCGCTTCAGTGTCGAAAGTAATTGTGGCTTCGTTATGAATCACCACACCAGTAGCGACCGTCGATTTCGGCTTGACCGTGAAAGTGACAAAACCCTGTCCATCGTTGGTGGCGTTATTCGGTGGCAGTAGACCAAGATTTGCGCTGTTTGGTTGCTCGCCCGTCCCTGGGTCAATTGCCGTTAGTGTCCAGGTTACTCTGCCGGTTGAGATGTCGATTCCGGCACTGATATCTGCAAGTACATTGCCGAGGTCTGGACCGAGTTGAATACGCTGTTGGAAGAAAGCACGGTTCTCCGGCACCTGAAAGCGATACTGCTTGAAGCCGATTTCTTTCAGGCGCAGGGTGCGTGGATCAAGGCCGAGATCAAGCTGGTCGGTTATATGCACTCGCTGGGCGTATGCGGTGGCGGTTGACACATTTTCAAAACTGATTGTGTAGGGGAGCGGGTCTTGATTACTTACGAACGATTGGGCTCCAAAACCACCAGGACCTTTTTTCTCATTAGGATCAATCGGTCTTCTTGGTTCTTTACAATTGGGTTGGCCAAGTCGACAGTCACACTGAGGGATTCCTTGTAGCGCCGGATTGATACAATAGCCGTTTTCCTCCCAAAGGCACTCCCCGAAATCGGCAATGCTTTTGCCGGCAATTCCCTTCGAGACACATAACGGAATATAGATTCTTGGGGAGATGCAGCCATGGGCGCACACGCCGTTTTCAGGTGAGTCTACAGTGGGATCCGGTTCATCCGGCGTTATCGCGGCGGATACTTCCTCTTGACTAAAAAAGCCTTGGTCAGCCAGGCCGGCAAATGCGTGCTCCCTAAATGTTAGTGCATTACCGAGATAGGCCGCCATCTCCGGGCTTACTTCAGTGCCTTGATCTATTATGAATTGTCTGGCGGATTCAATATAGCCGGCGACATTAAAGAGCTGCTGCAAAACAGTGAACACGTTGGCATTAACTTCAAATGAGAACGGGTCGCTGCCATATTTCTCTAGCTTAATCACAAACGGGATTTCTTCATTAGGTGCAATATCGCGGGCATAAAACACAGCTATAGTTGTGCCGTTACGGAATGTCCCCGCAAAGTCTCCGTCCCCGTCTGGATCAATTACCAAACTAGAAGCAGGACGAATCTTCATCTCTAACTGTTGACCGGCAGAAACGTATGTCTCTAAATAAGGCAAATCTATATTGCCAGTATTGCGTAGGATAACGTAGCTCACGTCGGTCGCTCCTAAACGAGGATACCGATCACCGTTGATTGAAATGGTCTTCTGAAACGGTTTAGCGGTTTCGATTGTGATTGCTTGCGTCGACGTTGCCGCATTGCCACCTGGGTTTGTGAGAGTCACGTCATATGGGCCAAGAGGCACCTGATTAAAGCTAAACCGCGCCTTCAAAGTAGATGAATCAACTCGAATAACCCTCACCGCAGTCAAAGTCGTGCCACCGCCAAATAGCTTAACCGTTGCACCCTCTTCAAATCGCCCACCTTTGAGCGTGATGGTCACCTGTCCATTGTCGCCGATACGATTCGGACTGACCGACGTGATGCCGAACGGAATCAGTTCGGCCCTGACCGTGACATTCTGCGGCGATGGAATCGAAAACGAGCTCCGCGCCTGCGTGAAATAGTTTCCCGCCTGCGAATTGGGGACGATTATTTCCTGGTTGGGTTCGTTTGACCGGCTAAACGAGAAATCAAAAAAAGTGCGACTAGCGATTTGACCAAAACGGACAAACAGTTCGTTGGCAGAACCGAGCTGCCCCTCCAAAGTGAACCGCACGGATTCATTGGCGGGAGTGTTAGTCTTGTAGAACCTCTCCTGTCCGGCGACCAGAGTCGTGTTGCGCGGCACTCCAATTTCCAGTGTGGTTACATCAATCGGTGTCTGGCTATTGCCTGCTCTGGTGTTGTTGTCCTCAAGCGTTTCCCTCACTCGATTCTGCACGTCCGTCCGCACAATAACGTAGTAGCTGCCGAGACTGACGGCAGGCAGAGTCACCGACAATGAGCCGTTATAGCTTTGGCTGGCAGCCACCGGCCCAGCGTGCGATTGCCTGCCAACAAGAATATCGCCGATGTCCCAAGTCTGGTCAGACGACAAGTAAACACCATCGTTCCATAAACCCGTCGCCGGATTTTGCCCGCTGTTCTGGATGGTCCAACTTATGGTAATGGGTTCACCGGGAGAAGCGCTCGGCGGAGGAGTGACACTTGAAACAACGAGATCGGCTGGGGGTGTAAGATTGAAGACAACTCCGTCCGCGGCGCTATTGTTGCTCTCATTTGTCTCGCCGACTTCGTTGCGACGGTCTGTCCGCACAAAGACATAACACTGTTGGGCGAATCCCTGCGGCACAAAGACTGACAGCGAGTCGTTATAGCTAGCCTGCCCATTCAACACTCCGTCGTGCTGCTTCGAGCCGATCACCCGATCTGACGGGTCATCAACCTGATCCAGCGAGAGCACAACTTCATCTATCCAATGGGAGCCAAGCGTGGGATTGCTGCCGTTGTTACGAACAGACCAATTCACCGTCATATCTTGCCCGGAGAATGCGCTGGCCGGCGCATCAACCGCGCTCACGGCCAAGTCGACGAGGGGAGCTTGAATTGCCAGCGTGACCGTTCGGAGATTGTTGTCTTCACGCTGCCCTTCAAAAACATTACCCAGATAGTCGGCTTGAATGATCAGAAAGTAATTTCCCGGAAGCACAACGGGCAACGTCACCGGGACCGTGCGATTGTAGGTAGCTCCAACGCCCAGAGGGGCGCCCGCCGGCGACGTGGCAAGGCGCAAATCGTCGTTACCGAGGACTGCATCGTTTGAGAAGTAAACCGCATCGCCCCATGATGGGTTGTTGACGGCAACTGTGCCCTGATTGGAAACGGTCCAGTCCACGCTGATGGTTTGACCGCCGAGTGGATTCGCTTGAGCATTCGCGGTCTGCACCACTAAGTCAGGCAGGTCGTTGGTAATCGCTATTGACTGCCCACCAACACCAATGTTGTTGGCGTTGTTTGCGCATTCTTCGAGTTCATTGTTGGCGTCGGTTAGTACAATCACAAAGTAGCTGCCCTGGGCGGTGTTTGGAATTGTCAGGTTTTCCGCGCGCGTGTAGTTTGCTCCGCTGTTTAGCGCGCCGGCATGATCGAAGGAGCCAATCAGCAACGCTGTGGCGGAATCAAATGTCTGAGTCCGGCTGAGGTAAACGCGATCCGTCCAGTTGGTCGAGACGGTTGCTCCGGCGCCCTGGTTTGCCACCGTCCAATTCACACTGATTTGTTGACCGGCGTTTCCCGTCGATGGCTGGGTCAACGCAGTGACGCGGAGATCCGGGGAGGCGTTGACAATCTGAATTGGCCGCGGCTGACTCGCGTTGTTGCTTTCAGCGTTTAGTTCGAAGATCTGCCGCCGGCTGTCAGTCAATGCGAAAAGGTAATAGGTGCCGCCAATACAAGGAGGCACATTGACATCTGCAGTTACTGTGTAAGTTAGTCCCGGACCGAGCGAGTTGCTCCTAAAAACGCTGGTTAAGAGCGTGTCACTTTCGGTGTCGAGCGTCTGGTCCGCTGACAGATACACCGCGTCAAACCAGTTAGGCGTAGCTTCAAAAGGTCCCTGGTTCTTAACGGTCCAACCAATGCTGAGCGATTCGCCGGTGGACCCGCTCGCTGGAGCAGTTAGTGAATTCGGGACTACTAGATCTGGCGGCGTGGCGGGGATGTGCATTGGCGAACCCGCTGGTGGCTGACGGTCGTAGTCAGCATTGTTATTTTCATTTAACTCGTAAACCTGGTTATCGCCGTCCGCGAGCATAAACACGAACCAGTCGCCCGCGATGTCGTTGGGTAAGGTCACATTGAAATTACTTATCGTGTAGGCCTCATTCTGAACTAAAGCTCCACTTCTCGGTCGTGAGCCGACCAGCCTGTCGGTATTCACATCCAGAGTTTGATTTTCGGAAAGATATATCTTATCGACCCAGTTTGTTTGAGCCGGCGGCGTCACCCCGTCTCCGAGATTCTTAACCTGCCATGTAAGAGGCATTTGAGTGCCGGCAAAAACCTGTTCCGGAGCAACGACGCTGATTGTCTGCAAGTCAGGAAGGAGGGGCCTATTAATCTGAATCGACCGAGCTACGCCATAGTTGTTCTCGTCATTGTTTTCAATAACCTGATGTGGGTAATCGTTTGAGCGATGATTGGTGCCATCGCCGTCCGTCCAAACGATGATCTTGAACGGGCCAACCAAACCTTGCGGAATCTTTACTTCGACGGTGGCGGTATAACTTTCTCCTGCCGCCAAATAATTCAGGTTCGTCACTGAAATCTTAAACGGGTCCTCAATCTCCGGCACGCTATCAGGCGAAAGGTAAACGAAATCCAACCAACCCGGCGCATTGGTGGGTCCGCCGCCGATATTCTTGACGGTCCATTGCACCGGTATTGTATCCCCGAAAGACGCCGAATCTGGGGCAAGAATGCTAACAACCACCAGATCAGGCGTGGGTGGTCGAGTGATGTTGATGGGTCGGGCGACAAAGTTATTACCTTCGTTAATCCCTTCGTCAACTTGATTATTCGCGTCTATCTGCACCAGGAGGAAGTAAGGTCCATCCTGACTAATCGCGCTCCGAGGGATGCTAAGGGTCTGAATGCGATCCGTCGTCTGGTTCGGGTCCAGATTGGTGCTAAAGGGAAACTCGCCGATCAGCGTATCGTTGCCGATTTGATTGTCAGATGAAACATAGACTCGATCCGCCCAAGGCGCGTTGGCTCGAGCCTGCCCCTGGTTCTTGACCGTCCAGGCAATGTTGAAGGCAGCATCTGTTTGCGTACTGGCCGGCACACTGGCCGCCGAAACGGTCAGGTCGGGCTTCGGGGCCAGCACAGTGAGATTTGCCGATGTGAGGATCGACTGAAAGGAAGCCGTTATCAAAGCCGTCGAGTCTAGGACGGGAACAGACGTTGTAACTATAAAGGTCCCTGTTGTTTGACCGGCAGCGATCGTGATGGAAGATGGAACCGTGGCCACGCTCATGTTGCCACTGCTAAGACTCACCAGAGCACCGCCAGAGGGCGCTGCTGTATTGAGAGTTACGGTTCCGGTCGAGACCTGTCCGCCATTGACCGGATTCGGATTGAAACTGAGTGATTGGATGGCGCTGGAGCCGCATTTACCGGAAGTTCCCGCGCTGAAGATTGATTGGATTTCTGCTTGAGAGAGTGCGCGATCGTATATTGAGGTTTCGTCGATCAAGCCCGGAAATGGAAATGTACCTTCTGCACCGTTTTCTGTGTCGGCGCCTATTAGAAAGGGATGATTGTCATAGCCAATTGATTTCGTGACTGTTCCGGTAACTGCCGCTACGCCGTTCAGATACAGAACCTGTGTATTCGAAGCATCATCGAACGTGTAGGCGACGTGATACCAAATACCCAAAACGGGCGCAAACGCGTACTGGAGCCGTGGTCCTTCGCTATTAAGGTCACCTATTACAGCCTGCAATCGCCCACCCTCGTAAAAAACAGCGTGAGAGTCTAGAACGCCGTTGCCAACAGTCTTGGCAAAAATCACATTAACTCCCGGATTGGCAGAGAAGTTAATCCAAGCCTCAAGAGTCACATTGCCAGGGTGAAGGCTCGCCGAGTCCGGGATTCGCACGTAATCATTTAGACCATCAAGACTGAAGGCCTGCCCAATTTTGCCGCTGCTGAAAGTTGTTCCGTTCTGTAAAGTGCCATTATTCAATCCCTGTTTGTCATTGGCATTTCCTTCGGCACTCCACGACGAAACTAAATTCGCTGGCGTAGAGAAACAGGGTGCTGTGGCGGGGCATTTGCCGTTGCTGCCTGCACTGAATATTCCCTGGATGTCCGCTGGAGACAAGACCCGGTTGTATATTGAGATCTCGTCGAGTAGTCCCTTAAAGGGATTGCTACCAATACGAAGTCTCCCCAGAGCTAAGTTGGGCGGTGCAGTCAGGCTTAGCTTCCCTCCCGTAGCGGTCGAAACCTGGACCCCGTCCATATACAGTTTCATCTCCCCGGTGCTTCGTACCCTGGTTGCCGCCACGTGATGCCAGTTTCCATCCGCAACAAAACCACTTTTAATCGTGGTGTCTGGGTTGCCGACGCCAAAAAGTACTTTCCCATTTAGAAGCGTCACCCCGAAATCGTTAGTTACGCTTGAAACCTCTCCGTCAACCAGACCTCGTCCCAGCCACCATTGACTGTCCTCGTTGCCGGCGACCTGTTGCGTCGTGTTCAGCCAAAACTCGATAGTAAAATCGTCCTGGATAGAACGGCCGATTGAGACACCATCGTCAATTCCATCAAAACTGAATGCCTGGCCAACCAACCCTGCCGAAAACGCCGCTCCGTTTTGCAAAACACCATGGTTCCCCGCGAAGGCATCATTAGCGTTGCCTTCCGCCCTGAACCACTGGACTAAATTCGCGGGCGCGGTAAGGCATGCGATTTGGCTAAGAAGACGCTCAACACTATTCTTTGGGAATTGGTTGTCATCGCCGTTAGGTTTGATTATTGGCGTATTCCTCGAAATCGGTGCAGCGTGGTCGCCGGCACCAGACACATCATTTGATACATGAAGACCTCCGCCGGCCATCGCTGCCGTTATCAGAATGGCCATTGTCACCAACACTATCGTCAGTCTGGAGTGTGGAAAACTCTTCCTGTTCTTCAGTAACCTGTCCGACTGTTTTCTCACGGCATTCCTTGTCCGATTCTGCGTTTGTTATTGATCGCTACTCAGGATCATTTGCGACCGACGGCCTCATGTGATCAGAGCCGCCATCCCTCAAGCAGTTATTGCGACGGAATTCCGACGGATGCTGACAAACATCCTGTTCAACAGAAGTTGGGATTTAAACTGGGCGCCTTCTCACTTGAGAGAAAGAGTGATCAGACCAAGATTGTGAGATAGCTGTTTTGGCGCTTTGAGTGAATCAAGTTCTATGAGAACGATGGCAATATAAGCCTCAGCATAGTGCCTGTCAAATAAACTTCATGTCTTACCGCTGGGAGATGTTTGCTTTGCTCGCTGGAAAGTTGGCGAACGCGATCTTCTTCTCAATCTTCGGAACCTCGATGGGACACTGGCACTTGACTGGAACTGGCAGCGAGCGGGAAGAGAGGCAGTTAATGATTACCGTATTGGCCTTCATCATCGCGGTTTTTTATGCTTAATATGGATGCGCGAATATTCTCGCCGTGCGGAACTTGAATGTCTAGTAAATCTGCACATCAAATCCCACTCGATCAAATTCCAATGGAGCTGATGCATGGACTTCTCTGTCACACAATAACGCTAGTGGGTTATTGAAAAAAATGATGCCCGACCACTATGCCTGCGGAACGGTCGTCAAATTGAAAGATGACCATCTCTCCTTTCGGCTGCTCACTGTGTTAGGCGCCTGGGCTACGACGGGTTCGGCAGTGCTAGTCGATTTTGGATCACTACTTCTTCAGGTTTGCCTTGATCCACTTCTCCGCGTCTTCGATCACTCTTTCCGCGGCGAGGCCCCAAAAGTTACCGCCGCCATGTTCCAACTTGATCGCAGGCTTCCATTTGTCGCCTTCCCTTATACTAAGGGTCCCAATGACGGTCTTGTTATTGACAACGGTTCCGGCAGGGCTTCTTAATACATTCTTACGTTCCAATACAATGATAAGAAAGTCAGCTTCGGCTTCGTCTTTCACGACGACGAAGTTGCCGCTCCTCTTTTGCATATCCTTCACAGTATCTTCCAATTTAGGATCCGCAAACTCGCCTTCAGCCACTGGCGCAACTCTAATGAAGAGCTTGCCGATTTTTTCTTTTTCAAGATTCATCGCGGTGTTCGTTAGCGGCGCTCCCGCAACGCGAGCCGATACTGCTTTGCTATTGACAGCTAGTGCAAACGCAAGACTAAGCAACAGAAAACTCAAAGTGGTGAATCTAACTTGTCTTAACATGAAGTCCCTCCGATTCTAAGATGCTGATCAAGAATTGTGGTTGTCATCATCCGGAAGTGACAGACGCCGGGACGCGCTTTGCGGCTACAACCATCACGCGCTATCAGAATGTCACCTCCTGACTGCCAACAAAACGTGTTTTGTTGTAATAGAGGTAACCAATACATCCACAACCAATGCAAAAACATAATCTCAGACCTTTTCGTTACCCCAAAGGTATTGGGATTCTGCTAAGGGAGAAGATTCGGATAGACCTTATAGGGATGAGATACAAAGTCCAGCGCACATATTGTGCTTTGGCGCCTCGTTCAATTTCTTAAAAACCTATGGCTGGCCGAAGCGCGCTCGGTACTCAGGGGAAGAAATGAACGCCAAAACCATCTGTGCATTCACAAAGTTGCCACCGAACTGATTCAACTTGCCCAACCAGAATGTATATCCGGCATCATCCGGATCTCGCTTCATATAGCCGAAGTATTCCAGCTGCACAAATGCGCGGTTGAATTCCGAATTATAGAACGCCTGCCCGTAAGTGGTGGTGAATTGCTGGTTCCCTTCCGAGATCACAACTATTCCGTCGACTACCTTCTGCAACACGCTGGCTCGCGTTTCCGTTGCTCCGATTGCATTAACCAGGTTCGCGCGTTCTGACGCACTCGCACTCACTCCAGTCATCTGAAATAGCTTGTCCACGTACTGCTGATTGCTCAACCCGTCATAGATCGCCTTGAACTCCACGCACCGGTACTTCGCCGCGTCCGTGCAGTTTACAAACTGCTGGGCGAAGTCTGCCTTGTTCTGATTGATCTTAGCTCCAGAAAGCTGTCCGTTAACCACGATCCCGGCACCGACAAACTGCGCATCGGGCGTAAACTCCGAAAGCTTCGGCTGCCTGCCGAGTGCACCCTGATACATCCGGTAAACGAAGTAGCCCGTGTACTGAAACTCCGGCGACTGGAAGAACGCGCCACTCGTTGTCTCCTTCTGCCGGGTTGTGCACTCTGCTTCTGTTTGCCCCGATGGCCGCCGCGCCGGATCGCTACATTTGGTGATGTTGTCGGTCCAGAAATCCTCTCCTGCCTGGTCGGCCTCGCGAGTGAGAAAATCTCGATACTGCTGTCGCACAAACTCCAGCGCATTATCAATCGGGTTCTGCGGAGGCGTGGCCGAGCTGATGGTGAAGGCTTGTGACTTCACCACAGTGCTTGAGTTTTTGAAAGTGAACGTGTAATTACCGTCTGCCAGTGGTCCCAGGTCATAGATCTGCGCTGTTGTTGTTACCGCTTGTACCGATGCCCCGGTGAACCGTTCTACCGCAGCGTCAGCCGAGACGGCGTTGCCGGCTCCAACCGGCTGGCCCCAATTAACCGTGCGGTAGCCGGCATTCGGGAAGAAGAGCTTTAAATAGGCGTAACTCCTACCCCCGCTGGTCCAGGTCTTGATTTCAGTCTGGCCCGCGGTGAGCACGACTGGCTCCCACGTCGGTGTTGGCGTTGGTGTAGGCGTGGGCGTAGGGACGGTTGTACATGTGTTTAGTAAGACGGCTACGCTGTTCGAGTCGAAGTTCGCCAGCGCCAAATCAACCTTACCATCTCCGTTAAGATCGCCGACGGTAACAGAATATGGACTGTTTCCTACTGGAAAGTTGCTTGGCGCAGCGAAGTTGCCACCGCCCGCGCCCAATAAGATCGAAGTGTTATTGAAAACGGGATTAGCGGTTACCAAATCCGGCTTCGCATCCCCGTTGAAATCACTAACCATGACGCCGTAGGGAGTTGTTCCAACAATAAAGTTCGTGAAAGCACCGAAGCTGCCTGTGCCGGTTCCTAGCAAGACGGAGATTACCGACGACCCTTCGATCCCTACTGCCAGATCGAGCTTGCCATCGGAATTGAAGTCATTTACGGCTATAGAGTCGGCAGAAAAATAAACCGGGAAGATAGTTGCCGCTCCGAACGATCCGTTGCTGGTTCCGAGCAGAATTGAGACGTTGTGAGAATTGTGATTCCCCACAGCTAGATCAAGCCTCCCATCCCCGTTGAAGTCGCCGACCCCGATGGAATTTGGACCGTCACCTGCTGCGAGATTCGACGGCAGACCAAAACCTCCCGTTCCAGCGCCGATCAGGATAGAAACACTATTTGAAAGAAGATTCGTCGTCGCTAAATCGGGCTTGCCATCACCATTGAAGTCGCCAATGGCGATTGAATTTGGAGTCGTACCGACAGAGAAATTAGTGACTGGTCCAAAACTACCGGTTCCAGTACCCAGCAATATTGACACGCTGGAGGAATTGAAATTCGCCACGGCCAGATCAGACTTCCCATCCCTGTTGAGGTCCCCGACGGAAACAAAATAGGGACTCCTGCCCACAGTGAAATTGAGTGCGGGATTGAAAGTACCTGTCCCAGTGCCGATGAGGAGCGAGACGTTATCGGAATTGGAATTCGCAATTACAAGATCAAGCTTGCCGTCGCCATTGAAGTCTCCTATTGAGATCGATTTTGGACCGGTGCCGGTGGCGAAGTTGCCGGCTGCTCCGAAGTTGACGTTGCTACATAGAGGAGTTGAAGTTGGTGTCGGTGTGACCGTCGGCGATGGTGACGGAGATGGCGACGGCGACGGCGACGGCGACGGCGATGGCGATGGCGATGGCGATGGCGACGGCGATGGCGACGGCGACGGCGATGGCGATGGCGATGGCGATGGCGACGGCGATGGCGACGGCGATGGCGACGGCGATGGCGACGGCGATGGTGACGGAGATGGCGACGGACTAGGGCTGGGTGCTGCAGAAGTAGTCATTCTGATTGTGTATCGTTTTTCTGTTCCGGGCGCGAAGACGCCAAACGACATAGTCGTAGTCGCTCTCATGTTCGAGATGATCACGCCGCCGGTGATATCCAGCAGTTGGAACATTGCGTTTGAGGGGATTGAACCTTGCGATGGAATGGTCCATGAGAGCTGTACTGGATTGAGGTTGTCGCTGGATCCGGGAAAGGTAGTTTGGGAAGTAACTACGATGGGCCAATCCTTCGAGGTTCCGTCACTCTTGTAGCTTACGCTCAAGCCAAAGCTTTCATTGAAGAAGGTTGACAATTGTCCCGGAAAAGGAGGTAGACGTACCTGATCCAGTCCATCGTCAAATCCGTCCTTAGCACCGGGTTTGATACCGAAGGAAATGGTAACAGGACTCGGCGGACTGCCCGAGCCAGGCTGGGCCACAGTAAAGGTGGCCGTGTAATCAGCGCCAGAACTCGCGTTAGGTAATTCGGTCTCGAGGCGCTGAGATTCATCGAGCGACTCTACATCAGCAGTCATCGCTGATCCGTCAGCAGGTACTAATACCGCGCCATCGACCTGAGAGAATACGAAGTAACCAACTCCTGGCCGTAATCCACTCTGGAAAACGTTAACGGTGTTCACGATACCCCCATCAACATAGAAGGCATATTGATATATGTTGGGATTCTGTGAAGGAACTACTTGTTGAGTAACCCCTACGAGGTTCAAACCCTTATGGAGCATTATGCCTCGGTCAACTGCTGTGCCGCTGAGAGTGATCGTTCGCGGACTCGTAAGATACAGGAAGTATGGCTTCTTTGCGTCGGCCGCTAGATTCTGTGTTGGGCCAAACTGAATATTGCCGTTGTCATCCAAGTAGAAAACATATTGATAAAGGTCATTGCCAAGCTGGGAAAACAGATCAGCGAACTTTGAAGGACTCGGTGTGAAGGGAAAGGAAATCAAGTTCAAGCCTTGCGAGAGTTGATAGCTGAAAGATCCGCTCGGAGAAGAGGATCCACCAAAGGAAACCTTGTGGATGGCAATGCCGGTCCGCGTTCGTTGTTCCGAAATACATCCGTTGTTTGTGCTGCCCCACTGACCTACATGAACTGTCCCATCGGTAAAAAATACAGCCCAATCAAAGAAGCAGAAGATCGGTTCAACATAGTTGTAATTACCTGCCCCCGAACTCACGTTGCCAGGCCCAGGTAAGGTGACTTTGATAGCTGAACCAAAATAGGATCGTCTTGAGGTTGGTATCGAGTAGAGCTGGGCCACGATATTGTAGACACATTCCTGATAGGGGAATCTACTGATCGACTTCCAGTCATTGTTCGAACTGACGGCTCTCGAATAGTTGGTATTCGGATCATTCGAACCTCCTTTGACCGCACCGTTGTAATAGGCCAAGGGGTAGTACCAATTCTCCAATATCCCCGCATCATCTCCGGCCCCGGCGGAGGCTACCTTCTTTGCAACCAGGACTCGAACACCTATTTCCATGTTGTAGTGCCAGTCACTCTTCAAGTCATTGGTATTGACCGATACGGACTGTATCGAGGTCGTAAATGAGTTTGCCCCTTGAGCTAAACCATCTTGGATAGTCCCAAGTGGTAAAGGGACTGTTGATGTGTTCTCCACGGTAATCTGTGTTAGGCCAATTCCGATTCTTCCATCCGGCTCTGTGTGAATTAGTGGACTGCCGTCAGTATTGAACTGTCGCCAATCTGATTCCTGTTCCATCAAAGCCTTAATGATGATAGAAGGGACTTTGTAACGCGATGAAAGATAGTCCGCGTATTCTGAGATTGCTTTCTCTGTTGGATTACCGGCAGGAGCATTAGCAGTGACATGAATAAATCTGGGAACGTCGCTAACATTACACCTAACGTCGTATTTGTGATCCAAATGGTAATTGTACTGCGATACATTCACTGATCCATCGGAGTTGATACTCTCGACGTATGCAACATGGCCTAAAGCACCTAATTCTCCGGCGCCCCAATGAGCTATAGCGCCAACACTGGGGGTGTGATCTACTACAAGCCCGATAGCAGCAGCGTTAGTTGCCCAATTAGCAGCGTTGCCAAAATGACCACCGCGCATGTAATTATCAAATAGGTAAGGGGCATTTGGAGTGCCGGCATCCCGATTCATCCTCCAAGCAACGTAAGAGGTACATTCACGATAGTAGAATAACCAAGGATCCGGTTGGTTGTAGTCTGCATTTGGATGAGGATAGTCATCCGCATAACTACAGCTCCCACCCGAGAGCACCGTCTGGAAATAAAGGTACGCTGACTGATCGCTCTCACTTGTGCCCGTGAAGCTGGTCATTGCCCAACGGTAGCTGTGCCCAGCCACGAGGTAACCCGCTGGCAGATTGAACGACGTCCCGCTCTTGGCTCCGCCATTGTTGTCGAAGACGAGCGTGTTACTTGTCAGGTCCCGAATATAGAGGCCGTAGCCGGTGGCTCCTCCAACAGAATTCCAGGTGAACTGCGGTGTGAGAGTGCTCAGCATCGGCCCGGGCGAACTGGTGTTCCCCGGCGAATTTATTGTTGGTGCGCCGGCCTGCTGCTGCTGTGTTTGAAAATAACGATATGCTGACTGATCGCTCTCACTTGTGCCCGTGAAGCTGGTCATTGCCCAGCGGTAGCTGTGCCCAGCCACGAGGTAACCCGCTGGCAGATTGAACGACGTGCCAGTTTTGGCTCCGCCATTGTTGTTAAAGACGAGCGTGTTACTTGTCAGGTCCCGAATATAGAGGCCGTAGCCGGTGGCTCCTCCAACAGAATTCCAGGTGAACTGGGGTGTGAGAGTGCTCAGCACCGGCCCGGGCGAACTGGTGCTCCCCGGCGAATTTATTGTCGGCGGGCCCGTTACGAACATCAACGCTATGTTGGATAAGTCTCCGAGAGAAGAGAACTCAATCTGATTGTGCTTCAGCTGCTGAGAGCCAGTAATTTCAGAGGCTGTCTTAATGCTGCGGGCGCTCGAATACTTCTTTCTAGCGGATCTCAGAACCTGTTCATTTGCGGCGTTCTTAGCAGCACGTGCTGTTCTTTTTAGGTTTCCGTAGCTAGATAAGGCAGTGGGCACTCCCAGCATTCCAACTGCAATGGCGATTAGCAACATCAGACCGATCGCCGGCCGCGATACACGATTCTTGCAGGGCGATGAGGCTCGCATGATTTTCTATTCCTTGCTGGTCCTCTGGTTAGGTGCAGCTCCACAAACCGCCTAGCGCCTTCTGAATCTCCCCTGAAGCTTGCGCGGATGCTATCGCACGCTTTCGAATGCCGCGTACCATTTTCGGAGAATCTGGAAGAAATTGGGGTGACGATTCAGAACCAGGAGGCTAAATGGCCCGGTGAGCCAGCTGCGATTCGTCAAATAGTTTTGGATCGTCAACTTCCGGCTGGTCCAAACCGCTAACTACGTATGGCAGTTCCGTAATGAGTCAGAAAATGGTACGCGGCGACGACTCATATCAAGTATTTTTCTTGGCGGTGTCTCAATCGGAGGGAGTAATGCAACAGTCGATTGGCGAGGAGATTAGGAAAGCCTTTGAGCTGGCCTTCTTTATTCATCCGGAACGAAAGCTGGCCTTGCGTATTACCCATAGCGCCGCCTCACAGTGGAAGGGAAAATTACCCGTCGTTACCCTTTCACAAAGGAAGCGCGTTTATCATCGGCTGATCGGACGGATGCGAGGTGACGGCGCCAAGGTAAGAGTGAAAGCGCGAACAATGATCACGTTCGACGAAAGCCAGCGACTGCAGCTCCTTGTCTACAGGCAATCAGAACAAATAGAAAAGCTACAGGAGCTAGCATTTCTCTCGCCACCAAAGGGCGATGGGCCACAGCTAGCCGGCAGTCAACCCTTGATCAGCGATCTTCTTCCAACGCTAACAGAGGCAGATCTGGCAATCCGCTTCATTAAACATTTGATCGCCATCACTGTCAGGCGCAACTCGTTCTATGTGACGTTGAGCATAAGTCGCATGCTTCACCGTTACAGCTATGAGCAAGCGATCGCCATCTTCGACGTCATCATTCAGGATCCCTTGCGCTGCAAGAACGACGTCTACTACCGCCGGCAGAAGAGGATCCTGATGAATGAAATGAAGCAGCGTTTTGGCGAACTACTACAAACGCAAAGGGTTTCCCACAACGAAGAGCGCTTTCTGTCACTTACAGAGGCGGACGCCGCGCAATTCATCCCTTTGGTCAAGCAAGCTCTGGATCAATTCACTCCTTGGAACACGTCCTGTGTCCTACCCGCAAGGTTGGACCGATCGCCGGAGATTGAGGCGCTCAACTTTATCGATCCAGATCCTGATAAAGAGCACCCAGTCGAAGCCAGCCGGATGCACACCTTGATACACCCCAGGTGTTTTGAAAGGTTGATGACTGCCCTTCACTTTGATGATCCTAACCAAAAACTGGAGATCCCTATGTTCACTTCCAATCGTGCCGCGAGTGGTGATCCATCGATTCACCTTCGTGAGACTCCGCCTCCGGTGACCGACGACGAACTGAAGCATATCGAAGATGACATCGCGAGCCAGCGACAGCGGCGCAGCGAAGCCTCTCCCGCTCTAATATCCTTAGTGTTGGATGGCAGGGAAGCAGAAATAATCCGTCTCGATTCTGATCAGCCGATCCGTTTGCGCTTGGAAGAGAGTGTAGGGCTGTTGGACATCAAAACAACTGACGAGCAAGGCGAATTGCTGCTCGGCAGCCTTCTGCTGGACTATCCGGAACTCCTTAACGCGATACCATCGAGAGAATACCGGCTCAAGCTAGCGGACCGACGAGAGCTGCTGGTGACATTGGCGCCGATTCTCGATTCTGAAGGCGAAATTTACGGCGCGGATATTACTGCCGTTTATTGTCGGGTTCAATCAAAGGCGACAATCGCAGATAATATCGCGAACGTCATTGCTGAACCTGTGCGGTTAGCGTTTATTAGCCCGGTCTTGACATTCAGTGCGGTAGTAGTTCTCTTGAGTGCGGCAGCGATCGGCCTGATATTGCACCGCAGACAAACTCAGCCGACGGAGTACATCGCGCAGGTGCAAACTCAGCCCTCGCCTCTATCATCCCCCAACCCTGGCCAAACCGATTCAAATCAACGGCAGCAGACAAAACCCGAACAGCCAAATCGAGAATCGCCTGACGCGGCGAGACGTCAGCCAAGAGTCAGCCCGAAGAACGCACTTGGCCGCAACAGTCCGTCACTGGAAGGAACGCGAAGTCTGCCTGGCGCACTGGAGCAGGAACTCATGTCTGTCAGACGGGTTCATGTCGAGCCGCAGGCCTCAGGCACCGATGGTCAAATCAGTGCCTCATTCAGCAGGGCGATCAATAACATCGGGACATTGCGGGCAACTAATGACGCCACCGCCGATGCCTTTCTGATCTGGAACCTGCAGGGCGCTGGAGCCGCTGAGCGTATTGAAGTGAGGTTAATGAATCGGAACGGGCAGGTGCTTTGGACTAGTTCCCGCTCCACCAGCGCCAACCGCAGCGCGGTAATCACTGAATTAGTGCGAGAGTTGGGTGTGAAAATTAGGGAATGACTCAAGACTGAAGTCCTCGCAAGCCTCGGTTCGTCAGCTGGTGAAATATGTATGCGAGCCCCGGTGACACTTAGAAGCTCTTGATATGACTGCTCGAAGGGCCCGAAAGAAATCTCTAAATGAATTAACGATACTCACCTTGTATGACAAAACCGGACCAATAGTACGGAGCCTGCCAACGCGGATCGTGAGACATCGAGATTTGAGCGGCTCGAAGCGCGGCAGCTGCTGACAGTTTGTTCACCAGGAGTTCTCGATAGAAACGCGTCATTAGCTCAGCCGTCGCTTTGCTGTCGACCTTCCATAGGCTCGAGACAACGCGACTCGCGCCTGCGTACATGAAGCCACGGGTCAGGCTAATCAATCCTTCGCCTCTGATCTCTTTGCCTAACGCGGTGTCACATGCGCTCAAGACAACAAGTTCCGCAGGAAGCTTTAGATTGTACAGCTCATGTGCTTGTAAGAATCCGCTCTGGGCTTGTCCTTGTTCATCCACGAGCGACAGTAAGATACCGGAGAGTGCGGGGTGCTTGCTGTTGACAAACCCGTGAGTAGCAAAGTGAATGATCTGATACTGTTCGAGACCGGAATCGAATACAGCGGTCTTGCTGGCTGCGAAGTCAAGTATTAGTCGCGTACCCTTCCCGCCGGCAGACGCCGCAATTGAATCGGCTTCTTGGCGTGTCGCAAATAAGCGCGGAATGCCGGCCTTTGAATCAAGCCCGACATCGTTCAGGGAGCGATTGAATGCCAATTCTTCAATACTGCGAAACTGTTCGTGGGCGCGCTTCTTTGAGGTTGAAGCCAAAGTGCCATTCACTCTTTCGTCGGATGCGCTGAAGACAGGATCAGCGAAAACAGCGGCTAGATTTGGCGCGCGCAATCGATTCGCGGTTTGATCGCGCAGCAAAGCAAGAGTCGTAGCGGACGGGAGGTTGATAATTTCGTGATCGCGGATCAGTGACCTGGCCTGGCTAAAGGGTACATTGTTTTGCTTAGTCGGGCTGGGTGATGTGATTAACGCGGCAAACGGAATGTAGTGCAACGCCCCATCAGGAACAATCAGTAGTCGTTTGTTTGCGATGTGCGGAAGCGCGGGCCCAAGAATAATTCTTGCCAGCGCGGTACCCGAGGCAATCAAGCGTCTTGCCGCCAGCCGTTTACGCCTCAATTCAGAGATTGAGAGATTTCGATCGGATGGGGCGATAGATAGCTGATGGTGGAACTCACGTGCCAGTGATTCGATCTCTGCACGCTTTGGCAGTTCGAAGCTTAAGAATTTGTCCTTCGTGATCAGCCATAGAAAGCTGCGCGTCTCGCCGAGTTCGTACTCAAGCAATGCTGATTTTTCATCAAGCACCCTCCTTTGGATATCCGCCAAACTCAGCGACGCCGGCTGAGTAAGACCTGCATATTGAGGGTTCGCCACAGAAATCTGGTCACGAACATCTTCGTACTCACTGGCTAGAGCGTCGACCTCTTTTCCGAGCGCAGATGCTTCCTCCTTGGTGTATTTTCCGTTTAACAGGCGGACCTGATAATCCGTCTTTGCATTGAGACGCTGTCGCACACTTCGTTCACGCTCGATAAGTGCCGGATCGACGCCTTTGCGAAGATTTATTCCACCTTCAACGAGCGTCTCGAGTAAGGCACGAGCGCGACCCTGCTCGCTTGCCTCGAAAGCCTTCCGATCAAAACCGGCGGAGCGATCAAGTTGATGGGAAAGCATTAGCAGGTCAACTTCTAATTCGTAATGGCGTCTGACGGTTGCCGAAAACGAAGCCCTCATCTCTCGACTCGAAAAGTTCGAACGCACAAACTCTAGTGATTGCTTTGACCGTCGAATCTCGTCGCGGGCTTTTTTCAGATCGCCAAGGTCCCGATGACTGCGAGCCAATTCGTAAAGCGCATCAGCTATGCCTTCCGGGTCGCGAATCGCTTCCCGAAGAGAGAGTGAGCGTTGGAAATAATCGAGCGCCTCATTTGTTCTACCTTTCACCCGGGAAAGAAGACCTAATTTGCTAAGGACGTAAGCTTGACCTGATTGGTTCTTAATTAAAACCATCAAGGACAAAGACCGCCGAAGATAGGCTTCCGCGCGCTCGTAATTACCCAACGAGAAGTTCACTTGACCCAAATTGGCCAATGCAAAACCTTCATTCTCTTTGCTACCGGATTGCCGGGCTACTCGCAGGGCTTCTGAGAATGACGCCTCGGCGCCTTCGAAATCAGACGCCGCGGATTGATTTTCGCCTAAGGCATTAAGGGCTCGGACCAGCCATACCGGATCGGATGTTTCGCGCCAAACCTTTGCCGCCTCCTGTAGATGTTCATTTCCCTTTTCTACTTGTCCGAGTGAGCCATAAAGCTGACCTAAACGTAGTAAGACGCGTGCTTCCCCATTTCTATCAGCCCTTCGCAGCCCGTTACCCGATACACTGCGCCAGTAGGGAATCGCCTTATGCAGGAATTCGAGTGCCTTCTGTTTTTCGCCTAATTTGAGGTAAAAGGCTCCGAGCGCCGTATAAGCGATTCCAAAATCTCGGACCGGATCGTCTTTCCAGGCTGCTTCAACCTCTTGCACCCCCAATTGAAAGTACTTGAGGGCCTGGTCAGCGTCCCCCAGCATTTCATAGGATCTGCCAATGTTGTTATAGACCCAGACCTCGTGCCACTTCCAACCAGGTCTTTGTCTCATTGACAAAGCCTGTTGATAAGGACCGAGCGATTTTTCATATTCGCTGAGGTTGAAGTAGACCTCGCCAAGATACATTAACGTCTGATATTCGTTGTAGAGATCCGCGAGCGCACGCCACCGTGGGATCGCCTCCTCGAGGGGCGAAATCGCGCGGCGCAATGCATCTTCAGTTCCGATGTACCTCAGGCGATAAGCTTCGTAAGAAGCCCGATCGGCGACAATCAGATCTTCATTCTCCTGGTTGCCCTGAACCAAACGCTCAACGCGGAGTTGGTACTGTCCGTGAGGTTCGGGTAGGTTGAGGGGCCGCACTTCGAGTCGATAAATTCCCGACGCCTTGGTTGTCCACATTAGCGACTTCTGTACACTAATACTCTTGGGGAAAAGCACTTCCTCCAGCTTGGCGCCCTGAGCATCGTAAAGGGTCATCCCCGCATCGACGCCATCGAAGTAGCCTTGAACCCGCACGTAGCAGTTGGCTTCCAGGTTGAGTTCGTAGCTGTGGATCTCACCGGTGCGGAGCGGGCGAGGAGGCATCAGCTTCAATACCTCAGGCCAGTGTTTGGATTGCACGGCCTCCTTAGGTACTGAAAAGCCGCCTATCTGCATGGCACGACCTACACCAACCGTCGTCGCAGCAATGGCTAGGGCGAAAAAATAAGATACCGTGCGCTTTGCCCTGATATTCAAGGATTACCCCTATACAGCTAATTTGACCCACGTCACATTCGCGTTAACAGGACCTCACAGCGCCAACAAGAACAATCTGTTGACCACCTCAACTAATCCAGCGCAGCGGCGGACCGCTCATACGGAGAACATCCGGTAGTAGGTCTAACTTCACTTCACTTCACTTCACATCAAGTCAACAGTTTCGCGCACCGCAACTCGAAGACGCTCAAGGCTGGCCAAAGCGCGCTCGATACTCTGGGGAGGAGATGAATGCCAGCACCATCTCAGCGTTGACGAAGTTGCCGCCGAACTGATTCAACTTGCCTAGCCAGAACCCATAACCGGCTTCATCGGGATCGCGCTTCATGTAGCCGAAGTATTCCAGCTGGACAAACGCGCGGTTGAATTCTGAATTGTAGAACGCCTGTCCGTAGGTAGTCGTGAACTGCTGGTTCCCTTCCGAGATCACCACGATTCCGTCCACAACTTTTTGCAACACGCTGGCCCGCGTCTCTGTCGCTCCGATTGCGTTAACAAGGTCCGCGCGGTCTGAAGCACTCGCGTTTACTCCAGTCATTTGAAAAAGCTTATCCACGTACTGCTGATTGTTCAACCCATCGTAGATCGCCTTGAACTCCGCACAGCGATATTTTGCGGAATCCGTGCAGTTTACGAACTGTTGTGCGAAGTCTGCCTTGTTCTGGTTGATTTTCGGACCAGAGAGCTGGCCATTAACTACGATCCCATTGCCCACAAACTGCGCGTCAGGCGTAAACTCCGATAGCTTCGGCTGCCGACCCAAAGCTCCCTGATACATGCGGTACACGTAATAACTGGTGTATTGGAATTCAGGGGATAGGAAGAATGCCGCACTCGTGGTTTCGCGCTGTCGAATCGTGCATTGCGCTTCGGTCTGACCCGCAGGCCGTCGCGCCGGATCGTTACACTTGGTGATGTTGTCGGTCCAAAAGTCTTCGCCTGCCTGGTCGGCTTCGCGATTGAGAAAGTCTCGATACTGTTGCTTCACAAACTCCCGCGCGACATCAATAGAATTCGGAGGTGGTACTACAGAACTAACTATAAATTGGACCGACTTCGCCAACGTTCCTGACGCCTTGAAATTAAATTTGTATGTACCCTCAGCGAGCGCTCCGAGATCGTAGATCTGGGCGTTGCTAGTTTCCGCCTGGACCGAGGTCCCGTTAAATCGTTCGACCGCGGCGTCGGCTGTGAAATCAGTACCAGCGTTAATGACCGCACCCCAATTAGTCACCCGATAGCCGGCATTTGGAAATGAGAGTTTCAGATAAGCATAAGTCCTGCCGCCGGCACTCCATGTCTTGACATCAGCCTGACTTGTGGCGAGCACTGTCGCTTGCCAAGTAGGTACTGCCGAGCCTGGAATCCTGAGTAGGAAAGCATCTCCGCTCCCCCCAATCACTGATTGAAGGGACGACGCTGTGGGAAAGTTTGGCGAACTGGTAAACCCCGACACATAAGCGCTGCCGCTATTGTCAACCGCAATGGCAAATCCAGATTCGTTGCTTATATTTCCGACAAAAGTTGAATAATCGAGCGTGGAACCGGAAGGACTTAGCTTGGCGATAAATACATCTTGAGATCCGCCGGAGGTCGGCTGCAGTGCATTTGCTGTGGTGAAGTTGCTGGAGTCGGTTGATCCAGTTAGATACGCGCCACCTGCGGCATCAACCGCGATAGCAAATCCTGCGTCGTCTCCGCTTCCGCCAAGAATCGTGAAATAAGTTCGTTGGTCTCCCGTAGCACTAAACTTCGCGACAAAAACATCACGCCCACCCAAAGTCGAGAATTCAGTGGAATCGGTAGAGCCAATAACATAGGCGTTGCCGGCTCCGTCAACTGCCAAACCGAATCCTGAATCACTCCCACTTCCACCGAGGTAAGTCGAATAAGACACACCGGATCCCGTTGGATTTAGCTTCGCTAGAAAAGCGTCCTGGCTCCCACCAAAGTTTGGCTGCAGGGCGTTTGCGGTGGTGAAGTTTTCGGAATCTGTCGATCCAACGACGTAGGCACTTCCACTGCCGTCGACCGCGATGTCAAATCCTGTATCGTCGCTGCTCCCGCCCAGAATAGATAGATATGCGCGTTCGTCGCCCGCGGGGTTCAACTTTGCTACAAATACGTCCGTGTTTCCTAGGCTTGAGAATTCACTTGAGTCCGTCGAGCCGGTAATGTAAGTGCCTCCCGCTAAATCGACCGCAAGGCTAAACCCAGTGTCGCTTCCGCTGCCGCCGAAAAACGTTGCATACGTCAGTGCCGAACCCGATTGATTTAACTTCGCAACGAAAGCATCCTGGGAACCGCCGCCAAAGTTGGATTGGATAGCATTGGTAACCGGAAAATCTACTGAATCGGTAGTGCCGGTAATGTATGCGCTTCCACCAGGGTCAACCGCAATGCTAAAGCCAGTGTCATCACCGGCACCACCAAGAATTGCCAAGTAGGTTCGCTCGGTACCAGTTGCATTTAATTTGGCAACAAACGCGTTCGTACTACCGAGAGAAGAAAACTCCGGTGAATCGGTAGAGCCAGTGACATAGGCATTACCAGCAGCATCTACAGCCACATCAAAGCCCGAATCATTTCCACTGCCTCCCAAATAGGTGGAGTAAGACAGAACCGGATCAATAATCAGTGGCTTGCTTGCTTCGTAATCGCCCATCTCAAAGCCCACTTGGTTTCTTGTGATGACGTAGCGGGCGAGGATCTGTTTCTTGACTTTGTTCACCTCCTGATAGACATACGGCTTCTTGAAGCGAACTTCTTCGGATCCTTTGATCTGTAACACGAGATCGCCTTGATCAATGTGCAGCCGCTCAACTCCATTGAATGCTAGCTTAATTACTCGTGGGTTTGCGCCAGGCGAGACGACAAAATCATATTCAAGCTGCTGATGAACGCCGTAGAAAACCTGGTCAATTCCGGGATACACGTTCTTATATTCAACTCTGCTGAAAGTCCGAATATTGGTGCGCCACTTCTTGGGATCTTTGCCAATTAGATAATTCACCGTTCCCGGAAGTTCATCTTTACCAGCAGGTGTGGCGCCATTTGCCCCCACTAATCTCATTTTCACCACATCGTGTGTTGTCGTAACCGCCCTTTCAAGCTGTTGATCAAACAAATTCTTCTTGCCAGTCGAGTAGTTTGTGCGAGCACTCATCGCTCCTTTAGGCAATGCACCAGGTTTGCGGAGACTCAGGATTGTTTCCCTTGAAGTCAGATAAATATCACTACCCGCGCTTCGCGATAGAAATCTGACATCGCTGTGAAGCTGTCCTTGATTCAGCTCGAAGGCGAGAGGCAATTCACCGAAAGCCTTGACCACGTCTTCACTAGATTTCTGGGATAGGCTCTCAGGGTGAACCAACAGGTACGCAGAATGAACTCTAAGACTTGTTAACGGCGTCACCAGCGATAGTGATACCAAGAATATAGTGATAGAGCGAAGCTTCACGGAGAGGAATTTTAGGACTCGCGGCTCGCCTGATAACCAGGACAATTTCGCATAGTCAGGATTGTTGGTAACGGATCTCATAATTGCTTTCGGCAAGCCCTTCGCAATGAATCAATTATCGCGATAACAGACACAGTCATTGTTAGTTCACGGTGAACGATAACGAGTTCGACTGCGTGCCACTTGGTCCGTTGCGCACCCTCACTGTAAAAGTACCCGCTGCCAACACCGCTGCTCCACTGAGTTGCGTAGCTGTTCGGGTAAGTCCAGAGACCACACAAGAAGTGTTGGTTGAACAACCTGGACCAATGAAGAACACCTCTGCATTCGAAGTGTTGTAATTTGTTCCTGTGATTGTGAAGTTGAAGGCCTGGCCATGAATAGGGGGGTTCGGCGATCTTGTCATATTACTAATTGTCGGCGTACCAGCACTCACGGTCAGCGACCTTCCATTGGAGGTCAGGCCGGTCGTGTTGTTTCTCACCGTCACTGTAAAGCTGCCGGCCGCGAGAACCGCCTGTCCCGATACCTGCGTGCTGCTCCCGCTAGCATTGATGCTGCACGGCGAACTGCATCCTGGCCCATTGAAGAACACCGTCGAACTGGAGCTGAAATTTGTT
>JANNJZ010000160.1:0-32057 GCA_031396065.1 Pyrinomonadaceae bacterium | reverse complement strand
TTCAAGAAGGCCCAAGCCCGACCCCGCCTTGCCGTCCTCAATGGCCTTGCGAAGTTTGCCGGGCAACTTCCCCGCCTCGATTGCGGCGGCGTCACCAACGAATAAGGTCAGTCGCTTGGCGGGATATTCAGAGAGACGCCGTCGCGCCCGTGCAATCATGTCCGGGTCAAGATCAAAGGCGTGGACCTCGCGCGCGCCGAAACGCTCGAAGATGATTTCTGTGCCGACGCCACGACCACAACCGATTTCGAGTACTCGTGCTCCTTCCACACGCCCACCGAGACGCTCCATCAGCGCGGCCTCGTGATGCCGCTGGACCAGAGCGCGAATAGGATTATTCATCAACGTCTTTTCAATCCTGTTCAGTTTCAAGGCTTTCGGTTCCTCACTTAACGCTGCTGGATAATTGCTTCTGTGACTGCAGCGTTGTCCATGGCTGGATGGTTCCGGGCCGGGGTCAAGAAAACGAGCACCGCGGTGACCAGCAACACGATCAGTCCCAACGATGCTTCGAAAGCGACTGAACGATAAAAGCTGATCTCGATCGGCGCGGCTGAATCTCTGGCCGAGCTCTCTTTCTTCTGAGCGAGCCGAGCCGCACGTTTCCCAAAATGATAGTTATTGATTGCGCCGAGCAGGAGCATCAATAGAACCACCAGCAGTTTCACTGACAGCGCCTGCCCGTAAGGAGTTACCCAAAGTGCTTTGATTCCCGGAACGTGTGCCCACGTGTTGTAAAGCCCCGCCAGCACCAGCAACACGACGCTCGGCATCGCGGTGCGGGTGAAAGACCGAATTACCTGGTGCAATGCCGCAGGACGGTTATGGTCGGGGATTTTCGACAAGGCAGCCGGCCAGGCCAACGCAAGATGAAATAGGCCGCCTACCCAGAAACCTCCAGCGATCAGGTGAAGCCAGTCAGTGAGAACCGCAAGGCGAAAATGCTTCACCGACACCATCGCGTGACCAGTCCAACTGGGCGCGACCAAAAGCACAGCGCCGGCAAGAAGTCCTGCCCACCACAAGCCTGAATGCTTCGACTCGGGTTGACGCTTTTGGCCTCTCGTCAAAAGAAACAGAATAACGGCTATTGAAATGAGAGAGCCGACCTGAAGCATCCACGACGATCCGTAACCCGTGGCGAGCACCTGCGCGAGTACACCAGGAGACAGTGAGCCGGTAAAAGATTTATCGAAAACATCGGATGCCTGCACGACCAAAGCGACAATCGATGTAACACCGAGCAGACTTACTGCGAGCCATAACACGCGCACAATGCGACGGACAGCCGTCGTAGTTGCCTCAACTTGGTCCGCGCCGTCGAGCGATGTGCGTAAAGCAGGCACGAGAACCAAAGAACGAAAAGCAAAGCCACCAAAGAGCAACATCATGGCGGTGTAGCTCAACCAGCGCACCAGCGTCCTGCCCCACAAGAGTCGGTCGCCTGAATCCTCCGAATCACTGATTGACGACATTTGTTCCGTACTGGGAGGCGTGCCTGCCGGCGCACTGGTCGGACTTTGATCGGAACTCGCAGGGACTGTTCCCGGCGTTGGGCTGGGCGCGGCTACCGTGAAGATGAAGCTTCCGCGCATTGCGTGCTGATCCGCAGAAAGTGCTTTCCAAACGACCGTGTATACACCGGGAGTGAGTTCTCCCAGCGCCACTTGCGCTTTCTTGTTCTCCTCCGCTAGGTCTACTTCTCCATGGTCCACGCGCTTGCCTGTTTGATCCTTGACCTCGATAGTATTGAGACCAGACTCCAGTTCTTCGCTGAACCAAAGCTCAACGAACTTCGGCGCTGTCGACACCGTCTCTTTCGCCTTCGGCTGTGATCGGACTAGTTTTGCATGCCCGAATGCTGCGACTGGAAAACATGCCAGCATTAGGCCGGCAAGCAGACCATGAACCAACCGCGTTCGTCCTACTCCCTTAGACTTTATAAAACTGACCATTTGGTTTCTCTCAAAGACTGACCAACGCTGACTTCACCTCGTCCCAGCAGGCGGGGAACTGAGCAGTAACATTCTCCGATCCCCGCTATCGAGTCCTCGTTGACCCCGTGAGGTCGTTGGCTCACGATCAATGTTTGTGCGGAGACTGTAAGGGCGTGCCTGACGGTGGTTCCGCAATGCCCTCTCTAATCCTTCTTTGCACCTCCTCATACATATCCGTCGGTAGCACACGCACGAGCGTCATCATGCCCATCATCGAGGCGGTCCATCCAGGTGGAAGGCCGTAGGTTTCGGGCTTGGCTACTTCCTTGTCCATGATCATGACCATGTCCTGTGTTTCCCCCCGGCACCCGCTTCTTGTCGGTCTCGTTCAGACTGTTTTGCTGTAGGTGTGGGCTCGGTCCTACGAGGTTCGAGCTGTTTCTGTCCTTCTCCGCGGTATCGCCTATGCCGCGTCCCAGGCCCGGGGCCATATCTTCCGACAGAGCGTGGCCTTGTCGCACAACGCCCATACCTTCCTCCAGACCCTTTATCTGTGAGCCCCGTCCTGCGTGAGCCATCGGTCCAACCATCGAAACCATCTGGTTCTTCATGTGGTGCGGCAGATGGCAGTGAAACATCCAATCGCCGGGGTAAACCGCGTCGAATTCAAGATCGCGCGCTTGGGCGACGCCTACCAACGCAGTGTTATGCGGGAACCAGGTGGACTCGGGAGCACGTCCTCCCTCCGTACCGGTGACTACAAACTGATTTCCATGAATGTGCATCGGGTGGTGGTCCATGCCCAGGTTGACGACCCGCAGACGCACCCGCTCGCCTTGCTTCACGATCATCGGCGTCGTGGCCGGTCCGGCTTTGCCGTTGATCGTGAGCCAGTTGAATTCCATGGCCAGTGAATTTGGAATCGGGTTATTGGGAAGCAACGCCCACTCCTGAAGAACAAGGCCAAAATCCTTGTCCACCCGTGGCGAGTAGGCTTGCTTCGGGTGAATAATGAACAGCCCGATCATGCCCATCATCTCCTGCATCGCCATGTGGGAGTGGTAAAAGAAAGTGCCGTTCTGGTGGACCGTATATTCGTAAACGAAGGTCTGGCCGGGCTTCATCTTCGACATGTCATGCCCTTCGTGCTGCGGCAACACACTCACGCTGACCGCAAACATCAAGGCAAATGCGCTAACTGTTCGCAGCGCAATAGTCAAATTACTAGGCCGGCTCATGGTTCCCCCTTAGTTGGTTCGCTAAAGCGAACGCTCACAGGTTGTAGGCGGACGATATAAATGAATAGGAAACAACACAGGCTAACGCCCGCGTCACTATCACGAGTGTGATTGTCGGTAGGAACTAAATACGGAAGATGTTAATGAGGATGTGCCTGGGGGTTGAATCGCCAGGCGGTCCGTGCGCTCTTGAAGTCAAGAATGGAACGGGAGACGCTGCAACTGGAGCAACTCTGGAAACCTGGAGCGGAATATTAGTATCGACCGAACGCCTGGCTGCTTCCGCCTTTGTCAGCGACGCGGTGTTTGAATTCGTACGCGAATGAACTGCGCAGTGTGAGCACGCACCAATCGGCTGACCTAGAGCTGCGGCATCGGCATCCGGCCGCGAAGCAGGCTCGGGCTCCATCTCACTATGGCCCATGTGCCCCATATCTTCGTGCGACATGGCGGGGTCAGCAAACTGCGTCTCACATGAAGCCATTCCCGAACGGAGATGCGGGCAGAGAGCGGCGACCAGGAAGGTTCCTCCCTGACTAAAGAGCAATGCAACGCCGAGGACGGTGTTTGCTAGGAACTGCTTATGCATAGTCGAATACTCTGGACCTGCTCAAGGCTACTCTTAGGGGTGGCTCAATATAACACTACCTCGATTTCCGCCCAAGCACTGAACTGCGGTTCGTAACGCATACCTCTTGTCGCCAATCTTTTCCACCCAGCTCAGGATGATCCGCCCGTCGTGAGTCGCGTTGAACTCCGGCTCGCGACTGTAACCGTCTGTGGGAGACACGCTCGCGCGGATTATTAGCGCCTGATCCGGGACTGAGCGGGAGGCGATCTGAGACGATGAAGAATCGGGCGTCCCTCGACTACAACCGATCGCAAGAAGCCCAAGCAGTACCAGTGGACAGTCTCGAACCGTGCATAAAACTTTCATACGGTGATGTGGTTTCCTTTGTTGGAAGAAAAGAAATGCCTAAGGTTTCGCTGATAGCTCGTATGCGTAGATGGTTCCCTCCTGCACACCCGCGAACAACATGTTGCCTGAACTGCCTAAGCTGCGGATGCATCCTTTCAAGCTGAGATTCCATTGGGGCTCACCGTCCGTGACTCGAAACGCGGACATGCCACCGCGACAGTTCCCAGCTACAACTGAATCTTTCCACAAATGTGGGCGCTCGGACGCCCAATCAGGCGATGATCTCCGCTTCCAACGAACGCTGGTTAACTTGGAATCAACAGAGACAATGTAACCGGCCCGTTCCGAAGCGTTCTCCAAAAACATCAATAGTGAATCGTTGGCGAATGCCAGCCTTCCGACGGGTTTTGCTGCAAGAGCTAACTCGGATATGACTGTGCCCGTCTCCGCATTGAGACGATAAATGTGCTGGTCCGTTGTGCCGACATAAATAGTCTTGTCCTTAAGGGCCAGCCCTGTCGAAGGAGATGACGCGAGCTTACGCTTCCAAACCACCCGACCAGACGAGGCATCTAGCGAATAGATGACGCCGTCTAATCCGGCAATGTACAGGCGATTGTTGTCTGCAACCGGCGCCTTGGGCGGGTCACAGTCCTTATTAGTTGCGCCAGTGGAAAAACTCCAGTTCAAGCCTCCAGTATTAAGATTCACGGAAGACCAATTGTCCTGAAAACTGCCGAAGTACACATTTGAATTGAGTTGAAGAATGTCAGTAGGGACGCTGGTCGAACGAAACTTCCAGCGTACTTTTCCAGTGTCACGTTCGAACGCGTAAGCATGTCCTACACCCTCTGGGTCACAGGACCTGTCGGTGCCGATGAGGATCAGGTCATTTGTGACTAACGGATCACCATGGAAGCTCACTTGGTTGCCGTCTTTGCGGATGTCGTAGCTCCACTTCACCTGCCCCGTAGTCTTATTAATTGCGTAGAAGTTGCCTGCACAGGAACCGATGAACATTACCTCCCCCACGACCGTGGGAGTCGAGAACACTCAACCGCCGGTCTCATACTTCCACCGAAGTTCTGGCCCAGCCGCCGCCGAAAGGTTTGCCTGTTTCTTATCAGAGATCTGAGCGCAGCTCACGGATGCCATCGCCATTAAGAGGATTGAGATGGAGCACCGGTTCTTTTTCATAACGCCCTCGCACTTTCTTCGGATAGGTTAAGCCTTCGGTTTGCAAACAACGTAATCATGGCATTGAAAAGTCCGCTGGCTCGAAGTCTACTCTATCGATGCATGTTAATATCCTTCGAATCATTCGTGAAATGAATTGTTCCAATGATCACCATAGCTAATCAACCAGCGCGTATGTTCAACCTCCACGTGTTCCGAATGATCGCCGGGGATCTGCTCGGGAAGAACATCATGATGCAGAGCCCTAGTCGTAGCTGGGCCGAGTGTGAGGCCATTGCGCATGACCGGATTTGTGAACTAGCCAAATGGATGTAGTTATGGAAGCTGAACCCTATGATGCAATTGTGATCGGCTCCGGCCAGGGAGGTACACCACTGGCGCACGCTCTTGCTAAAGCGGGATTGAAAACGGCCATCGTTGAGCGCAATCACGTCGGCGGCACTTGCGTGAACGTGGGTTGCACGCCCACAAAAACAATGGTGGCAAGCGCACGAGTGGCGTATTTGGCGAGACGGAGCGCGGATTATGGCGTTGATAACGGACCGGTCACAGTCAGTATGTCCGCAGTACGCAGGCGCAAGCAGAAAATCGTTGAAAGCTTTCGCGAGGGTGTGCTCAAGAACATCGAGGAGACTCCAGGCCTTGAACTATTTAGGGGCGAGGCAAGGTTTATCGGTCCAAAGTCACTTGAGATTTTCTTAAGTGAAGGTGGGACGCGCCCGCTGACTGGTAAACGCATCTTCATCAATACCGGCGCGCGCTCAGCTATGCCGCCCGTTCCTGGTTTAGATACCGTTGTGACTTTGGATTCGAGTTCCATCATGGAACTCGAGTCCCTGCCTTCACACTTGTTGGTGATGGGCGGCGGCTACGTTGGTCTGGAATTCGGCCAGATGTTTCGCCGGTTTGGTAGTCAGGTAACAATTGTGCATCGCGGCGATCAGCTGTTGAGTCGTGAAGACCCCGATGTGGCTGACGAAGTAGCCAGGATACTGGAGGAGGATGGAATCAAAGTGCTGCTGAACTCTGAGGCAGTACGTGCCAACGCAGTCAATGGTGACAGTGTGAACCTGACTGTGAGAACCGAGGAACGGGAAATCGTATTCGAAGGATCTCATTTGTTGGTTGCAGTCGGACGCCAACCCAATACCGACCGGCTCAACCTGCAATCGGCCGGCGTGCAAACCGACGAGCACGGGTTTATCAAGGTTAACGATCGACTAGAAACGAACATAGACGGAGTTTATGCTTTAGGTGACGTTAAAGGTGGCCCAGCCTTTACCCATATTTCCTATGACGACTTTCGGATCCTGCGCGCCAATCTGCTTGAAGGTGGTCAGGCGACCACGAAAGGGCGGCTAGTCCCTTACACAGTCTTCATAGATCCGCAGCTTGGGCGTATTGGACTCACCGAAACAGAAGCACGGAATCAGGGTTTGCATATTCACGTGGCGAAGCTACCGATGAGTCGAGTCGCGCGAGCTATTGAGATGAGCGAGACTCGAGGGTTCCTGAAAGCGGTGGTTGACGTCGACACGAAACAAATACTGGGCTGCGCAGTCCTGGGCATCGAAGGCGGTGAGTTAATGGCGATGTTCGAGATTGCCATGATGGGCCACTTGCCTTATACGGCGCTCAAGGACGGGATATTCGCACATCCTACACTGGCGGAATCTCTCAACAATCTATTTATCGCGATGGCTGCTTAACACCAGCGCGCGACGATCCTGGTATTAATATTTCGGTGCTTTAAGTGTAACTGGTGATGACGGCCCAAATAAAAGTTACAATTCCTCAACTAATTGAAGGGCTGAAGGAGACGCGCGCTCGAACGCTGGAACTTATCGGCGACCTCAGCGACGAGCAGTTGGTTGGTCCACGTTTGCAGATCCTCAATCCGTTGCGCTGGGAGATTGGCCATCTAGCATGGTTTCAGGAATTCTGGGTTTTGCGACACCTCGGTAACCAGCCGCCCATTCTCGAAAACGGCGATGATCTTTACGACTCAGCACGGGTCGCCCACGACACGCGTTGGGATTTGCCATTACTTGAGAGACACGAAACCCTCGCCTACATGGCGGAAGTTCTTGAGCGGGTAATCGAGCAGGCCGGTGACGCGAGCCGCAGCCTGACGGATGCTGAAGGCTACGATGAAGAGTATTTCCTAAATCTCGTGCTGTTACATGAGCAGATGTACGACGAGGCAATCACTTACACACGTCAGACACTGAGCTATCCCTCACCAGCAATGGGCATTGGTGAAAAGCAGGTTGACAATCCAGCGGTCGGCAACCAGTTCGGGTTTGCCGCAGAAAAAACGGCTCTTGGTCAACCAGACAACAACCTCTCAGTCGACGCCGAAATACCTGGGGGCGAGTTCATCCTGGGAAGAGCAACCAACCAAGCCTTCGTCTTCGATAACGAACAAAAAGCACATGAGGTCGAGATTGCTCCATTTGCTATCTGCAAGACCGCCGTGACCAACGGTGAATTTAAGAATTTTGTGGAAGACGGTGGCTATAGAAGGAGCGAACTCTGGATCGAGGAAGGTTGGCAATGGCGGACGGCCGAACGTGCAGTATGTCCGGTCTACTGGCGCTGTGAAGGAAGCAGTCGCTGGTTACGGCGCAACTTCGATGAATGGGTCCCGCTTGATGAGCGCTTACCAGTCATTCATATCAATTGGCACGAGGCTGATGCCTACTGCCGCTGGGCGGGGCGGCGTTTGCCAACGGAGGCTGAGTGGGAGACTGCTGCAAGTAGTGAGCCCGCGGCGAACGGTCGAGACCTTAAGACGCGCAGGCGACGATATCCCTGGGGCGACGACTCGTCTACGTCGGAACGCGCAAATCTTGATTGGCGCGCGCTGGGATGCATTCCGGTTGATGCGCTGCCTGCAGGCGACAGCGCGTTCGGATGCCGGCAGATGATCGGCAACGTCTGGGAATGGACGGCAAGTGACTTCCAGCCGTATCCCGGCTTCGTCACTGGTCCATACAAAGAATATTCCGCGCCCTGGTTTGGTAATCACAAGGTGCTTCGCGGCGGTTGTTGGGTTACTCGCTCGCGACTCATTCATAATACCTATCGAAATTTCTATCCGCCTGACCGGCGCGACGTATGGGCTGGGTTTCGCACCTGTGCGCTGCAGACTTAGGAAGAATGAGGATTGGCATAGTCACTCCGGCGCCGCCGGACTCGCGCTCCGGGAATCGCATCACTGCGCTTCGATGGGCAAAAATTCTCAGGCGCCTTGGCAATCGCGTCTCGATTTTAGAAACGTTCGACGGTAAGGCTTATGATTTATTAGTCGCCTTGCACGCGCGGAAGAGCCATTCGTCAATCGTCCACTTTCGACGCCAGAACCCAGCCGCTCCAGTCATCGTCGCTCTTACCGGAACAGATCTCTATCGCGATATTCGGACCAACCATCTCGCGCGCGAGTCGCTCGAAATCGCGACCAGGATTGTCGTCCTACAGCCGAGAGCCATCACGAAATTGCAGCCATCCTTGCGAGAGAAGACACGAGTAATTCATCAGTCAGTTGAAGGCAGGTCGGTACAGACACGCAGAAGTGGCAAGTCAGCGAAAACAAAGGCAAGCAAGTCTGACGATACGTCCGGTGGCCCCTTTGACGTGTGTGTGATCGGCCATTTGCGTGCTGTGAAAGATCCTTTTCGCACGGCCATGGCGGCGCGACTACTTCCTTCCTCTTCAGGGATCCGTGTGATGCAAGTTGGCGGCGCCATGACTGACGCAATGGCGGCCAAAGCGCTTCGGGAAATGCGAATCAATCAACGGTATGAATGGCTGGGCGAACGAAGTCGATCACATGTGTTTCGCGTTCTGGCGAACAGTCAGGTCTGTGTGATTTCATCTCGCATGGAAGGAGGGGCCAACGTTTTGTCAGAAGCAATTACAGCCTCGGTGCCCATTCTCGCGTCACGCATTGATGGCAACATCGGCATTCTGGGCGGAGATTATCCTGGGTATTTTGATGTAGGCAGCACTAAAGTCCTTGCACAATTGTTACGGCGCGTGGAGACTTCACCGTCATATCTCGCTGAACTAAGAGACCGGGTTAAGAGTCTGTCGGTCCTTTTTACTCCCGCTCGTGAGCAGCAGGCCTGGTCAGATTTGAACAAAGAGCTGTTCGGCTAATTTCGTGGAGTCTTTAGAGAGAGGTCGACTCACAGTTATGGAAAAAACTGATCAAATAGAGAACGAAGAGTCGCTGACAGCGATTAACCGAGTTGTCTATTTTGCACTCCCGACTCTGCTGATCATCGGAGCGCTAATCGCTTACAAGAGTTCCGCTGCCCTGGCCGTGCTTGGGAAAGTGTCTGTCACGGGAGTCTTCACCCCGCGCGGAAACGTGATTCCGCTGGTGGGCGCTGGTTCAGGAGCAAGCGTTCTCACCCAAACGCTGAACTACTTTTTTGTCATTTGGCCGGCCTTGCTTTTCGGGATTCTGATCAGCGCAGCGGTGACCACATTTGTGTCTCCCCGGTGGCTTGCTCGAGTGTTGGGAAAAGGCTCATTGAGGGGCCAACTAATTGCTGGAGCCGCGGGAACGCCGTTGATGCTCTGTTCTTGCTGTGTGGCTCCGATCTTCAAAGGCGTCTACGAACGTTCCGCTCGACTTGGTCCATCACTCGCCCTGATGCTCGCTGCACCCGCGTTAAATCCGGCTGCGTTGATTCTCACTTTCATGCTTTTCAACTACAAGGTTGCCGGGATGCGCGTAGTCGCGAGCGTTGCGGCAGTTCTTTTTACCGGAGCGATTGCTGAAAAGATATTCGACAAAACAAGTATTCCTTGCGAGGTAGACGATGTTTCTCAGAATTTGTCGCGCCGACTACTTCTACTGCGCTTCGTGCGTTCATGCGGTCAAGTGGCTTTGCGGCTGGTCCCAGTAATAGTTATCGGTGTTCTGGCCTCAATGATAATTGCGCAATGGCTTCCCACTGGCGCTTTCACATCGCCTGAGGCGAGGTTGTTGGCGGTCATCGTTGTCGCTACGTTTGCGATTCCCCTGGCTCTGCCGACCTTTTTCGAAATTCCGCTCGCTTTCGTCTTGCTGGCGGCAGGCGCTCCAGTAGGCGCTGCCCTGGCCCTCCTGATCGCCGGTCCCGCAATCAATCTTCCTTCGCTACTCACGATCATGAGATCGACAAGTTGGAGGGTCGCAGCCGTGGTGGCAGCTTCGGTTTGGGCGATAGCAGTGGCCAGCGGACTACTCGTAAATTCGATCTGAATCTGAGCTTGGACTGTGTAATAACCTAACGCGACCTCAACTGAATCGCGTTTGGATTATTTGGGCTTCCGTGGATCATCTGACGGGTTTACGTAGGTGATCATCCACGAACCAGTGCCATGAAGCTGCAGGACTGTGTCGCCCTTTGCCCAAGCGAAGTGCTTCATGTCCGGCGGCCAAAATCCAAAAGTTCCCGCAGGCATCTCCCGCGTCGCCGTTTGATCAAACTTGTCTCCCATGCCGACATTGAAAGTTCCCGAGATGACAGTCACATGCTCTACTTTCGGATGCCAGTGAGGCTGGATTTTAAAGCCGTCGGGCAGCATCAGGCGCATTGTGAAAAAGCCTTCCTTTGAAGGATCGCCTTCCAGCACGGCAACCTTTGCCCCAGCCGCCAGAGATGCCGGCCCATCCTTCCACTGAATCTCAGCCGTCGGGTAAAGACTCAACGCCTTAGCGTCGGGCATCTCATGCTTTTGAGGTTGCGTTACTTGACCTAACGCTATTGACGTAAACATCACTGTTAGCGCAAAACCGCAAAGTATTCGTTTCATCGTTTGCTCCTTGGGTTGGGAATGCTGCTTTCCTTGGATGCGAGCAGGTAGGGTAACTAAGAGCCATCACACCCTCGGCGCGACCGGTTCACTTCTTCTCTCTTTTCTTAATTTCTTCCAACGCCTCCGTGATTGTCCCGCGTCGTCTATCCTTGAGCTCTGGATAACGAACCAGCCACTGAGTTAGTGCCTCTTCAGACCTGAAGAGATTGATGACCCCTCAACCATCGCCCAGAAAGAGGATAGTTGACTCCGGGTCCGCCTTCACGAACTTGCCTTTATCAAACTCTACGCGAATACGTGCCGTACTTTCCGGCGATGAGGTCTCGATCGTAGCCTTTTCGTTTAAAAGTTTGCTGCTGACCAGCAGCATGAAGTCGATCGCTCAATTGGTGTTGAACTGACGACCGCTATCCAGGCTTACGGTGTGAAAGATGAAATCCAACCGGGGCTCCCACTTGATGTATCGCGGTACTACCTTGTAGCCGGCTCCCTTCGTGGCAGCGCGCTGCACTATCTCGTAGCGCTCCAGCATCGAAAGCCCTCGGTCCACTTGAGCATCGGCAACCCCAACTGCTTTTGCTATCTCGGAAATGGTAGGCTGTGGCTTGCCGTCGTGCTCGGCATTGATTAAGGCGCGAGCTATCAGTTTCTCATCCGGGGTAAGCACAAGCGTGACCCAGCCCCAGCGGCGAATCACTTCGTGAAGTTCCGGGTGCGCCTTAATGTGGTTGCCAATGCGAAATCGCGCTTCCTCCGATTGTTTGACGCCGACCGCATCCATCGCAATGTCCACACTGGTCACGCTGTAATCGTTGCCCCAGTCGCTGACAAGAAAATCAATGACCTTTTTCTCCAGCGCTGTGAGCGTGGTCTTTTGTTGACCAGCCACAAGCATCGTAGTAAGCAGAAAGACTAAGCAGATGCCTACTGACACAATCCCTCGCTTAGAGGTGCTCCGGTTCATCGTCTTCTCCTTCCAAAATGACTATTTGGCCTTGAGCAGTGCTTCGATATCGCGCTCGATTTGAGTCATTTTCTCTGCCTGACTCCCGATGTATTTCTTGTACACCTTCCAACCCGGAGCAATCACATAAGTAGTAGGAAACGCCATCACGCCAAAGTCGGCGACCGTATCATCGTTACCAACCAGAATGGGATATCGCATCTTATATCGATTAGCGAATCGCCTAATGTCTCGCTCCCAACCAGACTGGACAGCAAGCCCCAACACCTTCACGCCACGCGAGCCGTACCTTTTTTGGATGCTGTTAAAGAAAGGTATCTCGTCAACACACTGCGCGCACCACGTGGCCCAAAAATCCAGCACCACGATATTGTCTTTGAGCTCTTGCGCTCGCACCGTCCTCCGGTCCAGGGCGGGCAATGCAAACTCTGCCAGCGGCTCAGGCTGCTGAGCCACGACGGAAGTGAATAACAAACAAATGAATAAAAGTGCTCGTACGGCAATCACGCCTAGTATCCTACCTCCGTTAGTCCGACTAACGTCAACTGGTAAAAATGCAAGGATCGGACCCCACTAATCTCGTGCTGGCGCGAATCCTCGGGCTTCAGGGTAATCACGAGTCGCCGCGGGCTCCAAGGCACGCCCGTATTTCAGATAGAGTGCAGGGATGACTATCATATTCAGGAAAGTTGAGGTGGCAATTCCACCGAGAATCACCACCGCCATCGGTTGCTGAATCTCCTTACCCGGCTCACCCACGCCCCACGCGAGTGGAATCAGCCCGACGCCCGTAACCAGCGCCGTCATCAGGATTGGGCTCAGACGTTCCATCGAACCCTGCACAATCGCGTCACGGAAACCGACGCCCTCCTCCTGCATCAAGTGGGTGTAATGTGAGATCAACATGATGCCATTTCTGGTGGCGATGCCGAACAGTGTGATGAATCCGACGAGCGATGCGATAGAAAGCGTGCCGCCTGAGAGAAAGACCATCACGACGCCGCCGATAAGCGCCAGCGGCAAATTCGCCATCACCAGCACGGCGGACCGCGCCGATTTCAAAGCGATAAAGAGCAACAGAAAGATGCCGCCAATGGCGACTATGGAGAGCAGCGTAATGAGGCGCGACGCTTTCTCCTGCGCCTCAAACTGCCCGCCGTATTGCACGAAGTAGCCTTGCGGCAACTGCACGTTTTTACCAATCGCCTCTCGGACCTCGTTAATAACGCTGCCTAAGTCTCTATCCGCAACATTGGCTTGAACGATGATGCGGCGTTGCACGTTCTCACGATTAATCGTGTTTGGTCCTTGGTCTACTCGCACCTCGGCGATCTGACCGATGGGCACGCGCACGCCCGTCGGAGTGTCCACCAGAGTTCTACCGATGGACTCAACCGATTCGCGCGCCTTGTCGTCGAAACGGACGAGCACGTCGTAAGTCTTCTGGTCTTCCAGGACTTGCGAGGCAACGTGACCGTTAAAGGCTGTGTCGACTGTTTCCGCCAAATCTCCGGCTCTTAGGCCGACCGCAGCCGCCGCTTGCCGATCCATGTTGATTTGCACTTGAGGCACGCCAACCTGCGGCTCGACGATCAGATCGACGATGCCCGGAACCCCCGCCATTTGGTCGCGTATTTCGGCGGCTTTGGTCCGCAGCGTCGCAAGATCGGGTCCGAAGAGTTTAATAGCAATCTGCGCGCGAGTGCCTGAGAGCAAGTGGTCGATGCGGTGCGAGATCGGCTGGCCGACTTCCGCCTCGACGCCGGGAATGCGTGCCAGGCGCTGGCGTACATCTTCCATGAACTCGGCGTGTGAGCGGTCGCCCTCCTTGGTAACGACCTCGATCTCGCTCGTGTTGACGCCAGCCGCGTGTTCGTCTAATTCGGCGCGTCCGGTGCGGCGAGTAGTCGACACGACTTCCGGAACTTCGTGCAGCACGAACTCGATGACATTGCCGATGCGATTGGACTCCTGCAGGGATGTGCCCGGCGGCATGTTGGCGTTGATGTTCAGTGTGCCTTCGTTGAACGGCGGCAAGAATTCGCGCCCCATGAAGGCAAACATCGCGGCGGCCACCAACAGCATCGCAGCGGAGGTGGCGATGATCTTGTACGGATTGCGAAGCGTCCAATTCAGGATGCGGGCGTAGTGCTTTTTCATCCATGCGACGAGTCGCGAATCTTTTTCATCGTGAAGCAATTTCGAGCGGCCGAGCAGGAAATAGCAGAGCACGGGGGTAACAGTCAGCGCGACAACGAGAGAAGCGGTGATCGAGGTGATGTAGGCGAAGGCGAGCGGAGCGAACATGCGCCCTTCGAAGCCGCCCAGGGAGAAGAGCGGCAGGAAAACAATGATAATGATAAGCGTCGCAAAAAGGATCGAATTCCTGATTTCGCTCGACGCACGGAAAATGACTTCAATCACGGGAGCGGGCGTCGGTGAGTGTGCGTTCTGCTTCAGGCGTCGGAAAACGTTTTCGACGTCAATGATCGCGTCATCCACCAGCGCGCCGATGGCGATGGCGAGACCGCCCAGGGTCATCGTGTTGATTGAGATGCCGAAATAGTTCATCACCAGAATCGCCGTGATCAGCGAAAGCGGAATTGCGGTCAAAGAGATAAAGGTCGTGCGAAAGCTCCAGAGGAAGAGGAACAGCACGACAGTCACCATGATGCCGCCTTCGATGATTGACGCCCGCACGTTGCCTACGGCGCGGTTGATGAAGTCAGACTGTTGGAACGCCTTAGTGTCGATTGCTACATCGGCCGGCAGCGTGGCTTTCAAACTGGCGAGTGTCGTCTCGATCTGTGCGGTGACTTCGAGCGTGTTGGCGTTTGGCTGTTTCTGAATCGTGGCGACGACTGCCGGCTGCATATTGAAGCTGCCGTCGCCGCGTTTGAGGGCCGCGCCCGCTTGGACCGTGGCAACATTACCGATAAGAATCGGCGTGCGGTCACGCACGGTGATGACGGAATTGGCAAGGTCTTCAGGCGTGTGAACTCGTGCGCGTCCGCGAATAAGGAACTCTTCGTTCGTGCGTTCAAGGAAGCCGCCTGCCGCGTTCGCGTTAGACGCAGTGACGGCTTCGACGACTTGTTCAAGCGTTAAGCCATAGTCAGCTAGTTTCGCCGGGTCAACGAGGACCTGAAACTGCTTCGTATCGCCACCGATTATCATCACCTGCGAGACGCCCGTGACACCTAACAGGCGCGGGCGCACTATCCAGTCGGCAATTGCGCGCAACTCCATTGGAGAGGTCGTCTTGCTGGTCATCGAGATCAGCATGATCTCGCCCATCGTTGACGAGATCGGACCCAAAACCGGCGGTGGCACTCCGGCAGGGAGCCGCACTTGCTGTAACTTCTCGTTGACTAGCTGACGCGCGCGATAGATGTCAGTGTCCAGGTTGAATTCAACAAAGACGATTGAAATGCCAATGGCGGAGTTCGAGCGCACTCGATATACGCCCGCCGTGCCGTTCATCGCTGCCTCAATGGGAAGTGTGACGAGTGACTCGACCTCTTCCGGCGCAAGTCCGTGCGACTCAGTTAGAATCGTTACGGTCGGCGCGGTCAGATCTGGAAAAACGTCAACCGGCGTGCGCATGGTGACATAGCCGCCGTAGATGAGCAGCGCGACGGCGGCAACGACCACCATGAGCCGGTTCCGAAGCGACCACTGAATAATTTTGTTAAGCATAGAGCCTATCCGAGACTTAAGAGACTATCGAAGAAAAAGGCACAATTTTTTCGAAATTGGGGCTTCGGCAAATTTCCTAAGCCGATAACAATTAATTTAGTTCGGCAGCCGATGATGTGCCTCGCCGGAAACATTGCTTGGGTCAACGTGAATCGTCGCGTAAGAAAGATAATTCACCTTTTCCAAAAGATTCCGTTGGGCTTCGATAGCGACCTCGTGCGCCTGGGCCAACGTCAATTGCGGGTTGACAGCCAGGTTTAGTTCCGCATGGAGATTGTGTCCAAGCCATCTGACGCGCACTTCCGTTACCTCGACGACTTGCGATGTTTGCCTCGCCGCTTCGGTAATTTCGTCAACCACGTTCGGTTCAACTCCATCCAGCAGTCTCGTAGAAACCGACTTCGCCGAATCCCAAACGATTTTGAGAATCATCAAGGTGATAACCAAACCGACAATCGGGTCCGCGAGCGGAAAACCGAGCCACACGCCGATCGCGCCGAACAAAACCGCCAGGCTCGTCAAGCCGTCAGTCCGGGCGTGATAGCCGTCGGCGACGAGCGCGGCACTGCCGATTTCACGGCCGACTTTAATGCGAAAAATGGCAACGGCTTCATTACCGATAAAGCCGACGATGGAAGCAGCGGCAACCGCCCACAGATACGTTACCTCTTGTGGAGCGTAAATACGTTTGATTGACTCGTATCCGGCGAGTATCGCGCTAACCAGAATTGCCAACACAATGAAAACTCCGGCTAAGTCTTCCACTCGGCCGAAGCCGTAAGTAAATCGCTTGGTCGGTTTCCATAGGCCTATCGCGAATGCAATCCACAACGGAATCGCGGTCGTCGCATCGCTGAAATTGTGAATTGTGTCGGCGAGAAGCGCGACGCTGCCCGTATACCAGACGACGACGGCTTGCAGAATGGCAGTGATAAACAGTCCGACGAATGACCACTTTAGAGCCCAGATACCTTTTTCAGTCGTCAAAATCGAAGGGTCAATCGCACCGTGCGTGTGACCGTGCGAACCGCCTCGCTTGCCGGCCTTATGCGAATGCCCGCCGTCGTGCGGGTGGTCGTGTCCGTGACTTTCATCACCCATCGATAGTTGATCCTTAAACCCAAACCTCGCTTTACGACTAGGTTTCGTGCGAGTGCGCACCGGCATCTGCCGGCCTGAGCTCCTGCAACCTAATCTGATAAGCCCCCTGGGTCACGACGCGCTCGCCCTTATTGACACCAGAGAGCACCGCCACCTTGTCTCCGTACTCATCGCCAAGTGTGACCTCGCGCCGCTGAAACTCTTCACCCGAAAGGAGCACATAGACGATTTTTGCTCCTTCGTTATCAAGCACCGCCGAGCGGGGTATCAACATCGCCGTCACAGACTCACCAGCGTCTAAACTCACATTCGCCTGCATTCCAATCCGCAAGGCACGACCGCCGTTTGGCACTTGAAAGACAACCGTCGCGGCGCGAGTCCGCTCGTCAATAACTGCGCCGATGTCGACGACCGTGCCGCGAAATTCCTGGCCCGGATAGGCGGCGGTGGTAAACGTGGCACCAGCGCCTCCGCCGAGACGGTTTAAGTCACGCTCAAAGATGGGAGCCTCGACCCAGACCGTATCCAGATTACTGATCTCGAGAATCGCCTCGCCCGGCAGGACCTGCTCGCCGATGGACTTGTTCACCTTCGTCACGTATCCGCTTAGCGGCGCCCGCACCGCATAACTCGCATTGGCGCTACCGACATTCGCTCGCGCGGCTGCAAGGGTTTTCGACGAGGTAAGCGCTGCCAGACGTTTGACGGCGGCATCATGACTTGCTTTCGCCGACTCTAAATCGGCCTCAGCGGCCTGAAGTTGACGTTCTGAAAATGCTTTACGTTCGTAGAGACGCTGCGCTCGGTTAGCTTCCTTCTGCGCTAGATCGCGCCGAACACGTGCTGATTCAACCTCACCAGCAGCCGTGCGGGTCTCTCCTTCAAGCCTCGCGTTCTCCAGACCAACCGATGCAGCAGCGGCGCGCACCTGAGCTTGCTCAGCGGAGGTTGCAGTTTGTTGTATGACGGCGACGGTCTGCCCTTGTGCCACCCGCTGCCCGATGCGCGGAATCTGACCGCCGCCAAGGATGCCGCCGACGGGCGGAGCGATGACGGCCTGCGTCGAGCTCGTGATTCATTTTCGCGATCCATTCCTTACCCGTTTTGCCGACGGTACAAGCGCACTCCAGCCCCAGGCGTTTGTCGTCGGGCAGATGAAACGGTTTCTGGAGATTGAGCCTGCAGGTCAGGTGGGTCTCATCGCGGTTCGTTTCCACGCGCGCGGCGCCTATCTCTTTTTTCAAAGACCGCTCAGCGAAGTGGCAGCAGGGATCGTCGACCTTGAAGATGTTTGGAAGGACCGCGCGCGTGACTTGACAGAGCGCGTAGCCCTGGCTCGCTGTATGGCCGAACGTGTACAGCTCATTGAGGAGGCGCTGCTCGGGTTGTTGCGCAAGAACGGCCGCTACGACCACACCGTGGACCGATGTCTCCAACTCATCGAAACAAGCTGCGGACAGGTGAATGTCGCACAACTCGCCAACCATCTCGGCGTCAGCGGCCGACAACTGAGCCGCCGTTTCCAGCACACGGTGGGCTTGAGCCCGAAAGAGTTCGCGCGCGTTAGCAGAGATTTCTTCAAGTTGTTCGCTGTTTGAGCGACCGCGAACCTCGCACCTTGACGGAGACGGCGATGGAGTGCGGCTATTTCGATCAGGCCCACTTCAATCACGAGTTTCGCGAGATGGCCGGAATGGCGCCCGGAGAGTTTTTCACCTTTCCTAACGTCGTCGGCTGACGATGGCCGATTTTTACAAGCGAAGATCGTCATCTGCACCTATCATCAACGTCAATAAGCGATGAAGGATCGTAATTGGAGGGTGCTATGTGCGCAGACGGGTTAGGATTGACCTTGCGATATATTCTCTTAGTCGTACTTCTTGGCTCAGCGTTGGTCATGCCCAGTGCGGCTGTCGGTCAAGGGACGGCAACGAATAAACAATCTGAGCCGTCCGATCCCTGGAAACCGTTGCGGCCTTTTGTCGGACAATGGGAAGGTGAGTCGCAAGGCGAACCTGGCGTCGGAAAGATGGAGCGGACGTATACCTTCGTGTTGAGGGAACGATTTGTCCAAGTCTCAAACAAAGGCAGTTTACCCACCGCAGAAGAAGAATCCGAAGGGTGAAACCCACGAGGATTTGGGCTTCTTTGGGTATGATCGATCATTAAAGAAACTCGTCTATCGCCAATTTCACGTTGAGGGCTTCGTGATTCAGTACTCTCTGGAAAGCATTTCGGACGATGGTCGCACCTTCACCAGCACGAACATTGAGAACATTAGCCCAGGTTGGGTTGCGCGTGAAACTTATCGATTTCTCAGCAATGATGAGTTTATCGAAACGTTTGCTCTGGCTGGACCGGGGAAAGAGTTCGAAACGTATTCCGAAACCCGCTTTCGCCGGAAACATTAGTCGCCTCTCTATTGAGCGACTATTCCGCGACCAGGCGCAACGATATCACCTACCTCACTCTATGATTCATTCCGTCTGGCCCACCCTTGCGTTCTTCTCCCGCCAAACGAACGATTGCGTACCGCCGCTCCCCTGAGCTGATACGTTCCGCGGCCTTTGTAGACATCCATGAATCGGGAGCGACGATTACTACTCTGGCTACTGGACCAGCATCGATCCGCGAAATATATCCGAATGACAGCTTGGAGGCGTGACAGCGGGCTGAGCCTACTATTGAGCGCTACGAATTCTTCAAGGCTTTCCATTGGCGAAGACCTAGAAATACTGATCGCCATGCACCTAGTTGACGCAACATGCCCAGTGTATCTGTCACGGACCAATCTTCAACAATCAAACCATCTTTGAACCGGCTGATCGTTATGCCGTTAAAGCAGACCTTTTTGCCGAATCTGTTTCCCGAGACTACAAAACGTGAGGTTACGCAATCTCCATCGGTGAGTTGCTCTTCAACTACCACTTCAAGGTCCGAAAGAACCTTTGTATATACTTCAACAGACTGCCGAGCTCCCTCAAGCCCTCGAAACTTCATACTATTGACGTGATCCACAAATTCGGGGCTGTAATATCGTGAGGCTGAGTCAAGGCCTTTACCGGAGCACACCCGTTCAAGAGCGCCTTTAGCCTTTGCTGCCAGGTCCGCCTCATCCTGCACTTCACATTGAACTAAATGGTTCATTTGAATCTCTCCATGGATCGACTCCGAGAAATAAACTTTTCGACCAGTAGTCCGGCACACATACTTCATCAACTCACCGACACAAGCGCACACCGCCTCATCTTCTAAGTTTCATGGCCGGCATTCTCAATGCCTCCATCATCACATGGAAGATTACGTTCTGCTCCTGCACCCCGTGTTACGGCGGCTTCTGGGGAATGGCACATGAAGCGCGCACCGACTTCTCGATGTTGCTCGGCTCGATCTTTCTGCTAATTGTGGGAGCCGGGGCATTGTCAGTGGACGCACGTCTTTCAAAATCAGACGGATGACCAGACTCAGGAAGAAGTCCCAGCATAAATCGGGTGCTCAGCAAACCTCACTATGGGAAGTCACACTCCTTTTCCTTAAGTTGGGCACGATTGCTTTTGGAGGTCCGGCCGCGCACATCGCGATGATGGAGGATGAAGTCGTCCGTCGTCGCCGTTGGCTTACGCGCGAAAAGTTCCTCGACCTCCTCGGCGCCACCAACCTTATCCCTGGTCCAAACTCAACCGAGCTGGCAATCCACATCGGATACCAGCGAGCCGGTTGGGCCGGGCTCATTGTCGCCGGTTCGTGCTTCATCCTTCCGGCAGCCTTGATCGTTACGGTCTTCGCCTGGGCCTACGTTCGCTATGGTTCCCTTCCGGAAACCTCGCACGTCCTCTACGGAGTGAAACCAGTCATCATCGCTGTTGTGTTGCGGGCTCTATGGTCGCTTGGCCGTACCGCTGTGAAAACTCGACTCCTGGCAGTAATCGGAATAGGTGCAGTGGTGCTGAGTTTTCTTCGCGTGAATGAATTACTGGTGCTATTTGTGGCTGGTGCAGTTGTCGCTACCGTTCGATGGCTCAGCACTCGCTCAAAATCTAGAACCAGAACCAGCCGGTCTGTTTTCTTTTCGCTTTCATTTGCCACCCTGTTCCAGACAATAGCCACGACAACAACAACAGCCGCAGCCTCAGTCGGACTCTGGCCACTCTTTCTCTTCTTCCTAAAAGTTGGCTCGGTGCTCTTCGGCAGTGGCTACGTACTGCTCGCGTTCCTGCGTGGCGATCTGGTTGAGCGCTGGCACTGGCTGACCAACGAGCAGCTTCTTGATGCTATAGCGGTGGGTCAGGTAACGCCAGGACCTGTATTCACTACCGCGACATTCATCGGCTATCTGCTGGCAGGACCGAAAGGAGCACTCGTGGCCCCGATCGGGATTTTTCTGCCCGCCTTTATCTTTGTCGCCGTTAGCGGTCCACTGGTGCCGCGTATTCGTCGCTCAGTTACGGCGGGCGCATTTCTGGATGCAGTCAACGTAGCCTCTCTGGCACTGATGATTGTCGTCACCTACGAACTGGGCAGAACAGCGCTCATCGATCTGCCAACAGTCGCTTTACTAATTATCAGTTTGTTTCTGCTAATTCGATATCGGATAAACTCTGTCCGGCTCATTGTTATAGGAGCTCTTGCAGGCTACTTGCTCGGACTAGTCGTGAAATAACGCGGACGCGTAAAAGTTCAAGAAGAGGATGGCATCCAAATGATAGTTGCAAAGTCGATACTCTATTTTGTCCTTGCGGGACTCTGTGAAATCGGTGGTGGCTATCTTGTGTGGCTTTGGTTGCGCGAAGGAAAGAGCATTTGGCTAGCCGCTGTGGGCGCATTTGTTCTTGTTCTCTACGGAGTCATTCCGACACTGCAACCTGCAGACTTCGGACGGGTCTATGCAGCTTACGGGGGCGTCTTCGTCGCTCTTTCCATTTTGTGGGGCTGGCAAGTTGATAAAGTTCGACCCGACAAATTCGACATCATCGGCGGTCTGGTGGCGTTGGCGGGCGTTGCCATTATCATGTATGCACCCAGAGTGAAAATAGCGGGAGGTTAGCGCAACAACTATGACGTTACCGCTGGCCCTATGAGTCTGAGCCGTCGGATTACTGCCGAAGCAATTTGCACTGCTATGACCGCGGGAACAATATTGTTCCGGGCGACAACATTTACGGTGGCGAAACTCCATACGATTTCAAGATCAAATTTGAGGACGTCTACCAACGACTGTTGGACCGTCAAGTCAAATTCTACGCTGCGCTCGGTAACCACGATGAATCGAATCAACGCTTTTATGCCTTCTTCAATATGGGAGGCGAAGAATACTATCGACTCCAACAAGGGAATGTTTCCTTTTACGTATTGAACAGCAATTACATGGATAGGCGCCAGATAAAGTGGCTGGAGGATCAGTTGGTCAAGGATGCATCGGAATGGAAGATCGCCTTTTTCCATCACCCGGCTTACTCGTCGGGCGGAAAGCACGGCTCCAGTCCGGGGCTACGCGCAACCTTAGAGCCCCTCTTCATCAAGAACGGTATAAACGCAGTCTTCACCGGGCATGATCACTTCTACGAGCGCATCAAACCACAAAAGGGCATCTACTACTTTGTATCCGGCGCGGGCGGCAAACTTAGAAAGGGCGACGTCAAAAATAATTCCCCATTGACGGAAAAGGCGTTTGACACTGACTTGTCCTTCATGCTTCTCGAGGTAGTCGGGGATCAAATGCACTTCCAGGTGATCTCGCGCACCGGTGAGACTGTGGACTCGGGCGTGCTCATGAACCAACGAAAGCAGAGCGCGACGTCTTCATTGAACTATGGAGTTTCGCCAGCCTCAGTCGCAACAGGTAGCGCCCCTTAGAGCTTCTATCCCTTCTTTGGTGATGATGGGGACCATCACCAGAGCCGCCACGGGATCGGCCCACCACCAGCCTAAGAGTGCGTTCAGAAGGAGACCGCCGAGTAAAATTGCTGAAAGGTAAGTACAGAGCTCGGTTTGTTTAGAGTCTGCGATGAGGGCTCTGCTTTTGATCGCGCGCGCAACTTTTCTCTTCGCACGAACAAGTAACGGCATCACTACCAGCGACACGGCCGCCAAAGCAATACCGACCAAACTCTCATCCGGCGCTTCGCGTCTTATCAGGGACGTGACTGAATCGTAGCTGACATAGATAGCGAGCAAAACGAAACACGCTCCAACGATCTTTAGGCTGATTTCTTCAACTCGTTCTCGGCGCTCTTCATCTACATCAGCGTGCAGTCGCCACAAGAGCACTGCCCCTGAAGTGACTTCGATCAAGCTATCAAAGCCAAACCCAACAAGCGCAATGCTACCGGCAATCGAACCCGCAGTTAACGCTATCAGGCCTTCGAGACTGTTGTAGGCAATCGTAAAGTATTCGAGCTTTCGCCCGCGCCGTACGAGGTGGATCCTATTGGCATCCGCTGTGATAATTTGCTGGCTCATCTTTTTCTTGTAATCTGAAGCTCGAACTTGCGCGCCATTGTAAGATTGATTTTCGGTTTTGACGAAACCCAGGTGCGATCAGGATCAAAAAGAATGTGGTAGTGGTGGAGTTCAGGCTGGCTGAGTCTCGGACTCGATTGCGAGCCGCAGCTCCCCGGCTACGCTTGATGCCCTTCTCAAGAGGCTCATCAACTAGTTCAGCCGGCGGTTCTTTGGAACCACCTGTTCATTTGGCGTGTATGTAAGTAAGTGATAAATGCAACTTTACGCCACAATAAGGATGCGATAGCACCATGAAGAATCCGTTAAAACCCTCCATTCTTGTACTCGCATTTCTGATTACAGGGATACTTTCGGTGAGCATCTCTAATGGGCAAACTGTACAAAGAAACATCGCCACAAATAGGATTGGCCCCACTATCAGCAGTGCACCACTGCCTAGATCAAAATCGGATTGGTCCTGGCCTGGTTGGCGTATTAGTCAGCCCCGAATACAGCAGCAGCGGCTACCCTACCGGACATACTGGACCAACCCCAACCCCAAACGCACCTTCCCACGCTTAACTGAACAAGCTGTCGCCGACTTGCGTCGCAAGAATTAACGGCGCCTGCGCTTCGCCCTCGCTCGGTCGGCGCGGCGCTGCTGACGGTTCACACCACCAACTCTATGATCAGACGCTCGTTTGCCCGAACGCAGCATCAACTTGATCACAATCCAAATTCCTAATCCGATGAGTCCGAATGTAAGCACAATCCGGACTAGCTCGTAGAACGTGTGGCTGGGTTCAGCTAGATGAGACTCAATCACTGCGTTCGCAATCTTAATGCGAACTCTATTAACTCTTGAGTTCGGATACTCGACCATGAACCGATGAAGCTCGTTCTTCTCATCTAACCACTCCCTGCTGTTCATCAATTACGCGCGAGGATGGCTTGGTGCCCATCATCTCGAAACCCAGATAAGTTCCAGCGCTAACTCCCATTAGGGCTAGCAAAGACGCACTGAAATTTGGCATTGCTAGATTGTCGTAAACCGCACTGATTAAAATGAGGCCGAGCAGAATCGTCCAAAGAAACATTTGAAAACGGTGGAAGCTATAACCGTTGGAATCGGAAAGCACGTCGGTTAACAAGCCTCTGGAAGCCTGCCCCATCGGCGGTGTCTCAGTCGTCTTATTGATGTCGCCAGCTGAGGCCGTTCCCAAATTCGCGCCTACAGCTGTGACAGCGCTGATCCCCATCAATCCCAGCACTGACGGTGTGATGGTCTCGAGGTCACCTGTGATCAGCCAGAGACCCAGGTAGGATGTAGAAACAACGATGAACCAGATTGCGCTTTGAACCCGACCCAAGTCATAAGGCCTGTACCCGCCTTTTCTTGGCCTCGGGCCAGGAGTGCGAAGCATGCTGGTGTGGGTGCCCAAATAGACTGAGAAAATCAAAATGCCCAGCGTCACCGCCAGTGAAATAATCCCCCATGTTTTGGGGATGATTGTCATAGTGAGTTGGCTATCAGAGTCAAAGACGCTGTCAAAAGGTTGTTGTTTTTCCAGCCCGATCGAGAACGATACGGGCCGGCTCAACACCGGCTCGTGAAACAGCTCTTCCCATACCTTTCTATTCTCCGGCGTACGCTTGAGGTGAAACAGGATTCTGTTTTGTGCAAGGTCAATCTCCTCCGGATAACCACCGGCGAGAGCTCAACCATTGAGAAAAGGCACAAGTTTCCTTGAATCGTTACTGGCAGACCACATCGAAAGATTCTCCACGTCCACTGTGATGATCTGGCCCACCTCAATCCGGCCATTCACAGACGTTACGCGCGGTAACGAGGTAGCGGCCTCTATGCCTTGCCCTTGCGCCTTTGCTATTCGCGCAGAGATAGGTATCAGTCCCAGGAGCACTACCAAGACATAAGTCCTGAATGCTTTCGGCGATAGCCTTTTTGGCATATTGACTTTCATTTTACTCACCTCCTGTAACGCGCTTGCGTTTATTCATGGCGCGAGCCTCGCGTCGCTCCTACGATTGAGCCCTCCACCTTTTGGCTGTACTTCCAAAATGAACGGCAAGACTTGGGTTGCTGAAGCAGCGCTCCGGTAGTTCCAGTAATGATCTGAGTCGTGCGAACTCCCACGCCGCACGGCCCCTTCCTTCAGTTCGACCCGATGTCGTCGCGAGGTCCGGAGCCATTTCCGGAATCGCCGCCGTACTGCAAGTTCATGGGCTGCCTTTCACTGCTATGGTCGATCTCGAATCTCAGAAGCCGCAGGCTGTTCAAGATCACCAACACAGTCACGCCAACATCTGCAAAGATTGCGAGAGCAAGGCTGCTAAGCCCCGCGATTGCGAGACCGATGAAAACGACTTTTGTCGCAATCGCGAGCATCGTATTGATCTTGATGGTGGAGACAGTGCGCCGTCCTAAACGAACAAGATAGGGAACGAGTTCTAGTCGGTCGTTAAGAAGCGCGATAGAAGCAGACTCAATTGCCGTGTCGCTCCCCGCAGCGCCCATGGCTATCCCGACAGCGGAAAGCGCGAGCGCAGGCGCGTCGTTCACACCATCGCCAACCATAGCCACGGCTCCGTACTTCCGAGTCAGCTCTTTAATCGCGTCAGCCTTGTCCTCGGGCAGCATTTCTGCGCGAACCTCGCGGATGCCCACGGCGTCGGCGACCGCCTGTGCCGGCGCTCGATTGTCCCCCGTCAGCATGACGGTCGTAATTCCCAAGCGCCCAAGTTCAGCGACTGCCTCTTTGCTTTCAGGCTTAAGCTCGTCAGTGACAGCGATAATCCCTTCAACGCCATCGCTGTTGCTTATGACGATGGAGGTCTTTCCTTCGCGTTGCAGCGCATCGACGCGAGCAATGACCTCTGCCTGTACGCTGTGTTCTTCAGTAATGAACGGCAACTTACCCACACAGTGATGGCTGTCGTAACAGACAACGCAATCCGCCTTGACGCCTTTGCCCATCACCGCTTGGAAATTTTCTGCGGCATGGAGCGTGATATTCTCCGCCCGCGCCGCGTCGACAATTGACTGCGCCAGCGGGTGCTCCGAGTAAGATTCAATACCGGCCGCGCACGCCAGCAGGTGCTCCCTCGTGCTTTCGCCGAATGGAATAACATCCGTAACTTTGGGCCGGCCATAAGTCAGCGTGCGAGTCTTGTCCATCGCGACAGCCCTGACACGCCCAATGGCCTCAATGTACTTACCGCCCTTGACCAGAGCACCCCGGGATGAAGCATTCCCGATCGCGGCATAGATAGAGATCGGGGTGGAGATAACCAGCGCGCACGGACATGCGATAACCAGGAGGGTCAGCGCTTTGGCAAGCCAGACATCAAAAGGCGCGCTGAAAAAAAGCACCGGAACCGTGACCAGCAAGAGGGCGATCAGGATGATCGCAGGAGTGTAGCAAGCAGAGAACTTCTCGATGAACTTCTGTGTGTCTGCCTTAGCCTTCGTAGCCCGAAACGTTGTCTCGATGATCTTAGCCAGTGTTGAATCAGACGCCAGCTTGGTCACCCGAGCTTCCAGATAACCTTGCAAGTTCAAGGTGCCGGCGAAGACGGGCCTGCCGGGGTGCTTGTCCTTTGGGAGCGGCTCGCCAGTAATGGTGGACTCGTCAACCGATGACGATCCTGAGACGACTTCTGCATCCACCGCTATCATGTCCGAGGGTTTAATTACGAGGATGTCACCCACGGCGATTTCCGAGACACCAACTTCTTTCGTTTTACCGGCAGCATCCTTGATTGCGGCTGTCTTGGGAGTTCGATCGACCAGGGCCTGGAGCGCCGATCTGCTCGTCTGAATACCAAACTGCTCCAACCGCTCACCCAGAGTGAACAGCACAATCACGACCGCTGCCTCTTCATATTCGCCAAGGTAGAACGCGCCTGCGGTGGCAATCAGCAAGAGAAGGTTAATGCTGCGGAAGTTCAGTTTCGCCAGCGCTCTTAAGCCCCCAAGCAGCGTGCGGTGACCGATAACAAGGATCACTATGGCAAAGAAGGGCGCGGCGATGCGGGGTGGTAGATGCCAGCCGGCGAGCGACAGGAATTCGAAAAAACCGACCACAACAACGCTGAAGACAAGCCAGCGAAACTTGGTGTCGCCCAACAACGAGGTCTTCTTTTGTGTCTCGGCCGTTTGACTGCTCACCTTTAAGCCCGCCCCTCAAGAAATTACTTGCCCGCCCTCTTATCTACTTTGCCGACGATTGGCAAATTAGCCGCTGTCCACGCGGCATATCCGCCGCGCAGTGCCGCCACATTGGTGATTCCCTGCTTGTTCAAGAGAAGCGCCGCACGGGCGCTGGTTTCTTCAGCCGGTCAAGTGCAGTAGGTAATGATCTTCTTGCCCTTCGGCAATGTCCCGGCGCGCGACGCGATTTCTGATTCCGGCATCGCGATCGCTCCCTTGATGTGCCCAGCGGTATAGGCCGGTGCCTGCCGCACATCCAGTAAGACTGCCTCGCCCTGCTTAACCGCAGCCTCGGCTTCAGTGACACTTATGCGCGCCACAGCCGTTTCAGCCGCGTGGTCATGTCCAGGAGGTCCACTTGGTGATTGCGGCGATGCCTGCGATCGCGTAGGAGTCGTTTGTGTACTGGGAGTTGGGTTGCCGCTATTCGAGTTTTGTTGTGCAACGCAACCGAGCAAAACGCCGCCAACCAGTATCGTTAGCAGCCAAAGTCTGAGTTGTTTCATTAGTGGTGGTCTCCCCTCAACTGGCCTTCATCCTCCAAGCCTCTTTTCTTGCTCTCTTCATTCCAACGGCGAGCCAGTCTTACAACGCGAGGCATCACTACAGCGCCGCCTCATCCTTATCGCCCGTTTGTATGCGAACAGCGCGCTCCACCGGCCAGACGAACACCTTCCCGTCACCCGCATTGCCGGTGCGACCAGCGCGCACAATAGTCTCAACGATCAGGTCGACCATTTCATCGGGCGCAACGATTTCGAGGCGCTCCTTCTTCACATACTCGACGAAGTCCTCAATTACGCGGTGGGGCGCACCTCTGGCGTGGCTGGCCTTCTCGCGCCCGAAGCCGCGCACGTCGGTTACAGTCATACCGGGAAAGGCGTCAATGTCTTCGAGCGCACTCGTCACCCGGCTCAGCATGAACGGTTGCACCATGGCAGTAATGATTTTCATGAGAAGCTCTCCTTAGTCCGTGAAAGCCAGAGTCGGCGCAGCGCAAGACGTGCGCTATTGGTCAGCTTGCGCATCTTAGCTTCGTCAACCCGCAGATGGCGGGCCGCCGCTTGATTGTCTAGCCCTTCTATATCGCGCAGCACGAATGCAGCCCGCAGATCGTCTGGCAATTTACTGGTCAGCGCTTCTAACGTGGCTAAATCCATAGGTCTCGCTGCTACTACAGCGCTGCCGCTTCCTTCTTTGAGTTCCGCATCGATGGACACGGCAGACGGCGAGTTCTCTACTGCCGCCTGCCCCTCGAGGCGCTCACGAATGCACCCCCACAAGCACCGGAGCGCCTCATCTATTGCCAGCTCGCGCAAGCGCTCCAATACTTTCGATTCGTCCCACTTGCGTGGCAGCTCGCGGCTGAATGCTGCAAACACGCGGACCGTAACTTCTTCGGCATCGCGAACACTCGCGAGCAAGCGAAGCGAGAGCGAATAAACTTGCTTGGCGTAAAGCTTGTAGGCGACTTCGAGCAACACGGTTCTCCGACTGTCTGCCCGCTTCCGACTATTCGCGCGTTCTGACATCCCTAAAACCCTTATTTCCTCGATGAGACTTGCCATAGCTATCGCCAATTCAACCCCACATGTCTGCGCAAACCACTTGCACCAACCGACCGCTCACTTAGACCGGCTACGATTTATCCTGCTTTCTTGGCGACGCAGCTCGCGGTTGTAGCCTCCTGAGTGGCGCTTCTTTGATTTCCCGGACTTGCTGGATCGCTTCGCCATCTTATTGAGGGCAAACAGGAGCGCATGAACCCAACTCCCAGAGCAATCTTTCCCAAATGCGCGATCACGTGCGAGAGATCCGTCGCCTGTTTCAACAACAGCCAATACATCACCACTTACTAAGTCCTTTCGTGTTCGACCGCGCACCGTGGTCGCATCACTTTTGTGGAATCCCCTCGCCGTCTGTGCTGTCATCAGTTCTGACCCCTCCACCTTCTAACACATCAGAATTCCACCCGCTCCTTCTCGAACCAGCCGTAGAGCGTCGGCAGAATCAGTAACGTCAATAGCGTCGACGTAATCAGTCCTCCGATTACCACTGTCGCCAATGGCCTTTGAACTTCGGCACCCGCTGAAGTGGCGAGCGCCATTGGGATGAAGCCTAAACTGGCGACGAGCGCAGTCATCAACACGGGACGAAGCCGCGTCTCCGCGCCCTCGCGCACCGCATCCGCAACTGACTTGCCTTCTTCGCGTAGCTTGTTGATGTAGCTAACCATCACCACACCGTTGAGTACGGCCACACCAAACAACGCGATAAAGCCGACGCCTGCAGAGATGGAAAACGGCATGCCCCGCAGGAAGAGTGCGAAGACGCCGCCCACAACCGCAAACGGAATCCCGGTATAGATCAGAAACGCCTGCCTGACCGAACCAAAGGTGGTAAACAGGAGCACAAAGATTAAGAACAGAGCCAGGGGCACCACTATCATTAACCGCGCCGAAGCTCGCTGAAGATTCTCAAAAGTTCCACCCCAGGTGACGTAATAGCCGGGTGGCAGTTTTACCTGCTGATCGATCTTCGCTTGCGCCTCCTCAACGAAGCTGCCGATATCGCGGCCGCGCACATTGAGCTCGACCCCAATGCGTCGGCGTGTGTCTTCGCGCGAGATCTGAGCCGGACCTTCTACTAGTTGGATATCCGCGAGCTGCGAGAGTGGAACCTGTGCTCCGTTTGGCGCTGGCACCAGAAGGTTTTTGATCGTTTCAATATCGCGGCTCGTTTCATCCTCCAGCCGAACAACGACATTGAATCGCTGTTCACCCTCATAGACGATACCTGCCTCTTTTCCAGCGACGATGGATTCAACCAGTTCGTTTACGTCACTGACGTTAATGCCGTAACGGGCGATGGCGGCGCGATGAGGTTTAATCTGAAGTTGCGGTAACCCAGTCGTGGCCTCAACCTTTACATCTTCTGCGCCGCGTACCTGGCTTACGGCGCGGCCAATCTCGTCTGCCGATTTTTTGAGAGTGTCCAGGTCATCTCCAAAGAGCTTAATAGCGATATCAGAACGAACACCGGAGATAAGTTCCGCAACGCGTAGTTCAATCGGTTGCGAGAAACTGAATGAGGCGTTCGGCACTCCATCCTCCAGCGCTTTCGCCATCTTCTCGACCAGTTCGACTTTCGAGTGCGTCGTCGTCCACTCCGATGGCGGCTTTAACTCTATGTACAGATCGCTGAAGTCAATACTCATGGGATCGGTCGCGACTTCCGCTCTTCCTGTTTTGGAGACAACCTTCGTCACCTCGGGGAAACGCTTCAACACCTTCTCCACCTCAGTCGTAGTCTTGACTGACTGAGTTAGCGAGACACTGGGGAGTTGTTGGACCTGAACGGCTAGAGATCCTTCGTCCAGACGCGGGATGAATTCCGAGCCGAGGAACGGGAATATGATCGCGCTAATGACCACCAGGATGGTGGCCCCGGCGATGGCCGGCAGCCGGTAGGTGTGCATAAACGATAGCGCGGGTCGATACCAGCGCTTGGCGATGCGAATGAGGAAACTCTCTTTCTCCGATACATGTCCGCGCAAGATGAAGGTCATCGCTGCCGGAATGAAAGTTAACGAAAGAATAAGCGAGCCGAACAACGCAAACACTACTGTAAGCGCCATGGGCTTGAACATCTTGCCTTCAATACCGGTCAAGCTGAGGATCGGGAGGTAGACGATCATGATGATGGCCACCGCGAAAACCACCGGCCGACCTACCTCAGTGCAAGCCTCAAGGATTGTCCGCTCAGGCCGCTCATGCGAACCCGAGTGCTGGGCTTCCGCCCGCCGTCGCACCGCGTTCTCCACCATTACCACCGCGCCGTCCACGATCAAGCCGAAGTCCAACGCACCGAGACTCATCAAATTGCCGGAAACATTAAAGATGCGCATCAGAATCGCGGCGAACAGCATGGACAGCGGGATAATCGTGGCCACCAGCAAACTGCCGCGCCAATTTCCGAGCAGTAGAATGAGTACGATGATCACCAGGATGGCGCCCTCTATGAGGTTCTTGGCCACCGTCCAAATCGTGCGATCGACAAGCTCCGTCCGATCATAGAAAGGAATGAGCTGAACGCCCTTCGGCAGAGTCTTCTTCACTTGTTCGACTCGCTCCTTCACGCGGTCAACTACAGTGCGTGAGTTCTCCCCTTTGAGCATCATGGCGATGCCGGCAACAATCTCGCCCTCTCCATCCGCCGTTACCGCACCTTGCCGAACCGTCGCGCCAGTGACGACCTCTCCAAGATCACGAACATAAACAGGTATGCCTTCCTTGCCGGTTTTGACGATGATGTTCCCGATATCGTCGGGCGATTCCACCAGGCCGATTCCCCGCAAGAGATACTGCTCAGACCCGTGCTCGATATACGCCCCACCTACATTTGCATTGTTCTCTGTGACCGCCTGAACAACATTTCGCAAGGACAATCCATAGGATTGCAGCTTCGCCGGATCCAGTCTGATCTGATATTGCTTCTCGTAGCCGCCAAAACTGTT
>JANNJZ010000156.1:0-5458 GCA_031396065.1 Pyrinomonadaceae bacterium | reverse complement strand
CCCGATTGCCTCATCTCGATCCGTTTAGAAAGTGCACTTGTGCGCCCCTTGCCGAAAGAGTTACGCGTCAATGTGTATTTGCCGAAGGGGTGCACAAGTGCACTTTCTAAACGGATCCAGACCCAGACCAGGTTTTCACACGGCTGGAATTAGCGAACGCTTTCAGCGAAATTCGTAACCCAAGCTACCAGAACAACTCACTTCTCACCTGAACGGCCGAGGTGTTTCGTCGTCTGCTCCGTAACGCTAAAAGGTGTGGGCAGAAACTCACCAGGCTCAGCAGAGCGAAGTGAAAGAGGTTTCGCGTGTTCTTCCAAACGCTCCGGCCCCGTCTGCGAGCCCCTTCTCGCAGCTTCCACGAGTTTCTTACTAACCACAACGCCGTTTGTTACCAGCGCTAACCCAACAAACAGAGGGATCACCCCAGCAACCCAAAGACGACTTAGGATCTCAGCGGCCTCGGGAGTTACCTTGCCGCTGGCGATCAGGCCGCCCATAAAAACAAACAGAAAAATTGCCAGGGCAATTCCCACGCTACCAACAATGATGCCAGCTTTGATTTCGTTGTAACGACTAATCTCGGGTGTAATCCCCAGCTGCCGCTTGATCTCTTCCTTGCGACGTTTCTTTTCATCGGCAGAGAGAAACATCTCCTGCACCCAGGTCTTGCTCCAGTCGAACTTTTCCTCGGCTTCCCGCGTTCCAACCGCCTGCATTACGGCGTGCAGGTTCACGCCGCACACTTTGCAGAACCTCAGGTCGTCATTCTGAGTAGAGCCACACTGTGGACAGAACATGCAAACTCCTTTCGAAATTTCCTGGTAGCGGATACGACCCTGATGCTCTCGAAGTTCATGGCTTCCCGCGACAGGTGTTTAGAGTACAAACTTTAGTTTGCGGTAGCCGTGCCAGACGTAAGCTAAAGCTCGTACTCTAAACGCCTGTTCTCCGCGGCGGTACCCTTAGCTGTTGATTGGCACGTCAGCCACGACCTCGGTACCGGAGCCTGCGGTGCTGTGAATCGACAAGGTACCACCAATCTGTTCCGCGCGCTCGCGCATGCCAATCAATCCGAAGTGTCCAGATCGTCCATTGCCGGCCAGCTGATTATCAAAACCTTGCCCATCGTCGCGTACGCTGAGTTGAACTCGCCGGGCATCGAATACGAGATTGACAAAGATCCGTTGGGCTTGCGCGTGTTTCACGGCATTGTTCATTGCCTCTTGTCCGATGCGAAGCAGATTGTCCTCAACCAATCGCGCCAACGGCCTGAAGGTGCCATTGACCTCAACCTGAGCCTGAATCTCAGTCTCATTCGTTAACCGCCGCGCGGTCTCGCTCAAGGCAGTAGGCAGATCGTTGTTGTCGAGAGCAGGCGAACGCAAGTTCCAAACATAACGGCGCGCTTCGGCGATACCATGACGAACTTGCAGTCGCGCTCGATCCAGGTGGGTCCGGGCGGCTTCGGCACCGTGCGGCATTGTCCGTGACACCACTTCCAGTTGCACGGAGATCCCCGACATCTCCTGGGCCAGGTTGTCATGAATCTCGCGGGCAATGCGATTTCGCTCAGCCAGCACAGCACCAAATTGCGCTTGCATCCCGCGCACGCGCAGCCGAAATAGCAGCCACGCCAACATGGCCAGGCCAAGCGCGCAGACCGCGTAAAACCAATAGGTCTGATAGAAGTAGGGTTTCAGGTAAAGTCCAAAAGTTGCGCCGGTTTCATTCCAAACACCATCGTCGTTAGCTGCGATTACGCGGAAGGTGTAGGCTCCTGGCCGCAGATTAGTGTAGTAAGCGATGCGGCGCGTTCCACTATCGATCCAGTCCTGGTCAAAGCCCTCCAACTTGTACTTGAACCTGACCTTCTCGGGTGCCACGAAACTGGGTGCCGTGTAATACAAGTCAACGCGGGTGGTGCCCGAAGGCAACTCGATTCCATCGCTCGGCGCGATTGCTCGATCATCGACGAGTATCTGCTCGATTACCACCGGCGGTGCCTGGGTGTTGGTTCTTATTCTTTCCGGGTCGATCATAGCGACGCCTTTGATGGTCGGAAACCAGAGCTTTCCGTCAGTGCCTCTCCATCCGGCTGGATCGCCGCCACCGCTGCACTCGCGGGTCATCATGCCGTCTGCTGTTCCATAGGCAACCGGCGCGATTTGCGAGATCCTCCCGCCGGCAAAATCGTCGAGCTCTTTTTTGCTAATGTGAAAGATGCCTTTGCGGCAACTCAACCAGAGGTTGTTTCTGCCGTCTTCCAAAACTCGATATACGACATCGTCAAGCAGGCCGTGGCGCGTGGTGTAAGCGGTAAGCCTGCCGTCTTTCATGCGATTCAAACCACCACCATTGGTGCCGATCCAGAGCGTCCTGTCCGAGTCTTCGTAGAGGGCGATCACGGCGTCGCTCGAGAGTCCGTCTTTAGTCGTAAACGTCGTAAACTCGTCGTTCCTGAATTTACTTAAGCCGCCTAGCGTGCCAATCCACAGGTTTTCTTTGGCATCCTCGTAAAGCGTAGTGATCAAATCGTTAGGGAGCCCGTCCACCTCAGTGAAGGTTCTGAAGACTCCATCCTTCATTCGAGTCAGACCTCCGCGCGTGCCGATCCATAGATTGCCCGGATGATCTATGCTGATCGATCTCACATCGTTATTTGCCAGGCCGTCAGCCGAAGTATAGGTAGTAAATTTTCCCTGGTTAAAACGATTCAATCCGTCAGGCGTCCCGACCCAAAGATTTCCGCCACCGTCGCCGGCGAGAGCGATAACAACGTTGCTGGATAGGCCATCGCGGGTCGTGTAGACGCTGAGCTTGCCATCCTTCAGCAGATTCAGGCCGCCGCCATCAGTACCGATCCAGGTATTGCCCAGGCGATCAGCAAAGATTGATTTGACAAGATCGTGTGAGAGCCCATTTCTCGTGGTGTAGGTCGTGAATTTTGTGTCCTTCAATAAATTGATTCCCGCAGACTCGGTGCCAACCCACAGGTTGCCCTCCAGGTCTTCGAGAAGCGAGAGGATGGTGCTGGATGAGAGAGCATCCGCGGTATTGAAACCGGTGAAACGGCCATCGGTGAAGCGACAGAGCCCGCCCGCGGTCCCGACTAGCAGCCCACCGTCTCGGTCTGCGTGTAATGAGATTATTCTGTCGTTTGGCAGGCCATCTCGCGTTGTATAGGTTGTGAATTGGCCGCCGCTGAATGAGGTGAGACCACTGAGCGAGCCGAACCACAGGTGGCCTTCTCGGTCCTGCTGAATTGACCTGACGCTGTTACTGCCAAGGCCGTCGCGGACGGTGTAGTTCGCAAACTTATCGTCCTTCAGGCGTCCCACACCGTAAGGCGTGGCAATCCAAAGCGCGCGGTCGGTGTCTTCGAACAACGCCTGGATACTGCCACCGACCAACCTCTCCTTGGTCGTGAACGTGGTCAGGCCGCCACTTTTGAAGAGGCCTAACCCATTAGCGGTAGCGACCCAAAGATTGCTGTCATGATCTTCATAGAGGGCTTGTATGGTATCGCTGGGAAGCCCCTCATTGGTGGTGAACACCGTGAAGCTGCCATTCAGCATCCGGACCAGGCCTTCCGCTGTGCCGATCCAGAGTGCGCCCTGACGATCTGCCAACAAAACGCGAATGTAATTGCTTTTAAGTTGCGGAGTATTCTGTTTGTCGAAAACGGTAAACCTTACTCCATCGAAGCGAGCCAAACCCTCCTCAGTGCCGATCCAGACGTAGCCATCCCTGGTCTGCGCGATTGAGTGAACTGTGTTTTGCGGCAAACCATTTTCGGTGAGCCAAACCTCATGGCTAAACTGAGAAAGATCTCGCCGCAAATCAAGCGCCTGGGCGGTACAACTGCCGCCCAGCAGCACCAGCAAGAAGATGAGATTAAGACTGTGAAAAGGACGAGGTTGGCTCATGGATTCGAGGGCATTGTCCGGTTAACAGGCTGAAGATGCAATATGATTGCCCGCATGCTGTCATCCTGAGCGCGCCGGACGATTTGAGTCTTTCCGATCAGGGGCGCCCAGATGGGCTCTATGAACCGAACATGGAAAGATCGGGTTTTGTTTTCTATTCGTTTAGAAAGCGGACTTGTCCGCCCCGGCGCCGCAAAAAAATGGTTGACTCTTATCTCGTCGGGGCGCACAAGTGCGCTCTCTAAACGGTACATAAAAATCTCCGGCTCAAAGCGGCAGAGCCGCGAGCGGACACCTTGCTAAACGACGAACTATAATGAACACAAGTAGTGAGCGCGAATTGAAGAAAGTTGTAGTGCCTTAATAAGAGGTGGCCAGCGCGGAGTGCCACCCCTACAATGGTTCCACGCCGTCGTTACCGCTGGGACTGACTTCATGGGCCGACGACGATTCGCGATTGGAAGATTGAGTTAAGCACGGCATCACTTCCACACTGCTGATTGATTCGTTACCATTCGCTACCACATCTAAAATGTCGGAGGTGCATCGATGAACAGAATGGTTTTTTTCCGCTCCGGAGTGTTAGCTGGTCTTTTACTTTTGGTCGCCGGCTCGGTCTCTGCCCAGGGCCCGGCTAAACCTCCGGAATCCGACGGTTCCAAGCTGGTCTATGCCGACTTCCAAAATCTACAAAACGGCCGACCGGTAAGTAAGCGCGGAGGTAGGACACAGTTGAATCGGTATTCCCAGAACCCGGGTAATCCGCCGGAGGTCCGTGGTATGGAGAAGGCCGATCCGCCCGCCCCCGCGGCTGCGCGGGTCACCGCCGAGGATACTGCTGCCGCCTTTGATTATGAACTGCGGATACCAAACGATTGGGAGGGAGTAAACATGGAGGTGTTTGGCCAGCCCGAACAAGACGGCAAATTCGTGGCTGACGACGTGAGTGGCTACAAATACATAACGTTGCGAGTCTTTGCCAAGGGTCCTCAGCACATACGATTGGAACTCATTACTCGCGGTCACGGTGCCAATCTCGAGTCGGGTTATCCAACCGCGAACTTCCGCGTGTCTCCGGGTTTCAATACATACAAGCTCAAGCTCGACACCTTCAATCAACCACAGTGGGCGATGCAACTGGACCTCAAGCGAGACGTCCTCAAAAAGTTGACCTCCATAACGGTGGGTGTGTTCTGCGACAAATGCACATTGGAGAAGGGGACCGTGGTGGTCGATAACATCGCTTTTGAGAAGTGATGCGTGACGACGCGATCAACTGTCTGATCGGCAACAATAATGCTTGACGTCACGGGGACGCGGAATGTTAATCGGTGCTGCGGCTTTGCCGCCTTCCGTGCGGTAAGCCTGTGGCTTACCGTAGGCCAGGGTAGTTGCTGGAGGCTACGCCTCCGCTGTCGAGTATTGAACCCTGGACCGCGCCGATGACGATGCCGTCGCGCGGGGAGCGGATCTCGTACGTGTAGTCGGTGACGGGATCGGTCACGGTGCCGAGGAGCTCGCCCTCGTCGACC
>JANNJZ010000125.1:0-2296 GCA_031396065.1 Pyrinomonadaceae bacterium | reverse complement strand
ATGGGGCTGGTTTGTCCTGTCCTGGTAGCAGCGTGGTAGCAGAGGGGGCGAGTTTTGAAAACCCTGAAGCCCTAGAGACTATAGGTCCTGATCTCACTTCATCACACCATTCTCAATCACTTACACAGGAGTCAGAGGCAGGTGAGGAACCGGTCAAACCTGATCCGGCACGATAGTTCTGCCACAGTTTGGCCACAGATACTTTGTGCGCAGAGCCTCGCAACACGGCGTGATGAAGGGGGCGAATCTATCGTCGCCCCAATGATAATTGGCTGTGCGACCGAAAAGTTGCTTTGACCAGGCTGCTGTTCTTGTAACGTTTGTCATCGGTCACTTCATCGCCAAACCACGCGGGTGGGCGAAACCGTCTACTCTCTTCAACAAACTCAAACTCAACTTCCACGATGACGAGCTTGGCGAGCGACCCATGATACACATCCAGTTCAAGTTGATGGCCATTCCAGTGCAATACGTATCGTGTTTTTTTTGACTCGCCGCCCTTGCGTTGCGGGCCATAGGGTGTGGAACTGCTTTTGCGGAATGTTCACTTCGATTTCGTCTCGCGTAAGTGCGCCCTGACTCTTTACGGTCTCAAAATAATTGTCGCTCTTGCGCCGAAGCCGCACTTCGGTTCCGTCAGACGAGATCGCGAGATAGCCTTGAATTATCTGCTCGTGCTTAAGCTGTCGGAGTCTGGGCAGATCCCGCACTAGCCATTTACGCTCTATTTCTTGTGTATGTTTAGCCATCCATGACCACCCCCGGATCCCCAACAGTTCGCTGCGTGTGATGGGATCGAGTTACTCTTCCAAACACCATGCCCGCCAGTACACTTCGATGCGACGCACCAAGGCAGAAGGTTTTTCTGCATACAACCGTATGCCCAACCGCTTGGCTTCCACCTGGAGTTCTTCTCGGCGCTGATCGATCATTGCCACCACCGTCTTTACCGGCGTCCGGCCGTCAGATGGGTTCTGAACCATCCTTTGACGTAGGAGAGCGAGGTCATGGTCATGGCTCAAATAATCGGCTAATTTCTCAAATTCATTGGCCAACGCGTCGAGCATCCCTTCCCATATAGGCCTAAGAAGTCGTATCTGGTACCCAAGATCCTTCACACGTTTGCGCCATTCGTGAAGGTTTTCGACGCTCGGTTTGGATTGCGCCCGGACCATGGTGGCACGCCCCTTTCTATAGACGCGCTTGAATCCTGAGCGCAACACGACAAAGCCATCGTCCTCAATAGCCCAGTTGTTCACCCGCTGCCGTGCCGATTTGAGCATCCGCGCCACATCCGCGAGGGCCTTGCTCTTATTCCCCTGCTGCCTTTTCTGGGTCCTGAGGAAAGGCTTGCGTAACTCGCTCAAGGCGTCCGGCGCGAGTTGATCCGCGTAATGTTTGGTCAGCTTATCGAAAGCCTCGATTATGGCCGTTGTGTCGCGGACTTCTGACATCCGTCGCGCCGCATTACGATAGCAGACCCGTTCCTGAGTTAAGACGTGAGCGTTGCTCTTCACTTCTACAAGCCGGAGGAGGGCGCGCAATTTTTTCAACGAGACGCGTGCATCATGAATCGCTTCGTCGCGGTTCTTCTCACCTGATTTTGTGCACTGAACGACCTTGTCGAGCTGTTCAAGCGCAATCCGCTTCACCCCGGCTGACACAGTTTCATGTTCTTGAAACACATAGCCCATAGCGCCATCCCAACAAGCCTTAATGATCCATACTAAAACGCTTGGTTTTAGCTACCTGTTCACTTGTACTGTGGTTAGCGTAACAGCATGAGCCTGTAATCGACAAAGACCGTGTGGGAACCCAAACCTGCATGGCCATGCCAGATTTCCTACTGGAAATTCCACTCCCTATAGAATCTAATCGTGTTTTAACCGAAAACAGCCAATCTGCCAACCCGTTGCGCCACGAGTGATCGCGAAGTTGTGGTGCCGGAGGATTTCAGCGTGCAGTAGTACACGACAGCACAGCAACCCGTGCTGTCCATCAACACTCCAAGAACAATCATGCGGTTGTGCAGCGACCCTCGGAGGGGAAATACCTGTTTTCCTCAGCGTGATGGGTGAGGCAACCCTTGGAGGACTAGGCACTGTGTTCAAAACCCTCCCACAGTCGAGGATGGGAAAGTCGATTTTTCTAGAACTTTAACGTATCCTTCCGCGTGTTCCAAAAACAAATCATTCTTACGCCCCGGAGGATCTCAACTCTTGTGTTGAGAAAACAATGGCTGATTAAGCTGGCACAAAAGATCGTTGCACTCAATCCAACTAGATCGGCACACGTC
>JANNJZ010000081.1:0-12782 GCA_031396065.1 Pyrinomonadaceae bacterium | reverse complement strand
TTTGGCGGCGACTTTGTGGCGGCGGAGATGGTGCTGGCATTCATTTCATCGCCCGAGTACCGAGCGCGTTTCGGTCAGCCGTAAGCTGGGAGCGCAGGCATCCTGCCTGCAATGGCGGCTTCAGCCGCTCTTAGTCGCGTGGTCAATCCACGTTTGAGTGTCACTGCTTCCTTCGCGCCTTGCGGCGCTCTTGCAGGCAAGATGCCTGCGCTCCCAGCCCTGCGTTTCAGTGCCACCTAAGTTGATCACTCTGCTTGTGACGTCAATAGCTTCAAAATAGAATATTCCTCAATAAGATGAGCCTTTTTATCCAGGGGAGGGGCAACGCTGCGGTTGCAGTCTGCTACTAAACTACGTCTCTCTGGTTGTCCTTTTGTGTATCCTTCAAGTTCCTGTCGGCGGCCAGAAGTTGTTGAGGATTTGTCGCCGACACGGCCTATCCAATCAATTACATTCCGAGGCTTAAGGGGATTGAGTTTGTCCACAATACCTCATCTGCGCCGTCGTGTGCTCCAAATTGGTCTCAAGAAACTAATTGCCGCAGTAGCTTCGGCGACGGCTTTGTTCCCGGTTGTAAGAAGCACGCGCCTGCACGCTACGCTGGGCACCCGGCGTTCCTTGGCACTGCTTCTGGTTGCCGTTCTCTTCAGCGCAACTGTCGCTGCTCACCTGGCCGTGTCAACCAGCGCGGCGACCCAGACCGACCTTTGGATTCCACCCAACAAGCTGGAATCGTTCGGACCAGGCTCAACTGTTGCGGGAGTCACGGAGATCTCGCTCACCACCAAACACATCGTTTACGACGAGGCTAGACAGATTCTTTACGCTAGCGTTCCGGCTAATGCGCCAACCCAATCAAATTCTATAGTTTCAATCAACGCCCATTCAGGAAGTCTCGGACCACCGATATCAATCGGTACCAACCCTGGAAGACTCGTGTTGTCGAAAAATGGCGAATACCTCTTTGCGAGTCTTGATGGCTCTGGTTCCGTTCAGCGGTTTGAGCTTGCGTCACACGCCTTGGGACCAGAGTTTAATCTGGGTATCAACGAGTTGGGCGATATCAATCTGGCTGAAGATATGGAGAGTGTTCCGGGACAGCCAATGTCCCTGGCGATCTCGACAGAGGGTAATTTTAACCACAGTGGCGTAGCAATTTATGATAACGGGGTTCGCAGAGCGAATCAGATTGGTAGAAACATCCAAATCAATCTGATCGAATTTGGTGCCAACGCCTCGATTCTGTATGGCGTAAACAATAAGAACACTGAGGCAGGGTTCCGGACATTGGCGGTCGATAACAACGGTGTCAGCCTTGCCAGCACCATTAGTTACGCGCTTGGATCACCCAGAGAGTTAGAGTTCCTTAATGGATTGCTCTACACCAACGATGGGCTCATCTATGATCCTGAGAAGCAGGAACTCGTCGGCAAGTTTCCGCTTCCCAATGGTGGATCCTCTGTGGCCCTCGACCCAGCGGCAGGCCGCGCTTACTTCATCTCCGGCACCGGCAGCTACGAAGTACTAGTGGCTGCATACAACCTGAGTAACTTTGCTCAAGTCAGTTCCTTGAAAATCCCCCTGGGGTATTCCTCGACTCCCTATACTTTGGAGGACCTAACTCTCTGCGGGACGGGCACTCTGGCCTTTCGCATCGATGATCGGTTCAATACTGGCAACCATCGGGTATTTCTGGTTCAAACTGCGGCGTTAAATCAGGTTCCCACCGCTCCTGTTCCGACTCCGGTGCTGGAGGCTGACAACCTGATCAAGTTGGACCTGGCCGCCAATGACCTGATCTTTGATCCGGGTACTCAAAAAATTTACGCCAGCGTTCCTGGGAGTGCCGGCAGTTTCGGCAACAGCATTCTTCCCATCGACCCTTCCAGCGGCAGTCCCGGCACGCCGGTCTTCGTGGGCAGCGAGCCGGCGAAACTCGCGATCTCGGATAACCATCAATATTTGTATGCCGGGTTGAACGGAGCTGCGGCAGTGCGTCGGTTTGATCTTGCTAGTCAGTCGGCAGGTAAGCAGTTTTCGCTGGGTTTTTCGACAGGGGGGAATGGCCCACTCTATGCGAACGACATAGGAGTACAGCCGGGAAATCCTACCGCAGTGGTAGTGGCGAGAAGAAACAACACGCTGGGTTCGGATTCGCGAGATGAGGATGTGGCTCTATTTGCCGACGGACAATTGCGGCCCAAGTTCACAGACATATTCCACCGCACACCGTTTATCGAATTCAGCAGCTCGCCCTCGCTGCTTTACGGATTTGGATACGGCGCGTACCAGGAATACGTGCTCAAGTTTGGAGTCGATGATTCGGGCGTTTCATTTCAGTCATCGCTTCCCGGAATAACTTTCGGTGCTAAAGACATCAAGTTTGACAACGGCTTACTCTACTCAACCACTGGGCAGGTGTTTGATCCCGAAGCGGGACAGATGGTCGCCGAATTTCCAACCAACGGATTAGTAGTCCCGGATTCAGCTGGCGGCAGAGTCTATTTCATAGAGAGTGTTCCTTCTCTATCACCAGTTGCGACAATCCTGGCTTTTGACTTACAGACGTTCGTTCCCGTCGGCTTCCTGGAGGTGACGATTGCGGGTGGGCCCACCAGCCTTATCCGCTGTGGCAATGGGTTAGCCTTTAGCACTTCTGGGAATCAGGTCTTTATTGTTCCTCTTTCGTCGCTCCATCCGTATGACATTCCAAGTCCGACAGTTACCGAGCGCTCGGATGGAATCAAATCCCTGTCACTTCCGGCAAACGATCTTGTCTACAGTCCTCAGGACCAGCGAATTTACGCCAGTGTTCCAGGTTATGCTGGAAGCATCGGCAACAGCATTACCTCGATTGATCCGCAAACCGCTTCGGTGCTGCAGACGGTCCATGTCGGAAGTGAGCCAGGCAGACTCGCGATCTCTGAGGCGGGAGACACTATCTACACTGCTCTGCGTGGCTCAGGATCAATTAGACGCTTTGACGTAGCCACGAATTCCGCGGGGCTGCAATTCGGTTTGGGAAGGACCACCGGCAGTGGCTTGCGTTACGCGGAGAATCTGGCGGTTGCTCCTGATAACCCGAATCTGGTGGCGGTCTCGCATTTTGAGCTCGACATACTCGGTGGTAGGGGGGTCGGCCTCTATGAGAATGGCGTCAAGCGTCCGAATGAAGCTGCAGGAAACTCTCTCGCATTTTCCGGAGCGCATCTCTATACCTATTCCAACGACACTTCTGAGTTCGGATTGCGCAAGCTCGGTGTCAGCGCCAACGGCTTATCCGAGGAGGGTATCGCAGGTCTAATCTCCGGTTGGGGCCACACTATCAAGTCGGCAGGCGGTGTGATCTACGGTACGGATGGCACAATCGTTGAGGCAGAAACGCTGTCGCTCATGGGCAAGTTCTCGCGAAAGGACGGCGGTATTTGGATGGCGCCGGACCCAGGCAATCATCGAGTTTATTTTCTGACTTTTGATGTCGGGAAGTCGCTCAACATCATCGCCTACGATTCAGAAACTTATATGGAACTGGGTCTGCTTAAGATCGAGAACATACGCAGTGATCAGTACACCAATGTTCGAAGCTTCATTCGCTATGGCCCGGAGGGCCTGGCCTTCAATACCTCAGATGGCCGGATCCATTTCCTAAAGACTTCGATGATCCAGCCGAGTGTGTCGACGCCTGTTCCAACTCCCGTACAAGTCAGCGTCGATGTAAAGCGGGTTCCACTGTCGACCGGAGACATTGTCTACAATCGCAGCGACGGGATGATCTACGCCAGCGTTCCAAGTCGAACGGCGCTCGGGGCACCCATCACATTTGGAAACAGCATTGTGCCGATCAATCCCTTGACCGGTGCTGTGGGTACGCCCGTATACGCCGGGAGTGAGCCCAAAAAACTCGCCATCTCTGGTGATGGTCAATTCATCTACGCGGGCCTGGATGGTGCGGGGGCCGTCACCCGTTTTGATACTACAACGAAGACCATGGGCGCGAAGTTTTCTTTGGGAATAGAAATTTCCGTGGCGCGGTTCGTAGAAGACATGGAAGTGGCCCCTGGCACTAACGGCACTCTGGCCATTTCGACGAGGCATAACGGTGGAAGTCCCGGGCACATAGCCGTGGCAATTTACGACCACGGAATTCAACGGCCGAAAAAAGCCGACGGCCAGAGGTGGGGGCATCTCAACAACGTCATAGAGTATTCCTCATCGGCATCTACTCTTTACGGGTACGACATCGAGAATTCTTATAGGGCCTTTCATCGCCTGACTGTTGACGATGCGGGCGCCGAGACTGTGACGGCCTCCAGGAACATTCTCGAAGGTAAGGATATTAAGTTCGATAACGGACTGATTTATGAGTCCATGGGTAGAGTGCTGAATCCCGAAACCGGAGCATTGGTGGGCCGGTTCACTGGCCCTGGCCTGAGTCCTTACACATCCCTGGTGCTTCCCGAGTCGGCGACAGGACGCGTTTTCTTCCTGGTGGAAGACCGCGGAGTCATCAGCACAAACGCAGTGATCCGGGCCTACGATCAAAAAACCTTTGGCCTGATCGGGACGATGACGATCCCGGGAATCGCAGGGGACATCGGGAGCTTTATTCGGTGGGGTACCAACGGCTTTGCATTCAGGACCACCGTCCAGAATAAAGGATCTGAACTCTATTTTGTGCAGTGGCCCACATCCATGCCCACTACGGCGCCACCTCCGTCGCCAACCCCAACGCCAACGCCTCCACCCGTCCCCCAGTTTGGCTATTCAATCAGCGGTTCGATCACCGATGCATTTAATAATCCTATTGTTGGCGCGAACATATTGATCGAGATGAAGGATTTTCAGGGAGCGAGTTCAACCAGAACTACGACGACGGCTGCGACCGGGTATTACGCCTCGGGAGATCTGGGATGCCAGGACAACGTGAAGGTAACGCCTTCGAAGGCGGGGTACTCGTTTAGCCTTCAGAGTGATGCGCGAACGAGCAGCGGATATTGTTTCGTGGGGCAAGACTGGGTCTACTTCAAGGCCACGGCAACAGCAGCACCCTCACCGAGTCCTTCACCGGGGGCGCCGGCCGTGCTGACGGCGGATCAGGTAGCAGAAATGAAAGCGTGGACCGTGGGTGGGAGAACTTCTGTTTATGTGAAGCCGCAGTTTCCGGATGCCGGCTACCGCGTAGCCAATTGGGGTCAGCCGGTGATGTCGGGTAACGACTTTACGGTGGACGCGAGCGTCGAAAAGTTAATTGGTTCTTCAATACAGGCCAAGGTTACCACTGCGCAGATCTACGACCTTGGACCACTGGCGGACGGAACCTACAACTTCAACTTCAAGACTTCAGGGACTCTCGCGAAGACGTTGCAGTTCATTGTCAGTTCAACGGCTTCCCTGCCGAATCCAGTTGATAGCGCGCGAGAGTTTGTGAAGCAACAGTATCGAGATTTTCTGAATCGCGAAGCTGACCAGGCTGGGGAAGACTTCTGGACCGACAACATCACTAAGTGCACGGATCCGGCTCGACGCTCACCGGGGCAGGCGGAAGCCGAGTGCACTTCGCGCCAGCGGGAGCTAACCAGTGGAGCGTTTTTTCTCTCGCCGGAGTCTCAGTATACGGGTTACTACGTTTACCGGATGTATCAGGGAGCGTTGGGGCGGCAACCAAAACTTTCGGAGTTTACGACCGATGCGCAGGTCGTCGGCAACGGGATCATCATCAACGGGCAGCTGTCGGCAGCGAAGATCAATCAGAACAAGTCCGACTTTGCCGCGACTTTTGTAAACTGCACGGACGCGGCGAAGTCCCGGTGTGGGGAGTTCAAAGCTATCTATGACGGATTGAGCAATCAGGAGTATGTGAACAAGCTCTTCCTGAACACGGGAGCGAATGCGAGCGCGGAAGAGCGCACCATGCTGATTTACGGGTTGAATGCAAATCCGGCGACGGAGACGCGAGCCTCCGTGTTGCAGAAGGTGGTCGATGGAATCAATGTAATCTCGGAGGGCAATCAGCAGTTCACCACGACGTATGGTCAGGCGTTCTACAATTCTGAATTCAAACGGGCGTTTGTGCAGCTGGAATACTTTGGCTACATGAAGCGAGATCCGGATGAAGCGGGATACGCGTTCTGGTTAGGCAAGCTGAATACGTTTGGCGGCGACTTCGTGGCGGCGGAGATGGTGTTGGCATTCATTTCATCACCGGAGTACAGAGCACGATTCGGTCAACCTTAGCCTGGGAGCGCAGCCGCTGGGAGCGCACGCGGCTCGCCTGCAATGGCGGCTTCAGCCGCTCTTTGCCGCGTGGTCAATCCACGTTGAGTGTCACTGCTTCCTTCGCGCCTTGCGGCGCTCTTGCAGGCAAGATGCCTGCGCTCCCAGCCCTGCGTTTCAGTGACACCTAAGTTGATCACTCTGCTTGTGACGTCAATAGCTTCAAAATAGAACTTTCCTCAATAAAATGAGCCCTTTTGTTCAGGGGAGGGGCAACGCTGCGGTTGCAGTCTGCTACTAAACTACGTCTCTCCGGTTGTCCAGTTCGTTAGCTTCAGTTCCTGTCGCCGGCCAGAAGTTTGAGGATTCGTCGCCGACACGGCCTATCCGATTCAATCACTTTTCAATGTCCAAGGAGTTAGGGTTTGTCCAAAACACCTCATCAACCTGGTCGTGTGCCTCACGACCGTCTCAGGACTTTAACGGCGGCAGGAAGCCCGCGTTCGCTGACACATCTCAGAGTGAGAATTGCCCTCATTTCCTTGCTGGCCTTTTCTGCAGTTGTGGCGGTGAGTTTTGGCCGGCGCGGCTTTGCCCAAAGCGATCGCACGCCTCAAGAAAATTCGGTTTCTCAGAAGGCAGACAACGGAGCCCGTCCAGCAGCGGGTCCCGATGAAGAGCTAGATGAAGATACGGCCCCTTCAGAAGCTAGGACCAAGGGGCATCAGCCCCAGTCTGTCCCGGGAGAAATACTCGTACGCTTCCGCCAGAGCATGTCCTCTCTGAAAGCTGCCGGCCAGCTTGAACTCGCCGTTGTGGGAGACCAGGGAGAGATACCAGTTGAAGTCAATCACCTTTCCGGCCCCGAGGTTGTTACAGGCCTGCGTATTGCTCGCGTCGCTCCTGCCGACACCGAGCGCGCTATCGAAGCTCTGCGTAAACGCTCAGATGTGATTTACGCCGAACCAAACTACATCCGGCGCAGAAATTCTACTCCGAACGATCCGCGCTTTCTCGAAATGTGGAATCTGAAGAGCCCCGTCCAGCCAGGTAATGCTCCGGGTGCCATTAATGCAGAACAAGCGTGGAACACTACTACGGGCAGCCGCGACGTAGTGGTGGCAGTTATTGACGAAGGCATTGACGTGAATCACCCGGATCTTCAGTCAAACATCTGGCGTAATCCAGGTGAGGTCGCCGGCAATGGAGCTGACGACGATGGAAATGGATTTATTGATGACCTGAACGGTTATGACTTTTTTCATAACGATTCGAGTGTTTACGACGGCCCTGGTACCAACCCGGACAACTCTGTCGTCGACGCGCACGGCACTCACGTGGCCGGAACCATCGGCGCCCAGGGCAACAACGGCTTAGGCGTGGTTGGAGTCAACTGGCAAGTTTCGCTGATGTCCTTGAAGTTTCTCGGACCAGAAGGCGGATCTGCAGCCGATGTCGTCAAGTCTTATGGCTACGCCAAAATGATGCGTGACCGCTGGCTTAGCTCAAACGGCGCGCAAGGCGCAAACATCCGAGTCACTAACAATTCCTACGGCGGGGGCGGTTATTCCCAGGCAGAAGCCGACGCGATTCAGGCGATGAGTGCATCTGGAATTCTGTTTGTGGCTGCGGCGGGCAACGAGTCTCGGGACAACGGTATTTTTCCAAGCTATCCTGCCAGCTACGATCTGCCGAACGTAATCTCAGTTGCGTCGATCGATCAAGCTTTTACCATCTCAAGCTTTAGTAATCGCAGTTCGCGAACAGTGCATATCGGCGCGCCTGGTCGAGGCATCTTAAGCACCACTCCGGGTAATACCTACAGTTATGCCAGCGGGACTTCAATGGCCTCTCCTCACGTCGCCGGCTCAGCAGCTCTCGTGCTGGCAGCGCATCCCGATATGAACGTGGCTCGGCTACGCGGGGCGATTCTTTTCGGGGCGGTGGCGACTACAACGTTTGATGGCGCTATTGTTGGTGGTCGGGTGCTAAACGCTGCTGGCGCCATGCAGAATGCAGATGAGGTTGACACGGTTAGTCCCGCGCCGCTTTCGGATCTAAGGCTCAGTGCCCAGGATGGACGGTCGGTCCTACTCAATTGGACCGCTTCCGGTGACGACGGCAGTGCCGGCCAGTCTTCTCTATACGAACTCCGTTTTGCAGATGCCTCCACCAACTCCCAATTTCTGATCGCAGTCATGCGCCCCGATATCTCAGGAACGCCGCAATCTGCCAGCGTCAATATTCCTTTCCAGCACGCCAACGGCGCATTTGTCATTCGGACGATCGATAACGCAGGTAACGCGACCGACTCCAACATCAACGTTTCCGTCTCCGACTCTGCGACTGCTAATCCCTACACAGTTACCACCAATGGGGTGGAGCCATTGTCTGTTGGCGGCTCTCCTTTCCAACTGAACTCGGATGATCGGATGTCCCCATCGTGGCTGCCTTTCGACTTTCCGTTCTACGATCACTTTTACAATTCGGTCACAGTCTCTACAAACGGCGCAATCTATTTTGGTCCTGCTCCCAGTTCCGATGCATCAGCTCTCGCCGGCGCTCTAAATGGAACAGTTATGGTTGCCGGCATGTGGGACGACCTCGATCTACGGAAGTGCTTTCGTTCAGAGAGTGACATTTATCGAGTCGCGCCCGACAACGATCATGTGATCTTTCGTTGGCAAGGAGTGAAGTTTACTTCGCCGACTTGTCCAGCAGCGCCTTCGGACGCAGAGCCAGTTAATTTTGAGATTGAATTTCGCCGCGACGGGGTGATAAAGATGCGTTACGGCCAGAACGCCCCCTTACATCCGATTGTGGGAATTGGCGGCGGTGAGCCCGAGGCTTACCTCGTCGCCTCACATACTTCCAACACGGCAACAAAGGATCTAACGAACGCTGCGGCACTGACCTTCACCTTAGGTACCTTGCCGCGTGTGGCAGATCTTTCAGTGTCCAGCACCGTGAGCGCCAACATGGTAATAGTTGGCCAGGATGTCACCTTCAACATAACCGCCACGAATCGCGGACCCTCAAGAACACTGGGAGTTCGTGTCGTCGAGTCACTGCCCGTAAACTCAACCTTTGTTTCCTGCACGACTAGTCAGGGCACCTGTTCCGACCCTGCCGGTGGAAAGATCCAGATCGATTTGGGCCTGCTTGAGTCTGGCGGCTCTGCGACGGCGGCAATCGTTGTTCGGCCCACAAGTTTTCAGTTTAATAATTGGTTGGGTAGTCACGTAACAGTTACGGGACCACTCATCGATCCCAACCTCAACAACAACAGCTCCAACATTGAAGCCCAGGTCATTTTCCCAAATCAAAACCCTCAAACCGGGATCATTGGAATTGCCGCGGGCGGGAATCAGTCTTTTGCGATCCGGTCAGACCGATATGGACTTGCCTGGGGAGCGAACCAGTTTGGGCAGCTGGGTGACGGATCCGTTTCGAACAAGCCAATCGCAGTGCGAATCAAAAACATTTCCTCAGTCTCCCTAATAGATGGCGGCACCTCCCATACCCTCGCTGTGAAGCAGGACGGAACTGTTTGGTCGTGGGGCAGGAATGACAAAGGCCAACTGGGCGATGGCACCACTACAGATCGCAAGGAGCCCGAAAAAATTGCTGGGTTGAGCGGCGTAACAAGAATTAGCGCCGGTGGAAACCATAGTCTGGCATTGCGTGCTGATGGGACCGTTTGGGCCTGGGGCGATAACACCGACAGCCAACTGGGTGATGGCACTTCCATTAATCGGCTAGTCCCGGCGCAGGTTCTCGGGCTGAGCGGAATTCTCTCAATCGCCGCCGGGCCAAATCATTCGCTGGCCGTAAAGAACGATGGAACTGTTTGGGCGTGGGGCGGGAATGAGAGCGGGCAGCTTGGCGATTCCACTACTGTGAAACGCACGACGCCGGTTCAGGCCGTTGGTCTCGGGAATGTGACCGCCGTGTTTGCTAACGATGCGTATAGCTTTTATGGCCCGAGCGGTTTGACGACCGTAACGTTCTCTGTGGCTTTACGCAGCGACGGCACGGTTTGGACCTGGGGCCACAACTGGCGCGGACAACTGGGCGATGGCACCACCAACCACAGATCCACGCCGGGTCAGGTTTTGGGGTTGACTGGAGTGACGGAGATCGGAGCCGGCGGCTTCCATGTAATTGCGTTGCGCAACGATGGCACTGTCTGGGCTTGGGGTGGAAACTTTAGCGGCCAACTTGGTGACACCACCATTATCGATCATTACGCTCCTGTTCCAGTTGCGTGGCTCAATAATATCCAGTCAATCTCGGCTGGAGTCGAACATAGTCTGGCATTGAGGCAGGACGGTCACGTGTTTGGCTGGGGTTCCTATTCAAATGGCCAGACCGGTATGGGTGGCACCGTTGGATCCATGCCTTACCCGTATGAAACAACGCTGCAGATTCCCGATCCCCTGCCAATCGGCGCAGTTTCAATGCCGAGGTTTAGCCCGGATGGCGGGACATTCTCGTCTGTCCAGAGGGTCAACATCGCCAGCAGTACCGCCGAGGCTCATATCGATTCTATTGCCGTTGGTAGTCAACATGTACTGGTTCGCTTGTCAGATGGCACTGACTATGGCTGGGGCAGCAATTACTATGACCAACTCGCATTCGATTCAGGCGGCGACATTGTTGACTACACCAAGGTCGTCAACAAAGTGCCACTCAGGTTGAACGGTCTGAATGGACTTGTTTCACTTGAGAGTCATGGATACCACAACATGGCTATGAAGACCGATGGCACCGTTTGGACCTGGGGCGCCAATTTTGGAGGTCAACTGGGTTACGACACGAATCACGCATCTCGATGGATACCGCAACAAGTTCCGGGATTGACTGGAGTAGTTTCGATTGCAGCCGGCGGGCAAAGGAGCGTAGCCCTAAAAAATGACGGCACGGTGATGATCTGGGGAGGCTTCGATTCACCTACGCCAACACAGGTCAGCGAACTAGCAAACGTGGTCGGTATCGCGTCGGGGTCAGCGACCTTTGCGATCAGAAATGATGGAACACTTTGGGGATGGGGGACAAACAACCAGGGTGAGGTAGGTGATGGGACAACGATCTCGAGAACCACTCCAGTCAGAGTCGTCGGACTGACAGATGTAATAGCGGTGTCATCGAACGGCATTTCCATGGCCCTAAAGAATGACGGGACGGTCTGGACCTGGGGAAGTAACGACGCGGGCCAGCTCGGCATCGGAACCTCTGATAGTTCCACTCATCCCACTCCAACTCAGGTACCCGGACTCACAGGCGTTGTCGCGATTGCCACCGGAGGCTTTCACTGCCTCGCATTAAGAGCCGATGGTACTGTTTGGTCCTGGGGTCGAAATTTCAATGGCGAACTCGGCTACCTTGGCCCAGGCCGGTCGACTCCCGGACAAATTGCCGGTTTAACCGGCATCAGTCGTATCGCTTCCGGCTGGGATTTCTCTTGTGCTCTCCGATCAGACGGCACACTGTTCACCTGGGGGAGGAACGACTATGGCCAGTTGGGAGACGGCACTACCGATAATCATGCGATCCCGATGCCGATGGACCAACTCACTGGAGGAGTTGCGATTCACTACACAACGAATGGCGTTGATCCGACTGAAGATGACCCGCTATTAAGTTCGGCCGCAACTCTATTGATTGATCACTCTATAGTCTTGAAGGCCAGAGCTTACAAAGATGGATGGACTCCCAGCGCGGTCAAAACAGCTACTTACAGCCTCGCGACGCCACCCCCATCCGAGTGGCAAACTGTTGAGCTGACTGCTGGACAGGTAGCGCAACTGAAGGCCTGGACTGTAGGTGGCCGAACTTTCGTCTATGTGGCGCCGAAGTTCCCGGATGCTGGTTACCGGGTGACTGACTGGGGACAGCCGGAAGGAGGCGGTAATGATTTCTCCGCCGATGCCCGGGTTGAAAAATTTACTGGGACAGCGGTTCAAGCTGTGAAGACGACAGCCCAGATTTACGATCTTGGCCCACTCGCGCCGGGCAACTACAACTTCATTTTCAAGAACTCTGGTACGCCAGTTAGCTCACTGGCATTTACAGTGAGCGCAACTGCGCCTGATCCAAATCCGGTAGACGACTCGCGGCAGTTTGTGCGGCAGCAGTATCTTGATTTTCTGAATCGCGAACCCGATGGCCCAGGGTGGGACCACTGGACTGGTGAGATCACGCAGTGCACCACCGATCCCTCGAAGCGTCTGCCGGGCGAATCGGAAGCCGAGTGCATTGTGCGAAAGCGCGCGAACACGAGCGCCGCATTCTTCCTTTCGCCGGAGTTTCAAAACACGGGTTACTTCGTGTTGCGAGTCTACCGCGGCTCATTGGGTCGGATGCCTTACTTTGGCGGATCTGTTCCGGCGGATAACACGAAAGACGAGTTCACGCGTGAGCAGGCGGCGGTCTCAGCGGGCATCGTGGTTAACAATCAACTGGATCAGGCAGTGATGTATGCCAACAAGCAGTCGTTTGTGAACCAGTTTGTGACGCGTTCAGATTTTCTGAGCATCTATGGCGGTCTGACTAACGAGCAGTATGTC
>JANNJZ010000052.1:0-28938 GCA_031396065.1 Pyrinomonadaceae bacterium | reverse complement strand
ACTAACCGGCGGCGATCTGCTGGCGGCGGGTGAGCGCATCAGAGGTGACTTCGTAATGATCCCGAGGAGCACTCTCAAGAGCGACGAAGAGATTATGCTCGACGGAATGAAACTTGGAGAATTGTCTCAAGGCTTTGGTCTCCCGGTTTACCCGCTGGACCTCAAATCATTTTCGCAGTTTCTTTATCGTCAAAATTGATCTCAAGTCATCCATGCCCAATCCATGATTGCCGCTGCGCAAAACCAACCTTCTTCAGCTCAACCAGCGCGGAAGATCCTCGACGTCGGGTGTGGGCAAAATAAATATCCGGGCGCAATTGGGATCGACGCAAACCCGCGTGCGCATGCAGATGTCATTCACGACCTCGGGACCCTTCCTTATCCGTTCCCGGACGACGAATGACATCACATCGGGTACGTGCTCGATAACGTGCCGACAGATGATCAGGTCGAATTCGTCGTCTGGGAAAGGATAAGGTAGAGTGCCGAGGTCATGAATGACGTCTGCATGAGCGCGCGGGTTTGAGTCTATTCCAATCGCGCCCGGGTGTTTATTCTGGCCACAGCCGACGTCGAGAATCTTCCGCTCTGGTTGAGTTGACTGAGGTCGGTTTTGCGCGGGGGCAATCATGAATTGGGCATTGGGCTAAGTATTCGTTGTAAGGCAAACTGTTAGTTTGCGGGTGGTGCACAATCGGCCGGCTACGCTCTAAAGTCCGAGCTCCTAATCAACCGCAAACTAACAGTTTGCGTTACGAATGATAAAGAAACTGCGAAAACGATTTGAGGTCGAGCGGGTATACTGGGAGACCAAAGCTTTCCGACAACTCACCCAGTTTCATTCCGTCGAGCATAATCTCTTCGTCGCTCTTGAGAGTATTCTTCGGAATAATTACGAAGTCACCGCGGATTCGCGGTAGTGCCGCAAGTAAATCGCCGCCCGTCAGCAATCCAGCTACCGAAACATCGCCACCAAAATAGTTGTTCGCGACTCCGTCTACACTCAATCGCGTACCAAACTGCGCATTCATTTTCTCGACCAGCTGCCTGAAAATCGGTGCGAACAGAGTTCCGGTGAGAATGGTTCCATTGACTTTACCAGGCTGCTCCAGCGGACGACGCTTGAGTCGCCTCATCAGTGAGCTAAACTCATTGCTGAATGATCGGACCATGCCGATGCCATCCTCTATCTGTGGGTAGGCGCCGTAGTGAGTTCGCGGCGGCACCTTATCCCCGGCTCGCAAATAGATTTCATCACCCAGAAAGGCGAAGGTGGTTCCCAGGCGCTGGCGCAAGTCTCGCTGAATCTCGGACACCTCAGCAATTACCTTCCGGCAGAATTCGGGAGTTACCGCAGTCAGCCGCGGGTCGGTGTTGTAACGCGTCAGGCCCAACGGAACGATGGCCACGCTGGTGATCCGCGGATGCTCCGCGGCCAGATCATCGATGGTCTGGCGCAGGACCTGGTCGTCATTGATTCCGGGACACAGTACCACCTGAGCGTGGATTTCTATTCCCGCATCAAGTAGACGGGTCAACTTCGGAGCTATGTCGGCGCGATGTTCATCGACACCGAGCAGATAGGCTCTGACTGCCAGATCGGTGGCATGAATCGAGACGTATTGAGGTGAAAGCCTTTGCTCAACAATCCGCTGCATCTCGTCTTCGGTGATCGAAGTTAAGGTTGTGTAATTACCGTAGAGAAAGGAAAGCCGCACGTCCTCGTCCTTAATGAAGAGAGACGGACGAGCATCTGCTGGATTGCCGTTGCAAAAACAGAAAATACATTCATTGGCACACTGACGGGGCACTATCTGCTCAAAGCTCAGTCCGAAGTCTTCGCCTTCCCCGCGTTCGATTTGCAGCTCCCAATCTTCGCCTGACTTCTTGCGAACCTCCATCACGAGCTCGGTTTCACCGGCCGTTTGGAAGCGAAAGTCGAGATAATCGCGGACAATCCGGCCGTTGACCTTAATAATCCTATCTCCCGACTCGAGCTCCAGCTCAAACCCAAGACTGTCCGGCGATACTTCCCCGATTTCGACACCTCGACGCCGAATATTCTGGACGGCCGGTGCTACTGCAAACTCATACATAAGAGAATAATGTCCGACAAACATTGGTTTGTCGAGCAGGGGGGACGACGCCTGGAATGTCTGGGGAGCTCTGGTTTGACGTCGTTTCCCTGCCAGCACCCGGACATCCAGGCACATCGCGCGGAAAACTGAGGTTTGGCGGCGATATTAAACGTCAATTTTATTGACAATTACAGCCCTCTTTGTTAGTTATTCACCGCGCATACAGTTCCATCCTGCTTTTCAAAGTCTAAAATAGGACTTCTCTGACCACCTTCAATATGAGAGCACTGATCTGATGAACAACAAACTGAAGCCCGCAATCATTGGCGGCGTTGTCTTAGGCATTCTGTCGATAATACCGTTCGTAAACTGGGCGAACGTGTGTTGTTGCCTTTGGGCACTTCTGGGTGGAGCGCTGGCTTCCCACCTTTACATCAAGAACTCCCCCGTGCCTGCCACTGCCGGTGACGGCGCAATTCTGGGAGCAATGGCGGGTGTCGTTGGTGCGATCATCGCTGTAGTAGTCGGAATCCCAGTCAGCATATTGATGAGTAGTGTTATGACGGGCATCGTCGTCAGCTTGATGGAGAATATCAACCCGTCTCAGGGCGAGATGATGCGGACGCAGATCGAAGCCGGACAGACGGTTGCCGGTGCGATCGTCAATGGACTTATTCTGGCCGTGCTGCTGGTGATCTTCTCGACTCTGGGCGGACTTCTCGGTATCCCAATTTTTGAAAAGCGAAAGGCCAATGCGATGCCGCCGCCACCTCAGAATTTTAGTTGAGTCACGGCGCTCGTTGATCGCGGACGGACCAAGTACCAGTTAACAAAATCGACTCAGCAAACAAGCTTATTCAGGACAACTTAACTCAGGAGAAAAATCTAAATGTCGCAACAGTGGAATCCCCCGCCCGCAGGCGGTGACACAACAACAGTCCCCAATTATTTGGTGCCCGCTATTCTTTCCATATTCTGCTGCTGGCCGCTAGGAATAGTTGCCATCATCTTCGCTGCTCAGGTGAACGGGAAAGTGGCAGCAGGTGATCTCGCCGGCGCTGCCGATGCTTCCAAGAAAGCCAAGCTCTTTAGCTTCATCGCGATCGGCATCGGAGTAGTCGTGGGATTAATCTACCTGTTACTCACAATCCTCGGGATTGGAATGGGTGCACTTAACAGCTAGGCCGGGCCCTTACGAAAACTACAACCGGATTTTGTCTCTAACGTCGCCCGGCAACTCCACTTCCAATATGGAGCGCTTCGACATGGCATATCCGTAGTCAAAATTTAAGGCACAAAAGTGGAGAACGGAAATCAATGAGTAGATATTGCACAAAATGCGGAGCAGTAAATGATGATACTGTCCAATACTGCGTCACCTGCCAGGCACCCTTAAGTAGCGCAGGTGGCTACCAGCCCATGCAGTCGGTTAACGCGGGCGCGCAGGGTGGAATGGTGGACTATAAGGCGATGGGCGCCGACAAAAAAATCGTCGCGGGCATCTGCGGCATCCTGCTTGGCGGGTTTGGGGTTCATAAGTTTGTTCTGGGTTACACCACCGAAGGAATTATTCAGATCGTCATTACCTTCGTAACCTGCGGCATGGGTTCGATAGTAGGTCTGGTTGAAGGAATCATCTACCTGACCAAGTCTGACGAAGAGTTTGTCAGAACTTACATACAGAACAAGAAAGGGTGGTTCTGAGTTGTTCCGATCACCCGACCACCTCTAGCGTGATTTTTACGGTCCGGTGCCCGCCGGCGGTTTCGCGAAGTGGCACGACCGAGCTTTACTGTACTCCCTGGACTGCTTCCCTTTGCCCGCTAACGGCTCCGACACCCACTGAAAGCCTCGATGGCCCTGCGCATTTTTGCCTGGCTGCCTTCATGATTAATCAACTCGTTTATAGGCCATTCACCGCTGTCCTCATTTGGTTGTGTCTGGCGGTTGGCTCAACTTACTTGTTTATCTTCGAACCGGGGAGAACGGGCTTATTTCTGGTGTGCCCGTTTTTTGCTCTGACTGGGTTTGCCTGCCCTGGCTGCGGCTCAACCCGGGGGCTTCATCAATTGCTTCACGGCAACGTGATTGCGGCGTTTAAGTTTAATCCACTGATGATGGTGATGCTGCCGTTTCTGCTCTATGCGTTGGTTCGTTATACGAATGCCGTATTGCGGGGCAAGCAGATCAACGCCAACCAACTTAACGCCGGGTACATCTGGTTGTTGTTTTTCGTCGTGCTGTCTTTTTGGATCGTCCGCAATACGCCGTTTTACCCTTTTCCAATTTGAACCCCGCCTTCGCATCTTGAATGGAGTTTCGTCCTATGCGTTTACTTCTTGCCTTATTGGTCACCTTTGCAGTCAGCCCGGCGTCCTACCCACAGCAAAAGAAGACCGGATCGGTCACTCCACTTCGACCGGTCCACACGTTTTCCATCGTCGCGCGTGATCCAGACACCGGCGAGATCGGGGTTGCCGTTCAGTCACATTGGTTCTCCGTGGGTCCAATCGTTCCGTGGGCTGAAGCCGGATTGGGCGCAGTCGCCACCCAATCGTTCGTCGATCCAAGTTACGGCAAGCTGGGCCTGGAGATGATGCGCACCGGCAAGAGTGCTCCTGAGGCGCTGCGGTCTTTGCTGGCAGGAGATGAAGGCCGCGAGGTGAGGCAAGTGGCGATGATTGACACCCAGGGACGCGTGGATGCATGGACTGGCAAAAACAATATTCAGGCGGCCGGGCACATTGTGGGTAAGAATTTTTCGGTCCAGGCAAACCTGATGTTGAATGACAAGGTGTGGCCCGCAATGGCCCAGGCTTTTGAGAGCGCCAAAGGCGACCTGGCAGATCGGATGCTGGCGGCATTAGACGCGGCGCAAGCCGTCGGTGGCGACATTCGTGGCCGGCAATCCGCGGCGCTCATCATCGTCACCGGGAAACCAACTGGCCAGTCTTGGAAAGACCGCCTGTTTGATTTGCGCGTAGATGACAGTCCGGAACCGCTCCGCGAATTGCGCCGTCTGGTAATCCTCCAGCGCGCGTACACTCACATGAACGCCGGCGATCTCGCGGTGGAAAAGAAAGACAACGAAGGAGCGTTGCGTGAGTATAGCGCGGCCGAGAAACTGGTTCCTGACAACGCGGAAATGATCTATTGGCACGCAGTTGCTTTGGTAAACATGGGACGGGTAGACGAGTCGTTGCCGCTGTTTCGCAAGGTGTTTGCGATGGATAAGAACTGGGCCACGCTAACGCCGCGCCTGCCCAAGTCAGGACTGCTGCCGGACGATCCGAAGTTGATCGAGCGGATTCTCTCCGTCGCGAAATAGAAATCAACGACACTTGGGTTATCCGGCTGGGTCGGTTTTAACGAGGGGACAATTACAGAACCGAGCGCGGTAGCGCCGGATCCTCGACTCAAGCTGTGATGTGGTAGATTCACTGAGTTAGAGTTGCATCCGGCGCTACTGCGCTCCGTTCTGTACAAGAACTCAGCGTCAAACTGAGCCACTATCAATTATCCTATTGTGGTCGGGCTTCGCTACCCCTTCTGTTATCCTTCCGTCCTGCGATGTCGGACACAAATACAAACCTCAAGGAACGCGTCCGCGCCTTCTGGCAGGCAAACCCATGCGGGGTAAAGTTTGCCGATGCCGAAATGGGCACCCGCCGCTTTTACGAACTGGTTGAGGCCCACCGCTACACGACCGAATGGCATATTCCTATCGCTGCGGATTTCGCGAGCGCGCGCGGATTTAAGGTACTTGAGATTGGCTGCGGACTGGGAACCGACGGGGCCCAGTTTGCCAAAGCCGGCGCGCACTATACGGGAGTCGATCTGACGGAGGCGGCGGTTGAGTTAGCGCGAAAGAGATTTGAGCTATTTGAACTGCCGGGCAAGTTTCAAACGGCGGATGCCGAGAATCTCAGCTTCGCTGACGAGAGTTTTGATCTGGTCTATTCTCACGGAGTTTTGCATCACACGCCGGACACCGCCAAAGCCATTCGAGAAGTTCACCGGGTTCTGCGCCCCGGCGGCCGCGCGATGGTTATGCTGTATCATCGCGATTCGTATAATTACCGCCTCAATATTTCGGTACTGCGGCGGGCCGGCGCCCAACTGCTAAAGTGGGAACCGGGCGTCAAACTAGTCCATCGAGTTACTGGGGAACCGTTGGACTCGCTTCATGCCCATGCAAAACTTTTGGAAACGGAAAAGGAATCTTATCTAAGGCCGGACGAGTTTCTGAGCCAGAACACCGACGGCGCCGGCAACCCGCTGGCCCGTGTGTATTCTCGCCGGGAAGCGCAGGAGTTATTCAAAGCCTTCTCTGAAGTTAGTTTTAAGACTTACTTTCTCAATAAGCGCTGGCTGCCGTTGATTGGAAACCTCTTGCCGCGTTCGTTGGAAGCTCGACTGGCTGCACGCTGGGGCTGGCACCTGTGGATATATGCTACTAAGTAGAAAGTCGAACTGTGTGTTTTAACCTTGGAACCTTGTACTTTGCACTTTGAGCTTGGGTATTGAAACCTGGTTCCGCAGAAGTTTTCCTTTTCAGCGGCTCCGCCGCACTCCGTGCGGAAAGGCTATTGCCTTTCCGAGATTGCTCAGATTTTAAGGGAGGCTATGCCTCCGGAGGCGTAGCCTCAGCATTCTAGAGGGAACTCCGGAAAGGCAGAGCCTTTCCGCACGGAAGGCGGCAGAGAGCCGCTCTTTTACCAGAGCAATTCGCTGATTCTAAACTGATCCTTTGTGAGTGCATTTCTTAACCTGAGCGTTTGCCCATCTCGATTCTTAACCTATTCTTTCTTTGATTGCGCTTTTGACATGACATTCGCTCAACGCTAATTATCATCCCTGGTATGAAAACCATCCTTATCACAGGCGGCGCCGGATTCATTGGCTCTCACTTAGTTGACCGTCTCCTTTCCGAAGGCGACTGGCAGGTGGCAGTCGTTGACGACTTCAATGAGTTTTACGACCCTGCGATCAAACGGGCGAACCTGAGCCATCACGCGCAGAATCCGAACTTCCGTCTATTTGCAGCGGACATTCGAGACCAGCCGGCACTCGAGAGGGTTTTTAACGAAGTCTTTGCCAAAAACGGGGAATTTCAGTGCATTGTCCATCTCGCCGCACGCGCCGGCGTACGCCCTTCGCTGGAAGAACCACTGCTCTACGTCGAAACAAATATCAACGGCACAATGAATCTCCTGGAGCTGGCGCGTGAACACGGCATCAGGCAATTTGTGTTCGGCTCTTCGTCGTCAGTGTATGGCACTAACGCGAAAGTGCCTTTTAGCGAAGACGATCCAATTCGCCAACCCATCTCGCCTTACGCGGCAACCAAGGGAGCCGGTGAACTTCTTTGCCACACGTATTCCCACCTTTATGACCTACGTTGCGTTTGTTTGCGGTTCTTCACGGTTTATGGCCCACGGCAGCGCCCCGATCTTGCGATCCACAAGTTTGCCCGGTTGATAAGCGAGGGCCAGCCGATTCCGGTCTTTGGGGATGGCGCCACTCGGCGAGACTACACATTCATTGACGACATCATCGCGGGCGTTCGCGCCGCGATCGATTACACGTCGAGCAACTACGAGGTCGTGAACCTGGGCGAGTCGCGTACAGTTGAGCTGCGCGAACTGATCTCCCTTTTGGAAAGTGAACTGGGGGCCACGGCCCGGATTGACCGACAACCTTTGCAACCTGGTGATGTGCCACAGACGTATGCAGACATTACCAAGGCGCAGCGCCTACTTGGGTACAATCCTCAAACTCAGATAGAAGAAGGTCTCAAGAAGTTCGTGCAATGGTTCCGCCAATCCAACCCGCGAGGGAGCGCGGACACGCTTCCTCGCACTCCTCGAGCGACCCCCTCAGAATAAGAGGTAGTGCCTTAATAGGCAGGTGTTTAGAGTACCGACTTTAGGCGGGCTCTTTCCCCACCGCAAAAGCCAGACTAAAGTCTGTACTCTGAACGCCTGCTTGTAAGTTAATACACTGTAATAAGGCATCCACCTGCGCTTGTCCGCGAATTGTTCTACAATGCCCCGCTACGGTTTTAACTTTTTCATGGCTAGCACATCCCAAACTTTTACCGAACCCCTGCCGCGCGAGATGCAGCACCATACCTATGCGATCATGCGCCGGGTAGAGGAAACGCATTGGTGGTTTGCGGGACGGCGCCAAATCATAAGGAGCTTTCTTGAACGCCTTTGTTCCGACCTTAAACAGGGACCCGGCGGGCCCGAGGCTCCGCTGAAGATTTTGGATGTCGGTTGCGGCACTGGCGCGAATCTGGAAATGCTTGCCGAATTTGGTGACTCTGCTGGAGTGGATATTTCAAGCGAAGCGCTGTCCTTCTGCGTCGAGCGCGGGCTGAAAAAGGTCAAGCAAGGTGCGGCCGAGGCCTTGCCCTTTGACGATGGTTCGTTTGACCTGGTGACCGGTCTGGATGTGGTGGAACATCTCGACGACGATCTCGCCGGTTTGAAAGAGATGCGACGCGTCTTGCGCCCCGGAGGCCTGGCCCTGGTGTTTGTGCCGGCGTTCATGTTTCTGTGGGGCGTACAAGACGACATTAGTCATCACCGCAGGCGTTACACCAATGACCAGATAAAAGGCCAAATGCGTAAAGCCGGCTTTGAAGTTGAGCGCTCCAGCTACGTCAATATCAGCTTCTTTACGCCTATACTTTTCGGCCGGCTCTTGATGCGTGCCTTTGGTATTCGCCCGGAATCAGAAAACAATATTACGATCGGATTTCTCAATGGCTTACTGGGAAAACTCCTCGGAGCAGAAAGCCTGCCGCTGCGATTTATGAACTTTCCCTTTGGTGTTTCGATCATATGCGTGGCGCGGAGAATCGATTAGGTCAGTGCCCGTTTTGAGTCGGCACTTTTGCTTCCGAACCGGCATCGGCCTCCGGTGCACTCTGCCAAACAAAACCAGTGAGTACTAGAAACTAGTGAAAATCTACGACGAAGAAACTCTGGCAGACCGAGAGGTAACGCGTTCAAGCGGTGCCAGGCCCGAGCTGTCTATCTTCCTGCCTGTTTACAACGAAGAACCAAACCTTCGCCCGCTGCACGAGAAATTGGACCGGGCAATAACGGCTCTGGGGCGCACGGCTGAAATTATTTATGTGGACGACGGATCTAGTGACGGTAGTTTGAAAATCCTGCGTCAGCTGGCCCAACTCGACGAACGTGTTCGGGTGGTCGCGTTGAAGCGCAACTATGGTCAGACAGCTGCCATGGCGGCGGGGATCGATGCCGCACAGGGCAAGGTGCTTATCCCAATGGATGCGGACATGCAAAACGATCCCGCGGACATTGTGCGGCTGCTCGCGAAACTCGAGGAGGGTTACGATGTGGTTTCCGGTTGGCGCAAAAACCGGCAGGACAAGTTGATCACGCGCAAGATTCCGTCGATGCTGGCCAATCGCTTAATTTCCTGGATCGGCGGCGTGCCCCTGCATGATTACGGCTGCTCGCTGAAGGCCTATCGCCGCGACTCGATCAAGGACGTTCGGCTATACGGGGAGATGCACCGGTTCATTCCCATCTATGCCTCGTGGGCCGGCGCGCGAGTGGCTGAGATTCCGGTTGAGCATCATGCGCGGACCATGGGCAAGTCGAAGTATGGCTTGTCTCGCACGATCAAGGTCGTCTTCGACCTCATGACGATCAAGTTCATGGCGTCATATCAAACCAAGCCTCTGTATATCTTTGGGACCGCAGGGCTGCTGACGTTTGCGGTTGCTTTTCTCTCTACGTTGCTGGCGCTGCTAATGAAGTTTGCCGCCTGGCCTCATCACGCGGACCTGGTTCAAACTCCCCTGCCGGTGATGGCCATGGTCTCGCTGGTTTTGGGAGTACAGTTTTTCCTTATGGGCCTGCTGGCCGAAATGCTGGTGCGCACGTATCACGAGTCGCAGGCAAAATCTATCTACGAAGTCCGTGAAAGACTTGGGTTCAATAATAAGTGATGAGTGATGAGTAATCGGCCTTGGCATAACAGGTTCTTGCTCTTATTCATCACTCAGTACTCATCACTCATCACTTTGATTTTATGTGTGGAATAACCGGCTGGGCCAATCTTGACCCGCGCACTTCTCAACCTGACGGCGCGCGGGAACTCCTGCACTCAATGTGCGAGCGGATGATCCACCGCGGACCGGATTCCGAAGGGCTCATGGTCTCGGGAGGCGTAGCCCTGGGAATGCGGCGTCTGGCGATCATCGATTTGGTAGCCGGCGAACAACCTGCATACAACGAAGACAAGAGCGTGGCCGTCATCCTCAATGGCGAGATTTACAACTATCGCGAAGTTCGGCGCGACCTGGAAAAACGTGGACACTCATTCAGAAGCATGTCGGATACCGAGGTGCTTCCGCATCTTTATGAAGAGTATGGCGAAGACATGGTGCAGCACCTTAACGGAATGTTTGCGCTGGCTTTGTGGGACTCGCGCCGGCGTAAGCTTTTCCTGGCGCGTGACCGTTTTGGTGAGAAGCCGCTTTACTGGGGAGTCTTTGACAATACTTTGCTTTTCGCCTCCGAGCCGAAAGTCCTGCTGGCCCACCCTTCGGTCAAAAGTTCACTGAATCTACAAGCTCTGCGCCGGTATCTTTCCTTTGATTATGTTCCCGCACCGCTTTCCATCTACGAGGGGATCAACAAACTACCTGCGGCCCATTCCTTAACGCTCCAGGACGGTAAAGTCGAAACCCGACGCTACTGGTCGCTTAGTTACAAGACCACTCAACCAGTCCCCTCGGAAGCTGAAGCTGCCGAACATCTGCGCGAGTTGCTGGCTGACTCGGTGCGCATGCGTCTGGTCTCCGACGTGCCACTGGGAGTTTTGCTTTCCGGCGGCGTCGATTCGTCGACAATTGCGGCGCTCGCGGTGCGGGCATCTTCAGAACCAGTTAAGACCTTTTCAATCTCGTTTGCGGAAGCCTCTTTTGATGAATCGTTTTATGCGCGGGCGGTGGCGAAGTTTCTCGGGACGGACCATCACGAAGAGCGTCTCAGTGCGAATCTCGCGGCTAACCTGGTTGGCGAAATCGGGTCATGGATGGATGAGCCCTTCAGTGACGCGTCCCTCGTGCCTACATATCTATTGTCTCGATTCACGCGCCGGCATGTGACGGTGGCGCTTGGTGGCGATGGCGGCGATGAAATCTTCGCCGGATATCCGATGTATCGCGGACACAAGCTGGCGGAGATGTACACCAAAATCCCGGCTTTTGCGCGCCGAGGCCTAATCGAGCCCATGGTCCGATTGCTTCCGGTCAAGACGAAAAATCTTTCGTTCGACTACAAAGCGATGAAATTTGTCGCCGGGACAAAATATGATCGCGTGGCCCGGCATCACATTTGGTTTGGTTCGTTTGCTCCAAACGAGCAGGAGGCGTTGCTGACGCCCGAAGTGATGCGCGCAACCGACCCGGATATCTATAGCGATGCGCGATTGATTTGGGAGGAATGTGATTCCACTGACATCGTGGAACGGATGCAAAGTCTCGATACCCAGCTTTATCTCGCCGAAGACATACTGACGAAAGTAGACCGCGCCAGCATGGCTGTTTCACTCGAGGTTCGCGCTCCTTTCCTCGATCCCAGAGTCGCTGAGTTTGCTGCCTCCTTGCCGCCAAATTACAAACTTCGGGGCAGCAAAACCAAGTACATCTTAAAACGCTCGATTGAGGATTTCCTGCCACGGTTTGTTACTAAGAGAGCCAAGAAGGGCTTTGGAGTGCCGGTGGCAGAGTGGCTGAAAGGACTACTGCGGCCCCTGGCAAGGGATCTCTTATCTCCCGAGCGCGTGCGGCGAGCCGGAGTTTTCAACCCCGATTACGTTACTCGATTACAGGATGAGCACGAACGGGGAGTGGCGAATCACCGCAAGCTGCTCTGGACGCTGCTGATGTTTGAACTCTGGCACGAAAGCTTTATCGAGACCCCGCGGCGAATTGAGACGTCGGTTACCAGTGAGCAGCGGTAGACGGATGGATCGGGAGTATAGGACCTATCAGTCCTATAGGGCCTATGAACATCGGTCCAATCAATGAACACCTCAATCGAGCAGGCGCATGACGAGCTTCTTCAATGGTGTCGCCGCCACAACTTCAGCGGATCCGATCCGTTCGATGCCCTGAACAGCCGCGTCCTGCAAGCCACCCCACTAAACCATTCCCGCACAGTTCGACTGATCTCCACGCAACTCATAAAGAGATCGCCAATGAACCTGCGCCCGCTCATGCTGGTTCCTTCGCAAAAGAATTCGAAAGGAATTGCCCTGTTTGCCCTGGCAGGCTTGTCCCGCTACCGCCGGCTCAAAACCGCTGAGGCCGAGGCCGAAGCGCGCGAGTTGCTGGACGAGTTGTGGCGAATGCAAATCGGGGGATTCCACGGTGCGGCGTGGGGCTACAACTTCAACTGGCAGAGTCGCCACTTCTTTGCTCCGCGTGGCACGCCCATGATTGTGCCCACGGCCTTTGCCGCGCGCGCGTTCCTCGATGCCTACGAAACATTCAACGACAGGAGATACCTGGAGATCGCGCGCAGTAGTTGTAATTTCATTCTTAAGGACTTGAGGCGCACGGTTGATTCAATCGGTGATGACGGGGAACTTTGCTTTAGTTACTCGCCGCTGGACGATACCAAAGTCTTTAATGCGAGTTTGTTTGCAGCCGAAACCTTAGTATGCGTGGCAGCGTTGGACGATGAAACGGGGTTCAGCGGTCTCGCCGATGATCTGGCTGCGCGGGCTGCGCGCTACGTCGTCCGCAGACAACATCAAGACGGTTCGTGGGACTATGGTGCCGGTCCTGCTCAACATTGGATTGACAACTTCCACACCGCTTACGTGCTGCTTTCGCTCTCGAGAATCAGGAAGTGCTTGCCTGGCGACCAGCAGGATCCAGGACCGGCTTTGGAGCGCGGATATCGCTTCTGGCGCGATCGCTTCTTTCTTGCGGACGGCTGGCCGAAATACTACGATGACTCGCTTTATCCAGCGGACGCGCATGCTGCAGCAACTGCTATCATAACGCTGATAGAGTTGCAGGAATTGGATCGTGAGGCTCTGCCGTTGGCCGAAACTATCGCCGGGTGGACCATAAGCAACCTGCGCGATCGACGGGGTTTCTTTTACTATCAGCGGCGGCGTTTCTACACCGTGCGCACGCCGTTCATGCGCTGGACACAGGCGTGGATGCTTTATGCGCTGGCCCGGTTGATGGAAGAGAAGAGTAAAGCAAACTGTTAGTTTGCGGGCGGTTTGGCAACTCAGCACTGGGGGTCACGAGGCGACCTTTGGCGGCGACGACGCAAACTAACAGTTTGCTTTACGAGGAGACGAATAACTTAAAGTGCCAATTGCTTCAGATGTGTCATTAGGCAAGGATGTTCGTGTCTTCCAACCCGAGTTGGTGAATCTCTACGGCTGCACCATAGGAGCGGAAACGAAAATAGGAGCGTTTGTTGAGATTCAAAAGAACGCCGTAATCGGCGCCCGCTGCAAAATCTCCTCACACACGTTTATCTGCGAGGGCGTCACTCTTGAGGACGAAGTATTTATTGGCCACGGCGTAATGTTCACCAACGACCCCTACCCGAGCGCGGTTAATGATGACGGTACCTTGCAAACCGAGACGGACTGGACGGTGGTGGAAACCACAGTGAAGCGACGCGCGGCAATTGGTAGTAACGTTACGATTCTGGCCGGCGTCACCATCGGCCAGCAGGCCATGGTCGGAGCGGGCGCGGTGGTCACTCGAGACGTAGAGGATTATAAGATTGTCGCCGGTGTGCCCGCTCGCGTTATCGGCGATGTAAGGGACCACCAACAGACCATGCAGGCAAAATCAAAATGATTCCGTTAATCGATCTGAAAAAGCAGTACGTGAGCATCAAGAGCGAAATTGACGACGCTATCAAAGACGTAGTGGAGAGTTGTCAATTCATTTTAGGCGAGCGCGTGACGGCGTTTGAAGCCGACTTTGCCGCTTATTGCCAGGCAGGATATGCGCTGGGAATGAATTCCGGAACGAGCGCTTTACATTTGGCCCTGCTGGCGGCCGGGGTGGGACCAGGCGACGAAGTTATTACTGTTAGCTACACGTTCGTCGCGACGGCCGCGGCCATCTGCTATACGGGAGCAAAGCCTGTTTTGGTCGACATTGATCCGCGGACCGCCAACATCGATCCCGCCAGGATTGAAGCAGCCATTACTCCAAAGACAAGAGTCATCATGCCGGTGCATCTCTATGGAAACTGCGCTGACATGGATCCGATCCTCGATATCGCTCGCCGTCACCAGCTGATTGTGATCGAAGACGCGGCCCAGGCTCATGGGGCGGAGTACAAAGGACGACGCGCCGGCAGCATGGGCGAACTCGCCTGTTTCAGTTTTTACCCCGGCAAGAATCTGGGCGCCTATGGCGAAGGAGGCGCGGTCGTGTTCAACGACGCGCAGTATCTCGAACCCCTGAGGCAACTGCGAGATCAGGGCCAAAGTGAAAAGTATTTTCACACGATGGTTGGTTACAACTACCGCATGGAAGCAATTCAAGGAGCAGTTTTAGGAGTGAAACTAAAGCACCTTGATCGTTGGAATGCCCTGCGCCGCCAGCACGCGGAAGTTTATTATCGCGAACTTGCCGACTCCGATTTTCGTCTGCTTGAGCAACAGCTGGACACGATCTCGGTCCACCACGTCTTTCCGTTGTTTAGCGAGCAACGCGACGCTTTGCGTGCACACCTCCAAAACGCCGGCATCAGCACTGGTCTGCACTATCCCATTCCGGTTCACCTTCAGCCCGGGTTTCGTCACCTTGGTTATGACGAAGGAGACTTGCCTGAGACAGAGCGGGCTTGCAAAGAAGTTCTCTCGCTTCCAATGTATCCCGAGCTGACCAGCCAGGAAGTAGCGAGCGTCGTCGATTCGGCGAAACAATTCTGCCTCAAGTCGGAAGCAGTTCATCCTTAGGGTGGTTGGTCAGATTGTTTTGGCTGAGCCCTAATTTGATTTTTTCTCTGTGCGTCCTCTGTGTTCTCTGTGTCTCTGTGGTGCAAAAAACCACGAAAAACCACTCACCACGGAGACACAGAGAACACAGAGGATGCACAGAGATTCGGAAATGTCGGAGTGTTCGACCTCTGATTTATCAAACTGATCCGCTACCATCCGTTAGTTTCGGTTTCATCAGCTGCCAATGCGAATCTGGATCGATCTGGCGAATTCACCTCACGTGCCCTTCTTTCGCTCGCTCACGAATGAGTTCATTCGACGCAATCATGAGATCGTTGTCACCGCCCGTGCGTTTGCGGAAACAGTTGGACTAGCCGAAGCCGCCGGTTTTACCGCACACGTGATCGGCGGACATGGTGGTGGAAAACTTTCCGGCAAAGCCGGCAACCTGGTCCAACGTGGCCTGGCGCTCGCGCGTTGGGCGCGCGGCCGAAACCTTGATCTTGCGGTTAGTCACAATTCATATTCACAGGTCCTGGCCGCGCGCGCCCTCTCCTTAAGAACAATCACGCTGATGGATTATGAACATCAGCCGGCAAATCATTTGGCCTTTCGTCTGGCTTCACGAGTGATTGTTCCCGAGGCTTTTCCCGACGAAGCTTTGTCTCGTTTTGGAGCGCACCCTGCAAAAGTCAGGCGCTATGCAGGACTAAAGGAAGATGTGTACCTGGCGGACTTTCAAAGCGATCCAGACTTCGTTATGGAGTTGGGCCAACTAGGCATTAGTGGCGAGGATATCCTGGTCACCGCGCGCCCTCCCGCCACTGAGGCCCTCTATCACCGCTTCGAAAACGAACTGTTTGACCAACTATTAGATCGTCTCTTAGCGACGCCATCGGTGAAAGTTGTCCTCCTGCCCCGCAACGAAAGCCAACGAAAACTTTATTCGACGAAGTCCAGTCCCAGTTTGATCTTGCCGCCAGGTCCCATCGACGGCGGAAATCTAATCGCGCATAGTGATCTGGTGGTCAGCGCCGGCGGCACAATGAATCGGGAAGCTGCGGCGCTCGGCATTCCCGCGGCATCGATATATCTCGGCCAGTGGTCCGCAGTTGATCAACAGCTGGTAAAAGAAGGCCGGCTCCTAAAGGTCTCGACAACTGATGGCGTTCGAGACCTTGCTATTCATAAGCGAGGATCGGCGACAGCGCGACGAGCGGTTAAGGTTCGCAGCGAGGTGGTTGATCTAATACTCGAGGCGTAGTCTTTTGCTATTCTAGGTCGCCTGACAGTGAGCATTGCCCGGCCGGCAAACATGAGAGTCGAACAAATCCATGACCCATTAGTTGACCCGAGCTTCGTGCGCGCTTCTTCGCGTGCGCCACAGTGGGTTAGCCCGACTGTCAAAGCAGCGCTGGTAGTAATCGATGCCTTGATCGCCGCGGTTTCTTTTTGTGCTGCCTTCTACTTTCGGCAAGGACCACCTATTTTTCAGGAGACGAGCGGTGGAGGGTTTGCGTGGAGTTCCAGCTTTGCTCCCTACGGGGCGTTAATGCTGTTCGTAATCCTGATTCGAGTACTCGCCCTGCGTTACCAGGATCTCTATCGACTGCGCGGCGAGTTCTCGTTTGTTGACGACGGCTTCCGCATATTCAAAGCAACCGCGATTGGATCACTACTGATCGTGGCGGCTGCCTTCCTGTATCGTGGGGGTTTTAATTACCGCGCATTCTCTTACGCGCGGGCCGTGTTTCTGCTGGATTTCCTGATCGCGCTGGCCAGCTTCTATACGTTGCGACTCATGGTCCGCGGCGCTCAGACGTTTTTCAGACAGCGCGGCATTAACCTGATTCCGACGCTGGTCGTTGGACGGGGACCGGAAGCAGCATTTTGCATCAAGGAGATGCGCGAACGTCCATCGCTTGGTTATCGAGTGATTGGCGTGGTGGAGAGCGGCACCTTCGGACCTGAAGGCGGAAGCTCAGTCCCCTATGTCGGCAACCCGCAGCGACCAACAACTTATGAAGGCGTGCCCATTGTGAGTGATTTCGCCGGATTGCCCGATGCTATCCGCGAGTCGAGGGCAAATGAAGTGATCATTGCCGATTCTGCAGTTAACAGTGATGCACTATTTGACGTGATGATCCGTTGCGGTCGACGGCGAGGAGTCGAGTTTCGGATAGCTCCAAGTTTGTTCAACTGTTTGCCGAGTAAGACGGAAGTCGATCAAATAGGCGCCTTGCCTATGATTAGGTTGTTTCGAGAGCCACTCTCGGATTTCGCACGCGGCACCAAAAGAGTCTCGGATATCGCGATTGCTTCGTTTACTCTGGCGCTGCTCTCGCCGTTCTGGCTCCTGATTGCCTTACTCATAAAGTTTGATTCCAGGGGGCCGGTGTTTTATCAGCAGGAACGCGTGGGCATGGACGGCCGAATATTTCTGGTTTACAAGTTTCGCACCATGCGCACTGACGCAGACAGCGAAATTCACCGCGAGTATCAACGGAAGTTTATTGCCGGTCACGCGGAAGCGAATGTCGGCGATGATGGCCGACCTGCATACAAGCTTCGAAACGACCCCCGCATAACTCGGGTGGGACGCGTACTGAGACGGTTGAGCCTCGACGAGGTGCCCCAGCTGTTCAACGTGCTGAGGGGCGATATGAGTGTGGTTGGCCCACGCCCGCCAATTCCGTACGAAGTGGAAGCCTATGAGTTGCGCCATCGCAAGCGGCTCGACATGAAGCCGGGATTGACGGGACTCTGGCAGGTTTCTGGCCGGAATCGTTTGCCATTTGAAGAGATGGTCAAACTGGACCTGCTCTACATTGAAAACTGGACGCTGCTTTCTGATGTGAAGATTATCCTGCGAACAGTTTTGGTTATGATCCGCGGTGATGGCTCCTAGGAAAGTCTTGAGAAAGGATTCTGAGGCAGGTCCAAATGATTCACGAAGCTACACGAAATAACTCGAATACAAACATGAACCTGATGGTGGCCGTTATTTCCTTGCTCTTAGTCGCCAGCTGGCCGGCATGGGCGCAGCAGGAAACGCCGCCGATCAGGAACTTCATTCGGATGAATAGCGAGTTTTGCACGGGCGCTCAGCCCCGGTTGGAGCACCTGCAAATGCTAAAGACGGAAGGCGTGAAAGCCATCATTAACCTTCGCCCACCTGCCGAGCATCGCGCCGCCGAAGAGGAAGCAGAAGCAAAGAAACTTGGGTTGCGCTATTTCAATATCCCCTTCGTCTTCGGCGACCCTAAAGAGGAACAGGCCACCGAGTTTTTGAAGATCACCGATGATCTGACAAATCGCCCTGCCTTCATTCACTGCGCCGCGGGCATTCGCGCCGGTGCCTTTTGGATGATTCGCAGGGTTCTGCGTGACGGCTGGACGGTTGAACGGGCGGAAGAGGAAGCCGAGAAGATCGGGCTCCGCGAGAGTCCTCACCTGAACGAGTTTGCCCACAAATACATTGAGAAGTACCGCAAGAAGAATGGATGAGAAGTGATAACCCTCGGATAGAAGGAGCGGGAACATGCAAAGGAAAGCCCTCGTGAGACTTGGAGTTGTGCTGATATTGATGGCGATTGTCGCCGGCAACTGGTCGTCAGTTTCACCAGACGTAACCGCCCTGGCCCAGGAAACGGCCGTTCAACTTCCGTCGTATCCGTTGGCGTTTGGCGCCTTCATCGCGCGCTTCGATCCTGGTGGAACGTTCTCGCTCGAAGGTAAAGGCTGGCCATCGATGAATGGCAACTGGAAACGCCAGGGGATGGAGCTCGAGTTATCTATGTCCGGCGGACCCGGCGGCTGCGATGGTCCAGGAAAGTATCTGTTTGGACTTGATGGGAAGCAGCTGACTTTCACTCTCGTGTCCGACGAATGCAGGCCGAGGAAATTGATCCTGGACGCTAGCAAATGGTTGCCGGCTGGGGAGACGAAAACCATCCCGCCCCGCCAAATCTCGCTTCTCAAAGGAGCGCGCCCGACGCCGCGATCGATGGTCCCTCCGAAAGGCAGTTGGCCGGGCTTTCGTGGAATGCAGGCCGCCGGGACAGCTCAAGGACAGAATCTTCCAGATGTCTGGAACGGCAAGACTGGCGAGAATATTCTTTGGCGCACCTCGATCCCGGGGCTCGCGCATTCAAGTCCTATCGTTTGGGGCAACCGAGTCTTTGTAACCAGCGCGCTTAGTAGTGATGCGAAGGCGAGCTTCCGACCGGGTTTGTATGGTGATGGCGATGCTTCTAAAGATCGTTCGCATCACCGTTGGATGATCTACGCAGTCGACAAAGTGAGCGGGAAAATCGTCTGGGAACGGGTAGCTCACGAAGGTGAGCCAATCGAAAAGCGCCACATTAAAGCTACCTATGCCAACTCGACGCCTGCGACCGACGGCCGCATCGTGGTGGCGTGGTTCGGATCTCAGGGCGTTCACGCTTACGATCTCAACGGACGCTCTTTATGGAAGGTTGATCTCGGGCGCCTCGACCTGGGCGCCTACGATATTCCCAGCGTCGAATGGGGATCAGCCAGCTCCCCAATCATTTGGAACGGGCTAGTGATTCTTCAGTGTGATACCCAAACTGATTCTTTTCTGCTGGCTCTTGACGCGGCGACCGGGAAAACAGTCTGGAAGACCGATCGCGATGAGCTTCCCTCATGGGGTACACCAACCGTTGCAATGACGGCGGCTGGTCCAGAACTGGTCGCCAACGCTTCAAACTACATTCGGGGGTACGACCCACGCACTGGCAAAGAGCTGTGGCGACTCGGTCGCAGTTCGAAGATCACCGCACCCACACCAATCTTCGCCGACGGAGTTTTCGTAGTTGCCAGCGGACGCGGGCCAGAGCGTCCGATTTTTGTCGTAAAACCGAACTCTCGCGGAGACCTGACTTTGCCCGAGGGTAAAACGAATAGTGACGCAGTCTTGTGGAGCCGCACGGGACGCGGATCCTACATGCCGACACCACTGGTCTATAACGGCATTCTTTACGTGCTCGCGAACAGCGGACTATTCGACGCTTACGACCTAAAAACCGGGGACGAAATCTATCGACAGCGGCTGCCGCTCGTCGGAAGTGGTTTCAGCGCCTCGCCCGTAGCCGCCGACGGCAAGATCTACCTCTCAAATGAAGATGGAGAAATATGGGTCATCGCCGCGGGGCAGAAGTTTGCGCATGTCGGAACAAACTCGATGGGCGAACTGCTGATGGCGACGCCGGCGTTGTCGGACGGCGTGATGTACGTGCGCTCAGTCGGGACCTTGTTCGCAATCGGAAAGAAAAAGGTGAAGTAAGTTTTAGGGTGTCCGAAGGTCCAGGTAAATCCCAGGCGAGCGACGAAGTACTAACGTGCTAGAGCTGTGCTAGTGCCAATTGCAGCAACAAAATCTTTTTGATACCTCTGTAAAGTGGCTCGATCTCGCAGTTCTCTGTCAGGGCATGCGAGTCGTTACATGGTCCTGCGCCCGTCGAGATGGAGGGGATACCATGCAACAAAGCCACACTGGAATCGTTTGAACCGGTGTTGGTGATCGGCGGATCGAAACCCATCGCCCGGTGCACTGCTTCAGCCATCTTCACCAAATCAGAATCCCTGTGACCGGGAATTACAGCTGCTGGCGATGTCGAGATAATGTCCGTCTTCAACTGCACATTCGCGAGCTTGGCTTCTTCTTCAAGGATGACGCTAATCTTCTTCTCCAAATCGGAGATCACCTCATTGCTTGTGGAACGCAGATCGACCGTAAACCAGGCGTCAGACGCCTTCGCGTTGACCACTTCAGAACCTCCCAACATGCCAATATTCAAGTTTGACGAAGGCGTAGTCGGCACCTTCATGTCGTAGATGCGTGATATTGCGCGCGCCAGAGGGAGGCTTGCCGAGTAAGGCGGCGTACGCGAGCGAGTGTGCCCGCCGGGTCCGATAAAGTGGTGCCGGTACCAGTTGATTCCGATGCCTGCGTAAGTGAACCCTTCGTAACCACCGTCAAGCGCAATGTAGTAGTCCATCTTGCCCTTGTTGTCGTTCACAAACTGCTTGACGCCGCGAAAGCTGGTTTCCTCTTCAACTGTGAAGACAAACACCAGATCGCCTTTAGTCTTAACCTGCGCGTCGTCAAGTGCCCGAATCGTCGCCAATAATGCTTCAATGTTCCGCGTATCGTCGCCCACGCCAGGCGCGTAAACTCGGCCGTCTCGCACGGTGGCTTTGATCTTCAAACCCGGCTGAAATACGGTGTCCAGGTGCGCATCAAAAACGACTGTGTGTCCGCCACCTGTTCCTTTGCGTACCGCGATGAGGTTCCCGGCTGAGTCGTAGTGAATGTTCTGCAGCTTGTACTGGCGGAGTAATCGTTCTACATATTTCGCCCGTTCCTGTTCGTGTCCAGAGGGAGCGTTGATTTCTGTGATCTCAATCCACTCGCGCAAGATATCTGCCTGGTGCTGATCGATATACTTATTGGCGGACTTTACCTTGGAGTTGTTCTGAAGCTCTTTGACCCGGTCCACGAACGGAGACGGCGTTTGGGCCACGGCTGGTAAGCCAGAAAATAATGCGGCGAGGAAGATTAACCAAACAACGGATCTAGTCATGGGATCTCCTTTGAACCGAATGATCGTCCGCGGCGCGGACCGGATAAGTGGGCGGTAGTATAGTTTGATGTCGATAAGACTTGCACTCGACGCAGCTGCTTGGAGTGGAGCGGCCCATCCTCACATTCCTGGCGCTCTGACCAACCGATTGAAAAGCACGACCGCGTAGGTTGTGGCATTGGATAAGTAGCGGCGATACTCTGAGACGTGAAGGTGCCAGAAGAACAGCCGGCGAAGGGCACGAGCGCCAAGGTCCTCGACTCGGCGATTATCGTCTTTCTTTTTCTCTTCGCCGCCTCAGCTCCAAACTCGATTGCCGCCACCCAGACGTCATGGCTCATTGGCATGTTGCTGTGGCTCGTTCGTTTCGCATTCCTTCCCCGACCCAAACTTTACAGGACACCCGTTGATTATTTTCTTCTCGGCTTCTTTATCCTTAGTGGTCTTTCGGCGTTCCTCTCGTATGAGCCGACGGTCTCGATCGGTAAGATGCGGGCCGCATGCCTGTTCACAATTATTTACCTGTTTGCCGAGAACGTGCCCTCGCTTAGGGTGGTCCGTCTCCTGGCATTGACGCTTGTTGCTGCCTGCACAATAAATGCTGTCTTCACAGCCGGGCAGCGACTACTCGGACAGGGTGTAAAAGTCTATGGCGTCACCGAGAATAGTCCGCTCTACCGCGCCAACATTCGGGACGGTGATACGCTGCTCGCCGTCGACGGAAGGAAGTTGGGAGAGCCGCAGGATTTAGTCAATGCTCTGTCTCGAGTCGATACGCAACCAGCGAGCATTTTCATCTACCGTCATGAGTTACAGTTCGCGTTGAATGTCCCGCGCGGCGAACTCCTGACCGGAAGTACTGCCTTGGAGCAACTCGGCGTGCGAAACTGGTCCAAAGGTCGTGACTGGCGAGCATCGGGTTTCTATGGTCAGTATGTGAGCTATGCTGAAGTTCTCCAGCTCATCATAGCGCTTACCCTTGGATTCTTTGTCAGTTTGCCGAATAAACGCAGTGGAGCTGCTGCCCTGTTGGTTATTGCTCTAACCGGGTTTTGTTTCGCGTTGCTATTAACTGTCACTCGCGCATCATGGCTCGGTGGTGCAGTTTCCAGCATGATTATTCTCCTCCTGACCGTTCAACGCCGAACGGTCATCATTCTCGGTCTCGTGGCAGTGCCGCTGGTTCTCGCGGGACTATTTGTCCTTCAGCAACAGCGAAACGTTGGCTTCCTCGACCAAAAGGACGGCTCCACTACCTGGAGGGAAACTGTGTGGCGTGAGGGAATGCACTTGCTGGTCAGCAACCCACGACATTTACTCATCGGAGTCGGGATGGATTCGATCAAAAGACGCTGGCGCCAGTGGGGACTGTTTGATGGGGGCCGTTTGCCATGGGGCCACATGCACTCCAATCTCTTACAGATTGCCCTCGAACGGGGCCTTCCCGCTTTATTCTTTTGGCTGGCGTTTTTCTTCGCTTATTCTCGAACGCTTTGGCGACTACTGCGGAGCAGCCTTAAGCTGCACTGGATCGAACGGGGAATTTTGCTGGGCGCGTTTGGAGGAACGGCCGGGTTCTTTACTTCCGGACTGGTGCATTACAACTGGGGCGATTCGGAAGTTGTTATGGTTCTATTCATGATCATGGGACTCTCTTTAGCAATTCACCGGCAACTCAGCCTCAGCCGGTAAGAACTATTTGACTTCAATCGGGGTTTCACTTAGAAGCCCTCCTTGAGATTAATAGACGACCCAACGGAGGACGACCGCCCGATGAAACGAACGTTTCTAACTATCTTGTTTATCCTAACAACGTTAGGCGGCCCGGCAATCTACTCCCAGCAGCAGGACAAAGAAGCCAATCGAGTCAGAACCAGGGAAATGTTAGCCCAATTGCTTAAGAAGGCTGGGCCCGACTTAAAGGTCTCCTTCGTTCAGAGTCAAAAACAACCATTCAACTATCTCGGGTCGTTGAAAACCGGGCTTGCCAATGCGGAGAGTTTTGAAATCGTCATTAGTGTCACTCCCAACGACACGATTGGGTTCCGCATTTATCCGCATTACAAAAATGGATACATCAATATTGATAGGGCAAAAAACGGCCCTGCACTTATGAGGCTACTGCTCACGCTAAGCGATCAGGCATTTCTTTTTTGGGGAGTAGACGAGGCGGGCGATATCTTTACGGGCTACACATTCACACTCGAATCGGGTTTTCCGGAAGAATCGATAAAGACCGTTCTTAACAGTATCGTGAATAGCGACAAGTTTGTTGGCGAGATGCGACCCTTTATCGACGGTACGGGAGCTCCGTAAAACGATTCGCGGCAAACCGCTGACAAATCGAAGGGCATCCCCAGTTTTAGTGGGTGATGCCCTTTTTGAGTTAGAGGATTTTTATCCGCAGCGTTATGAGAAAACTCCATTAGCACTCATACGGACTTGGACCGGAGAGGTTATGTCCTCCAGGAGCTGGACCGTAGGCAAATAGGTTTCGCAAATGAATGCTTCAGCGCTTTGACTGTCTAGTGGCTTGGAGAAAAAGTAGCCTTGTCCATACCTGCAACCTAGTGACCTCAGTATCTCCAGCTGTTCTCTTGTTTCTACCCCTTCCGCGACTACGTCCATCCCAAGATTCTGTGCCAGACCGGAGATGGTTCGCACTATCTCGGCGTTCTCGTTGTTTTCTACCATTCGGGTAATGAACGATCTGTCAATCTTGAGGGTGTTAATTGGGAAGCGGTGTAGGTTCGAGAGCGAAGAGTAGCCGGTGCCGAAATCGTCCATAGCGAGCTGCACCCCAAGTTCTCTGAGTTGATTGAGCATCTTGGTGGCAGTTTCCACATTCTCCATTACCGCGCTCTCAGTGATTTCTAATTTCAAACTGGTAGGGGCAAGGTTCGTCTCTTTGAGGATCGCGGCAACCTTCTCAATTAGATCCGCCTGAGAAAACTGTTTGACTGAGAGATTCACGCACATAAAGGTGGGAGGTTCAGTTGGGAAAACTACTTGCCATCGGTGCATCTGTTCGCACGCTTCTCTCAGCACCCACTCACCAATCTGCACAATCATACCTGTCTCTTCGGCGAGGGGAATAAAGTCCATCGGGGAGATTAACCCACGCTCCGGATGCGGCCACCGAATCAATGCTTCAAAGCCACACAGTTGTCCCGTCTCCAAGGACATGATTGGTTGGTAGACCACCATGAACTCTTTTCGTTCGAGAGCGCGCCGCAGATCGGTTTCCAATTGGAGGAGTTTGAGTGCTTGAGAATGCATCCCGGTATCAAAGATTTCGTGTCGAGCCTTACCCATAACTTTCGCCCGATACATAGCTGTATCCGCATCACGAAGGATGTCCTCAGGACGTTCGTACTCCTTCGAGCTAAGAGCAATACCCATGCTTACCGTCGTAAACACTTCGCGCCCAGTGAGGCTAAATGGAGCCGAAAGTTCTGACTGAATGCGCTCGGCGATCTGAGTAACGTCGCTGCCATCGCCGATGTCTTCAAGCAGGACGGTAAACTCGTCTCCGCCGATCCGCGCGATTGTATCTCCGGGACGCAGACAAGACTCGAGGCGTCGGGCGATGCCAACGAGGAGTTGGTCGCCTCCCATATGGCCCAACGAATCGTTTACAACCTTGAACCGGTCAAGATCGAGATAGACCACGGCAAAAATTTGGTCCTCGCGCCGCTGCATTCTGGCAATCGCGAGTTTCACGTGGTCAATGAAGAGTGCACGGTTTGGTAGTCCTGTTAATGCATCATGGAAGGCGTCGTGGTGCAATCGTTCTTCGGCGTGTTTACGGTCGGTAATGTCCTGGATTTGAAAGATCAAGTTCGGGGTCATGGTGTGGGCGTCCTGAGCGAGCGAAGCACTCCAAAGCCCCCAGACCTCTTGTCCCGATTTGTGAAGGTACCTTTTCTCCATCTGACACGAACGAATCTTGCCCCTCAGCAGGTCTTTGAAGTTGGCCAATGCGGGACTTAGATCGTTCGGGTGTAGGACGTTCAAGTAATCGATGCTCATCAGTTCCTGCGCGGAATATCCGAGGAGCTTGCATAACGACCCATTGACCTGCAGCCAGCGTCCTTCTGGGGTCACTAGAGCCATGCCAATAGCAGCATTATCGAACGCGCTGCGGAATCGTTCGAAGTTGTCGCGGCCGTTGGATCCGTAGTGATCCGGCTGTGGTGTCTGGTTTTGACTGTTCTTCTGATAAATCAAGTACGTGAGGAGAGCTAACGCATTCACTATTACGATCACCATAAATGAGGTCTTGCCGGCAGCAATAATGACCCATGCGGATAGGGATGCAGCTATTGCCCCAGCCAGATAGGTAAGGGATGACCAAGAGAAAATAGCACCCCATTTTCGCCAGATGGGCTCCTTAATCAGGTAGGCCTCATTCAGTATGCTTTGGGCGGCACCCACGGAGGTCTGGATGAACACGGCAAGAGCAAGAGCCTCGAAGAATTCTAGTGAAATGTCGTGACCGGGCTCGGCGATCATCCCAAACTTGAAACGGAGAGCCCAGACAATGACAAAAGCGGAAAGGGTGGAGATCGAGGATTCAAAGAGGATTACTAATCTTTCTTTTCCTTGACTCAACGACAAGCATAGCGCGGAGGTTGCGGCCAAAATAATAGCCGCCTCACCGCCGAAAACCAGGATTGCGAGCAAAACAAAACTGCTGAGAATGGAGATTCGCCCGCGACCACGCGGCAGCGGGATCGAGTAATGCCAACTGGCGAGGAAAGTCACGAGTGAGAGGATCCAGAAGGGAGCACCGAGTTGGGAGATGGTACATCGGTAGAGGGAGAGGAGAACTGCTGCAGCGCCCAAAACGCTGACTGCCTGCATGAGCTTTCTGGGAAAACGGTATCGTTCCATTAGGTCCTTGGAATTTGCGGATGGTGTTTGAACGAAGACTTTTGCGGTTAGCAGCTAAAGAAGGGAAACTTATCCCGGCGCCCCTTTTGCAGTTTCGGGGCCAGATGCTTTCGTAGCTCAACTCACCTCTAAAACCTAATGTTTTGCAGAATCGGCGACCGACGCCCGGTTCAGTTCATTCAAAGATCGGTCAAAGCGAGTATGTGGATCGAGCATTTTGATGAAGGATTGGTCAGTGAGGATGAGAACCTGAACGGCGGTAATAACCGCGGAGTCCAGGGTCAGCAACATGAGCCCCTGAAACCGGTGCGTTCTCGACTCGACCAGCACAAAATAACTTAGGGCCACCGCTCGGTGGCCCTAAACTATTTACATTATTGGTGGAGCCGAGGGGGATCGAACCCCTGACCTCATGACTGCCAGTCATGCGCTCTCCCAGCTGAGCTACGGCCCCAAAGGTGAAAACTAGTTCTTGTAAACCCTTGAAACAGAATAGCCTGCGATAATCTGGTCGTCAAGCGGAGGTGTTTTGCTCCGGAAGCATTCTCATGTTTTGTGTGTCTATGGTGTGCCAAGGCTAAGAAAAGAGGCGAGTTTCAGTTCGTTGATTAGTTCCGCTAGGGTCGCACGAAGGTAGTACTTTTGAGCACGTCCACTTCTGTAATGCCTTCATCGTTGACCTCCGAAATCTTGCGAATCGGAATTCCTGTTACCTCACTGAAATGGTCTGCCCATTTGTCGTAAAGGTCGTTCAAGAAATCGGTAGAGACATCGGTTTCGTGGGTTTCTGAACGATACAACGTTACCCATAACCGAGATAACGACGGGTCGTCAGGACGTTGCGTAAGGACGTTTACGGTCAAGTACAGAACAGTGTTGATGCTGCGGTAACGATTAGGGTTCTCCAAGAGTCTAAAGACCGCTAGGCGGATGTTTTTTGGGTCTAGGAGGTAATTGCCATCACTAACCAGTATTAACAGTCCCTTGTAATCGTCCAGGTGCTCCGTTTTCTTTGTTGATTTGATTTGCAGGTTTGCTTTTTCAATGTGAGTTTTGAGAGGGCGAATATAAAGCTTCTCAGTGTCGGTGCGGCACTTTTCCGGAAGCTCACTCAGTTTTGTGACACGCCGGAGTTCCTCTGGCGTGATGTATCCCTTCTGTAGCCACTCTCTTTCCTTCTTACTAATTGACTTCTTGAACTCTTTACTCGTGAATGGGTTCACTTTCAAAAGCTTCAATTCGGCAACGACTTGTGCCTCATGAAAGACATAGTCAGCGTTGAGGGACTTCTTACCTATTGTTCTGTCAGAAACTACGGCACCGTATTCTTCAACGAAATCATGGAAGGTTTCTTCTACATCGATATTGGAGAACATGTTACTCAAAAGCCAACGAGAAAGGGTTCACTCATCCGTAAAGTAATCGTTCTAGTTTGTCAGAGGCCGCTTGTTGCATTGATGGTAAAACATGCGAATAGGTGTCTAGTGTGAGCGTGATGCTAGCATGGCCTAGTCGTTCGCTTACAACCTTCGGATGCTCATTGGCGGCTAGTAAGAGGGTGGCGCAAGTGTGACGTAGGTCATACAAGCGAAAATTCGCTGGAAGGCCCGCACGCTTTAGGATTGGCTTGAAGTGCCGCAGTGTGAGGTTCCTTATGTTAAGAGGCGTTCCGTCAAGAGTTGCGAATACCAGTCCTTCTTGAGTATCGGCTTGACCAGCTTTCAGCCGCATTTCAAATTGCTTTGCGCGGTGAGTCCGCAAGACTTTGGCAACGGATTCGCCAAAGCTAACGGTTCGGCGGCTGCGAGTTGTCTTAGGTTCTCCAAAATACCAGCCACCACCTTTCCGCCAAACTAACGTACGAGTCACTGTCGCCGTTCTAGTCTCAAGATTCACATCAGACCATTTCAATGAGAGATACTCTTCCGGTCGCATTCCGGTCGTGACCGCGAAGGCAAACAGAGCATGGTAGGGGTCGCCTTCAGCCGCAGCTAGAAAACGGCCAACCTCGACCGCAGAAAGTGCCTGCATTTCCTTTCTTTCTCGACGAGGCAATTCCACTGCATCGCATTGTTCCCAACGGATGTCCAACCTTAGTCGGCCGTTGATTCAATCCCATTACTTTTAGAACCGATTTCACTGCCTTACTGACAGCTTGAGGCTCTACCCTTGATGAACTGGCTATTCCTATGAAAGTCCCACCCAATACTTGAAAATCAACGGTCCAGTCGATGTGCTTAATAAGCTCTTTCATCCTCACAGGTTTGTAACCAAGTTTCCCATAGAACTGGATGACCTTCGTCTGATAATCATTTGCCTTAACGCTAAGACTATCAAGTAAGCCCTTGCGCTGCGACGCCTCAGCTTGTGCG
>JANNJZ010000010.1:0-8707 GCA_031396065.1 Pyrinomonadaceae bacterium | reverse complement strand
AGGTTGCTCTCCACGCCCTCACGGACGTGGCTATTGATTGTCGGTCCTTCGGCCCTAGCTAGGAGCATTCCACTTCGGCACTCAGAATAAATTAATCGAACTTCCGAGTCAGGACACTAGCGAATACAGCCAACTCCTGCAGGATTTTCCCACCTGATCAAAGCCACATTGCTTTGGCTTCTTATCCGGTCGCCAGCGCAGAAACCCTGTGCCGTGACGAAAGCGCCCGCCGGTGAAGTGATCATACTGAATTTCAGCCACCAACTTCGATAGAGTCATTCTACGAACGTTCGTTTAGGTGGGCACGCCCAACGGCTCAAGCTTGGCGTGTGAGCCTTTCTCTTTCCCTTTTCCCTGTTCCCCCTATCTTTGCTCACCAGGTGGTCGATCCGATGATGTTCGTTCACACTTGCGCGTGCGCTTTAACCGCCGACTCTTCAACTTCACGTAGCGTCACGCCGGCCTCACGCGCGGCCCTGCGACACTGCTCATATTCGGGCATCGCTCGTAAGAGTCGGCCGTTCATCCTCGCTTCTTTAACATCGATTGCACCGTAAGGCGTTTCAACCGTCACCATCACGCGTTCGAGCGCCAGCCGCTCCACTTCGTAGGAGCGGACGCCGAGGGTCGTGGTTTCAAGCAACAGCATTTCGCAGAGCGTTCTCTGCTGTGCCGGCTTGCATAATATTGCTACCAGGGTGCCTGGCCGGTTCTTCTTCATTTGTACCGGGGTGAAATAGCAATCAAGTGCGCCCAGCTCAAACGCCTTGTCCATCACGTAACCGAAAACCTGCGGCGACATATCGTCAATGTTGGTCTCAAGCATCACCAGACGCTCGACGTCTGCCAGCGGCTGGTCCGCGGTTTCGCCAATAACAACCCTGAGCGCGTTGGGGAAATCCTGGTAGTCGCGTGAGCCGGCTCCGTACCCGATACTGCTCACCAGCATCGCCGGCAGTGGCCCAAACTCCTGAGTTACGGCCTTGATAATGGCTGCGCCGGTTGGAGTCACCAACTCACCTTTCACCTCGGTACTATAAATTGGCACGCCCCGAAGCAGCGAAACAACCGCCGGAGGCGGAACGGGAAAACGCCCGTGGGCAATCTCGACCGTGCCACTGCCAACGTGAAGCGGTGAACAGACAAACCGATCTATTCCCAACAACTCAATTCCAATGCAGGCTCCAACTATATCGATAATGGCATCCAACGCTCCCACTTCATGAAAGTGTATGCGTTCGACCGGAACGTTGTGCACTTCGGATTCCGCTTCTGCGAGTAAGGAGAAAACGTGAGCGGCACGATCCTTCACAGCGGTGGTTAACTGCGAATCGTCGATGATCTTGAGCAAGTCGGCAAGGTGACGATGCTTGTGTTCAGGGCCAGTCTCAACCGTAGCGCGGGTCGCCGAAAGGTTGCAGCGATCAACCTGGATGAAGCTCACCTGATAGTTTTCGACGCCCAACAGGCGTAACTGATCGATCAACTGCGCGGGATCAGCACCCGCTCCGACCAGCGCGCCCAGGATCATGTCGCCGCTCGCTCCGGCAGCACAGTCGAAATACAGTGTCCTCAACTAGTCCTCCACTCTTACGTAAAGCAAACTGTTAGTTTGCGATTGGCGCGACGCCACTCAGATCGGGGCTTTGCACAAAAAGCCTTACTCCCCAGTCCGCGTCTAACGGACCACTGACAATAGCCCAGCAGTTCACTGCTGGGATCCGACCCAAAGGATCGGAGTCCGTGGAGCGGACGGCTGACGATAAAAGCGAGATCTCTACACTTTCTCAGCCGTCCGCTTCACGGACTACCCACAAGTCACCGCAAATCCCAGCGATAAACCGGGGTCCCCACGCGGGCAGCCCGCGCGGGGTGGCAGTCGCTGGGCTATTGTCACTCGTCCGCTAAACGCGGACTGGGGAGAGAGGCTTTTGTGCAAAGCCAGTCAGCTGAGAGGATTCGATCCCAACCGCAAACTAACAGCTTGCTTTACAAGTCAGCTGGCACATGCGTTCTATTGATCAAGCTGGCCACAAACCCGGCGCCAAACCCATTATCAATATTAACTACGGCAACGTTTGACGAGCATGAATTGAGCATTCCCAGCAGTGCCGTCACGCCTCCAAATGAAGCGCCATAGCCGATACTTGTCGGCACTGCAATCACGGGTACTCCGACTATGCCGCCGACCACCGAAGGTAGTGCGCCTTCCATTCCGGCGACCACTATGCAAACCCGCGCTCTCTGTAGTCGCGCGCGTTCGGCGAAAACACGGTGAATGCCGGCGACGCCAACATCCCAGATCCGCTGGACTCGATTACCCATCGCCTCGCAAGTGAGCGCCGCCTCTTCAGCCACCGGAATGTCGCTCGTACCCGCGGTCACCAAACATATCTCGCCGGTCCCGCGTTCGGTGCGGTCACGCCAGATACGAATCATGCGAGCTGACTCATGCCACTCGGCGTCAGTCGCCACGTTGCGCACTTCGCCAAACGTTCCGGCATCGGTGCGGGTAACGAGTACATTAGAAGCGCGCCGGAGTAGACGCTCGACAATCCCGGTTACCTGCGCTCGCGTCTTCCCTTCTCCCAATACGACTTCCGGAAAACCCTGGCGGCTGGCGCGCATGTGGTCCACGCGCGCGTATCCGATGTCTTCGTAAAGAAGGTCCTTAATCGCCCGCGATGCCGCCGCGACATCCAGCTGACCGTCTTGGCAGCTTTGCAACACGGATTCTATGTCTTGAAATTCCATTGGTGGCAGTGGGCCTTTGAGATTTGTCGAAGTGACTCGAAGCCTCTGTGCCACCTCTGTGTCCTCTGTGTCTCTGTGGTGGATCTACCGTCAGGAAGATTTACCACAGAGGCACAGAGAACACAGAGGTGGCACAGAGAAGCTAACGAGTATTCCTGTCCTGGGTCGATTTATTGTTCAAGACTTCATTCATTGCGCCGGTGCGATAGCCGTGCAGATCCAGCGTGACATATTTGAATCCAAGGTTGCGAAAGCGAATGGCAAACTCCTGGGCCATATCGGGACTCAGGGCTTTCGTCATCTCCGCCGGAGCGATTTCCAGTCTCACCAGATCATCGTGATGGCGCACTCGGAATTCGCGAAAACCCAGTTCGCGCATAATCTCTTCGCCGCGATCAATTGTGCTCAGACGCTCGATCGTTACCGGCAGGCCATAAGCGATTCGCGACGAAAGGCAGGGGCTGGCCGGCTTATCCCAGGTGGGTAGACCAGCCCGACGGCTCAGCTCGCGAACGTCACTCTTGGTCATCCCGGCCTCGATCAGCGGACTGCGCACTCCATGTTCATTTGCCGCGGTGCGACCCGGGCGGAAATCCCCGAGGTCGTCGAGCGTCGAGCCGTCAACAATGAACTCAAATCCCTGCTCGCGGGCGCGGGGCGCCAACTTTCCATATAACTCTGATTTGCAGAAGTAACAACGATTGGACGCGTTTGCCAGGTAACGTGGATCCGCCAGTTCATCTGTTTGCAGGGTTTCGTGTCGAAAGCCGAAGCGCTCAACCAGGGATGAGATTGAAATCCGCTGATCCTGTGCCAGGCTGGCAGACTCCCCGGTGACGTTAAGGGCGCGTTCACCTAACTCGCGGGTGGCGACATAGGCCACGTAGGTGCTGTCAACGCCTCCTGAGAAGGCCACCACCACAGATCCCATTTCATGAAACAACGCAGCCAGGCGGTGCTCTTTCGCCGCAACCTCAGCCGAAACCGTATGGTGTGCAGCTTCAGACACCTCAGCAAATCCTCTCTCGCCGACTGCTTCTTCAACTACGTGTGCGTCGATTAACAACAAATTCCTCGTTTCGTCAAAAGCTTAATTCGACTGTTTGATTGGATTTGATAATACACGACATGAATGATTCTAAAAAAAGGCCAGTCTATTTGGAGTGCGGTAACCCGTTACCGCTTTGGTATTCGGCGACCTGTCGCCGCAGTCCTCGACATTCATGCGAATCTGTACAGTCTCCTGATCTCCTTGACTGCGGCGACAGGTCGCCGAATACCAAAGCGCTGACAGGTCAGCGCACTCCAAATCGACCTTGTCACTTATCTTCCCCTTTCACCTTTCCCCAATTTCCCACTTCCCCTCTTCAGCGGACGGGTATCGGCGCAATCACCTCGTGGATCACCCTCACTTCGTCGATGAGTTGTTGATACTGTTCCAACGTCAGCGATTGAGCTGCATCGGAAAGAGCCAGCTCGGGCTGATTGTGAACTTCGATTATTAATCCATCAGTGCCAACCGCAACCGCCGCTCGCGCCAGCGGACCAACCAAATAATTTTTTCCAGTGCCATGTGATGGATCCACGACCACCGGGAGGTGCGAAATTCGGCGGACGGCGGGAACGGCAGCAAGGTCGAGGGTGTTCCTGGTGTGCTGCACAAAAGTGCGAACTCCGCGTTCACACAACACAATATTGTAGTTGCCCTCGGCCATGATGTACTCAGCGGCCAGCAGCCATTCCTCCAGGGTCGCAGATAGCCCTCGTTTGAGAAGAACCGGCAACGAGGATTTACCTGCCCGCCGCAACAAGGAAAAGTTTTGCATATTGCGGGCGCCGATCTGGATCATGTCGCCATAGCGTTCGACCAGATCCACGCCGGATTCGTCCAGAGCTTCCGTGACGATCTTCAAGCCGTATGCTTCGCGAACTTCGGCCAGGATCTGGAGCCCTTCCTCGCCCAGTCCCTGAAAGGAATAAGGCGAAGAGCGCGGCTTGAATGCTCCACCGCGAAAGAACTTTGCACCGCTGCGGCTTACGGCTTCAGCCACCGCGAAAGCCTGCTCGCGACTCTCGACCGCGCAGGGTCCGGCGATGATCGCCAGTTCGTCGCCACCAATTGATGCTTCGCCGACTTTGACGATCGTTTTCTCGGGCCGCAGGTCGAGAGTGATCAACTTGTAAGGCTTGGTAACGCGTATCACCTCGGCCACGCCCGGCATGTTCTCGAAGCGAGAGGCTCCAACCGCTCCCTGATTTCCGGTCACGCCGATGGCCGTGCGCTGAGCTCCCGGCAATGGGTGGCCTCGATAACCAAGTTCCTTGATCACGTTTACCACGTGCTCGATCTGCAACTCCGTGGCATCTCGTCTCATTACAATCAGCATGATTCAAACTCCCTTAATCTTCTCTGAGTACTCGTTTCTGTGCTCCGCGTTTTCATTTATCTTCCGTTTGGAGAGTGCACTTGTGCACCCGTACGCGGAACAAAACCTGATTGGCCAATCCTATCCGTGGGCACACTGGTGTGCTTTCTAAAACGGACCCTCGCACGAGAACGCACAAAGCGAGGCCTTTGAAAACATTACTCCGGGCCTGTCGGCAGCAGCTCCCGGACAAATTCTTCAACGCGCTCAACCACGTCCCCGTTCTCCGCTCTTTCGATTTCCGCCACGATAGCCGAGCCTACCACAGCGGCCTCAGCGTAACGCCAAACCTCGCCAACCTGTTGAGCGTTTGAGATTCCAAAGCCAACCGCGATCGGCAAATCGCTTACACCCCTGACCCGCGCTACCAGCCTTTCAGCTTCGTCACTCGACTTGGTTGTCGCGCCAGTGACGCCCGTACGCGAGACAGCATAAATAAATCCTCTGGCGTGCTCGGAGATTATTTCGAGACGCGCGTTCGTCGATGTCGGCGCCACCAGGCTAATCAGATCCAGCGACTGTGCCGACAAGTCCTCGGCGAACCCAGTAGTTTCGCCCGCAGGCATATCGGTCAGCAGCACTCCATCTACACCCGCACGGGCCGCCTCAGAAGCGAAACGCTTAAGCCCAAACTGAAGCAACGGATTCAGGTAGCTGAAGATTACTATCGGGACCGCCAGCTCTTCCCGAACCTCTGTCACCAGTTCCAATATCTGCGCGACGTTAGTTCCATTGAGCAGAGCGCGTTGCGATGCGCGCTGGATCACCGGCCCGTCCGCGATAGGATCGCTGAAGGGTACACCCAGCTCGATCACATCTGCGCCGGCGCGTCCAAGTGCAAACAACAGCTCGCGAGTGGTGTCAAGACTCGGATCGCCGGCGGTGATGAAGGGAATCAGGCCGCCCTTCCGATCTTCCTTCAACCGCGCGAACGTTTGACGTATGCGACTCAACCGCTTACTCCATTCTGGTTTATCCGGCTCATTGTGCCCATCGACTCAATACAGATTTACGTCCGTTTAGAGGTGGGCACCGCCCACCGGTGCGCGGTGGATGACACCGTTTAGCTGAATAATCAGTCGTTCATTATGTATCGGACTCGTTTCGTCCACGCCGCACCGGTGGTCGGTGCCCACCTCTAAACGGACGTATGGTTGCGTGTGCAACTGGTTTCGTCCACGCCGCGCCGGTGGGCACCGCCCACCTCTAAACGGACGTATGATTATTCGATTTCAGCCTCTCTGAAATCATGTTTACGTCTTTGTCTCCGCGGCCAGAGAGATTAACGATGATGACCTGGTCAGAGGTCATCTCCCTAGCCAGTTTCAGGGCATGGGCCACGGCATGTGCCGATTCAAGGGCCGGAATAATTCCTTCCAGCTTCGAAAGAGTTTGAAAGGCTGCCAATGCTTCCGTATCAGACGCGGAAACATATTCAACGCGACCGTGATCATGAAGAAACGCGTGCTCCGGACCTATTGCCGGATAGTCGAGTCCCGCCGAAATGGAGTGCGTCGAGGCAATCTGGCCGTCCCCGTTTTGCAATACGTAACTCATCGTCCCGTGCAAAACTCCGGCCGTGCCACCACCGTTGGCATTGAACCTGGCAGCGTGTTCTCCCAACGTCTGGCTGGTCCCGCCCGCCTCAACTCCGATCATCCGTACTTCACTTTGGTCCAGGAAAGGGTGAAACAGTCCGATTGAATTTGAACCGCCTCCCACGCAGGCGACCAGGACATTCGGAAACCGCCCTTCCGCCTCCAGGATTTGCTCGCGGGCTTCTCTGCCAATCACGCTCTGAAAATCGCGCACCATCATTGGATAAGGATGTGGGCCCAGGGCGCTGCCAAGAAGGTAGTAGGTGGTTTGAGGCGTGGTGGCCCAATCGCGCAGTGCTTCATTGATAGCATCCTTCAACGTCCGCGAGCCTGCGTCTACGACTCTTACCTCTGCGCCCAGCAGTCTCATGCGAAAGAGATTCAGCTCCTGCCGGCTCGCATCCTCGGCGCCCATGTAAATTACGCAGTTGAGACCAAACAAAGCGCAGACAGTTGCTGTCGCCACGCCATGTTGGCCGGCGCCGGTTTCAGCCACAATGCGTTGCTTGCCCATGCGGCGCGCCAGCAGCACCTGGCCCAGCGCGTTGTTGATCTTGTGAGAGCCGGTGTGCGATAGGTCCTCGCGTTTGAGATAGATGCGCGCGCAACCCGCAAACTCAGTCAACCGCTTGGCGAGAAACAAGGGAGTAGGACGCCCGGAATAAGTGCGGAGGAGATCTTCAAACTCGCGTTGAAAACTGTCGTCCGCACGAGCAGACTCGTAGGCGCCAAGGAGTTCATCCAGCGGAGCTATCAGGGTCTCGGGAACAAAACGGCCGCCGTATGCCCCCCAATACCCGCGCGAATCCGGCTGTTGTAAGTTCATAAAGCCAATCCTCAAAATCGCGATTCTCTTTGCGGAGCTTTGCGGCTACTTGGCGATCTTTGCGGTTACTCCGAGTTTTTTACCGCAAAGATCGCGAAGCACCCGCAAAGGGCCGCGAAGGAATCATATTTCTGCGCCTTGTGCCGCCTCGATAAAAGCGCGAACCTTCGTCATGTCCTTGCGCCCGGGAGCACTTTCAAGTCCGCTACACGCATCGACCGCATAAGGCCTAACCGACTCTATCGCCGCAGCCACATTGTTCTCGTTTAGTCCACCAGCCAAAAAAAGCTTTCCCACCAACGGTCGCGTACGCGCTGCAATCGACCAATCGAATCCCTGACCGGCGCCGCCAAACGCCACGGGACTAAAGCCATCGAGCAAGACCGCCTCCGTTTCAAATAACGCCGCTTGCTCCGGCCGAAAATCGCTGTCCACGCGCAAAGCTTTGACAACGAAAAGGTCTTTCAACTCTCTACAGTATGTCGGCGACTCGTCACCGTGGAGTTGTACTGCCTGCACCCCGGCGGCTTCCGCCGTCCGCCGCACTTGCTGCGCATCTGGCAAATTCACAAAGACGCCAACACTTAGGACCGCCGCCGGTAGTTGCTCGATGATGCGTCGCGCGACAGATGTTTCGACATAGCGCGGGCTCTGCTGATAAAAGTTAAAGCCCAGCACGTCCGCGCCGGCGTCGACACTTGCCAGCGCGTCGTCGAGATTCGTAATGCCGCAGATTTTCACGCGAACCACGGGTTTCCTCTTCCTCAACGCCACCAAGTATTCAAACCAATTCATCAATCAGCGAGCGGATTTCAGCCCCGGAGGGCTGTCAGATAGTAGCCGGTGGTCGCAGCGTAGCGCAGACCACCGGAAACGCCCCCAACATCTTCGCACCCTGGAGGGGTGCTACTCTTTTTCTGACACCCCTTCGGGGTGTGGAATTATTCTCGAGCGCTGACCGGTGGTCTGCGCCATGCTCCGACCACCGGCTACTATCTTTCAGCCTTTCAGGCTGGGACGTTGTCTCGATTGAACTCTCAACCCGCGTTTTGGCTCATGCAGTGAAAATCTGCGGCATTACGAATCTCGACGACGCGCTGGCA